>JBBSAT010000135.1:0-19304 GCA_038252025.1 Polyangiales bacterium | reverse complement strand
GGAAGTCGCCTTCGGGTACCGCGGGGTGCGGCTTCGACAGCATCGGCTCGAGGGGAGGATCGAACGGGAGCTTCGACGGCATCGGCTGTCACCGGTCGAGAGGGACGACGAGGTGCGGTCGCGGCGGCTGCACGGTGCGCCGCGGATCGCCCTCGCTGAGCGGCGCGACGGCGGTGCCGACGGCCGTGAACTCGACGATCGGCGGGCCCGACGCGCCCTGTCCGCCGTAGGTCGACTCGCTCACGGTCATCCCGACGATGCCGGTCGGGCAGTCCGGGTTCCCCTGAGGCCACTCGCTGAAGAGGTCGTGCTGGAGGCGCCCCATCGCGGTCTCGCGCGCGTCGAAGAAGGCCTGCGTGTACGAGGCGATCTCCGCGTCGTGCCCGCGATAATTCCTCAGCTCTCGCGGATCGAGCCCGTACACGCAGTTGCCCATCGCGACCGTGATCGGCCGGTAGCCCGCGCTCAGCAGCGTGACGAAATCACTGGCCGTCAGATCGCTGTCGAAGGGCGCGCCGTTCGCGAGCGCCAAGCTCGGCGCGCCGCGCAGCTCCGCCGGCGCGTGGTTGCGATCGAAGCGAATCGCCGTGCCGAGGGCGATGCACTTCGCGACCTGACGTCCGCCACGCCAGAGGTGGTGCTCGACCTCGAGCCGGACGTCCACGACGCCGTGCGCGGCGAGCTGGACGGCCTGCGCGCGCATCCGCTTCACCGCGAGGTGGCGCGCGCTCCGCATCGCGTTGCTGAGGATCTGCACCTCGCGCGTCGCGACGGCCCAGTCGTACTGCGAGCCGGCCGAGAACACGCACGAGCCGACGACGAGACCGCGCGGCAAGTAGCCGATGCGCGCGAGCGCCAGGAACTCGGTGACCGAGAGCTCGCTGAGCGCGGCCGGCTGCGCTTGCTGGCTCATTCGCCCTCCGGCTTGGCCACCACGATCTTGTCGTTGGCGGAGAACACGAGCGTCGGCCTGACGAGATCGCTGCCGCCCGCCGGGATGACCGCGGTGCCGACGACGAAGAGCTCGATGATCTCCCCGGTCTGGAGCGCCGCGTTTCCCACGTTCCACGGGCTCGCGCGCCAGGAGTGCTGCTTCTCCGCGACGGTCACGCCCACGACGCCCGTCGCGTCGAGCGCCTCCGCCTCGTCTTGCAGGCGCTCGATCGCGAGCTCGCGCGCGTCGTAGAGCGCGTGCGTGTAGGCCACGAGCTCCATGTTCCGGCTCGCCGGCGCCGCGAGCATCGTCGGCGTCACGTAGTAGACGCAGTTGCCCATCACGAAGCCGACGGGTCGATAGCCGGTCTTGATGAGCATCCAGAAGTCCTGGCCCGAGAGGTCGGACTGGAAGGGCTTGCCGTGCTTGTTCCGGTAGTGCTGCCCGTTGCTCTGCCGGACCGCCGTGCCGATCGCGATGAACTCGGCCGTGTTCGCGCCGAGCGAGTAGCGCGCCTGTCCGTTCGGCCACGCCCAGGGGGGCAGCGGGATCTGCACCCAGCCGAGCCGCAAGCCCCACTGGTGCCACTGGCTCGCCGCCAGATCTGGCCAGCTCTGGAACCAGCCGGTCGTCGGCACGCTCTGCGGGCGGCGGAAACCGGACTTGCGCGACCAGTCGTTCCACGTGCGGTACTGCTGCCACGCGACGCGCTGCGGATCGGTCGAGATGTTCACCGTGAGGCGCACGCCCACGATGCCGTCGGCGCCGAGGGCTTCCGCCTCCGCCTCCATGCGGCTCATCGCCAGCTCCCGCGCGTGATAGAGGGCGCGCGTCGTCTCCACGAGCTCGCAGCCGGGCTGGTCTCGCGGGAGGTTCGGGATGTTCGGGACGACCTGGTAGATCGACGTCCCCATCACCAGGCCGACCGGATCGAAGCCGGCTTCCTTCACGAGCAGGAACTCGCTGACGGAGAGATCGCTCGTGAAGAGCTTCTTCGCCCGCATGTCCGCGAGGCGCTCGCGGGCGTGCTGGGGGATCTGGGCCTGGTCGCGCGAGTCTTGGCCGGACATCAGCCTTCCCCCGCCGCTTCGTCCGCCTCGAGCGCGGCCTCGGAGGCTTCTTCCGCTGCGATCTCGACGTCGCGGCCGTCGTCCTCACCATCGATGACGAGGTCCTTGCGACGCCCGAGCGGCATCAACGAAAGCAGCAGCGGCGCTTTCTCGTAGGGACGCGCCTTGAAATTCGGGATCCGCCGCACGCCGGTACCGAACCAGCTCACGTCCACGTCGACGTCGTCGAGCTCGCAGCCGCGGAAGCCGCAGGGCACCTCTCGGAGCTTCACGCTCACGTCGCTCCCGACCACGAACTCGGCCTGGTGCTGCGCGGCCTGTCGCAGGAGCTTGTCGGCAGCGATCGACCGCGCCTTCTCGACCGCATCGCTCGCGGATCGCAGCTCGGCGCTACCGGACTGGACGCCGCGCGTCACGTGCCAGACGTGGTAGCGGCAGAACTCGAAGAGGAACCCGCAGGGCTCGAACCCATCCTGCGCGAGCGCCCAGAGGTCTTGCCCGGAGAGATCGGTGATGATGGGCTGCCCAGGCGCGTGCGTGATCCAAGGCGCCTTCACGGCCGTGCCGACGACGGTGAACTCGAGCACCTCGCCCCCGTCGTCGCCGCCCTTCCCGCGCGCGCCCATCGTGATCATGCGATCGCGGAGGTGAACGCCGATGACCGCGTCGGCGCGGACGAGCGCGGCCTCCTGATAGAGACGAGAGAGCGCCGCTCGACGTGAGGCGCGATGCGCGTCGCTGATGACGGAGATCTCGCCGGTCTTGCCCTTGTAGTCCGCGATCTGGCCGACGTGATAGATGCTCGAGCCCATCACCTGCGAGATGGGCTCGCACTGGATGTCGCGCGCCATCAGGAACTCGCTCACCGAGAGGTCGCTCGTGAAGAGCTTGCGGTTCGGGCCGGCCTCTTCGGCGAGGCGCTCCTCGGCCCGTAGCGGGATACCGCCTTGGCGCACGCGCTCGAGGCTCGCGCGTAGATCGAGCCGATGGCGCGTGCGCTCGACCGTCATCGCGCTCTCCCTTCCTCCCCCGAGGAACGCATCAGTCGGCCACGCTGAGCACGAGCTGCGGTCTGGGGATGTGGTGGTCCTCGCGGATGGGCACGACGGCGGTCCCGACGGCGCTGAACTCGAGCACGCTCGGACCCCACGTGTGGTTGTTCTCGTCGACGAGCACTCCGACGATGCCCGCCGCGCCGAGCGCTTCGGCCTCGATCTGCATGCGCTCCATCGCGAGCTCGCGCGAGTCGTAGAGCGCCTGCGTCGGGCCGACGAGCTCCATGTTCTCCGTGATCTGACCCGGCCTCGGACCGTCGCCGACGTAGTACACGCAGTTGCCCATCACGAACCCGAGCGGACGGTAGCCGGCGCTGAGCAACGTCCAGAAGTCTTGCCCGGAGAGGTCGCTCGTGAACGGACGGTTCTCCGGGCCGCGGAAGGCCGGGCCGTGGTCGCTCTTGACGGCCGTGCCGATCGCGAGGAACTCGATCACGTTCGCGCCCCACTGATGCACCGTGAGATCGAGGCGGACCGCGACGATTCCGTCCGCGCCGAGCGCATCGGCTTCTTCTTCCATCCGCGTCATCGCGAGCTCGCGCGCGCTGTACATCGCCTGCGTGAGCATCGTGAGCTCCTCGCTGACGCCCTGACGGATCGGCTGGAACCCGATGTGATAGATGCTGCTCCCCATCACGAGCCCGAGCGGCGAGAAGCCCGCCTCCTTCACGAGCAGGAACTCGTTCACCGAGAGGTCGCTCGTGAAGAAGTGGTGCTGACGCATCGCGGTCAGGCGCTCGCGCGCGTGCTGCGGCAGGTCGTCGAGATGGAGACGCTTGTGAGCTTGCGGGAGCGACATGGTTGGCCTCGCGGTTACTGACCTCGGAGACTGCGCAGCACCTGATCGGCCTGAGCGCTGGTGTTGGCGTGCGCGGCCAGCGCGTCGGTGAGCATCTCGACCCAGCGGCCGAGCGGGTGCTTCACCGTCTTCAGCGCGATGCCGCGCACGACGCGCTTGTGCTGGGCGAGCACGCCCTGCCGTTCACGCTTGGCGATGAAGAGATCGGGCTCGAGCATGATCTCGAGGAGGATGATCTGCCCGCCGTGGTGCTGGACCTTGGTCTGCTCCCCGTAAGCGGTCGTCAGCACGTGCGCGAGCCGCACGAGAAACGCGTCGGCGTTCTGCAGGTCGAGCGCCATGCCCGACGCGATCTGTCGTGCATCGATCGCGACCTGGATCTGCGCGTGGCAGAACTGACAGGCGTAGGTTCGTCCGTCGGCCTGCGGCACCATCACGGCCCCACAGCTCGCGCAACCGATCTGCTGGCTCATGCTCCATACCCCTGGGTCGAGGGCCCGAGAGGCGGGCCCGTGGGAACGATCTGCGGCGCGAAGCCCACGCCGGGGCCGATGATGACGAACTTCTGCGGGTTGCTCGCGTCGACGCGCAGCTCCACCGTCGCGCCGGGCAAGACGTCGCGCACGCAGTTCATCGGGATCCACGCCAGCCCGCGGACCTCGTACGGTGCTCGGCCGGGGACCTCGATGTCGATGCGGACCCTGCGGCTCTGAAAACGCCGACCGATGCGCCCGCTCATGCCGGACGACGTCTGCGCGACCTGGAGCAAGATCCCGCGCGCCGGAATGCCGTTCGCGCTCAGGCGATCGAACTGGCCCGCCGGGTTCCTCGCCAGCGCGCCGATGAACGCCAGGGCGACGAACATGAAGCCGAACGCGACGAAGCATATCTCCATGCCGGATGGGCTAGGAGTATCACGACCGTTTGCCGATCAGGGAGGGCCGTGTAACCAATCTCAGGAGGAGAAGTTGGGGCGATGAAGCACACCATCGAGACTGGCCTGGACGAGGCGCTGTCGAAGAAGGCGATCGAGAAGGCGATGGAGGCGTACAAGGCACGCTTCGCCGAGTACAGCCCGCGGTTCGACTGGACGAGCCAGGACATGGGCGAGTTCGGCTTCAGCGCGAAGGGCATCGCGCTGAACGGCACGATCCGCGTTCGGGACAAGAGCATGGACGTCGACATGGACGTCCCGTTCCTGTTCCGGATCTTCCAGGGCCGCGCGATGGACATCATCAAGGACCAGATGGCCATCTGGATCGAGAAGGCGAAGAAAGGCGAGCTCGACTAGGTTGACCTTTCGCCGGCCGCCGAAGCGGGCGTATCCTCGTGGAGGACGGAGGGCGAGATGCTTCGAATCACGTTGTTGTGCGGGATCGTAGGCGCCTGGGCGCTCAGCGCCGGGTGCACCACGCCGATGGCCGTGGCCGAGAACGACGGTGGGTCGATGGACGCGCGTACGGGCACCGACGGCGCCGGCGACGTGGACTCCGGTCTCGGCGACGTGGACTCGGGCGCTGGCGATGACGGGGCCGTCGGCGATGTCGATGCCGCGGGCGCTGGCGACGATGCGGCGGTCAGCGACGTCGATGCCGGAACCTCGTGCGTCGACACCGGCTGCGGGGCCGGCCAGGAGTGCTGCGCGGCGACGGGGGCCTGCTACGGCTCCGGCTGTCTCGCGTGCTGCATGCCACGACCCATCGGTGACGGCGGCATCATCGGCGGTCGCGACGGCGGCATCGTCAGTCGCGACAGCGGCATCATCGTCGGTCGCGACAGCGGCATCATCATCCGTCGCGACAGCGGCATCATCATCCGTCGCGACAGCGGCATCATCATCCGTCGCGACAGCGGCATCGCCGGTCGCGATGGCGGGACGTCCTGCGTCGACACCGGCTGCGGGGCCGGGCAGCTCTGCTGCGCGGGCACTGGCCGCTGCTACGCGAGCGGGTGCCTCGGCTGCTGCATGTTGCCCCTGTAGCCACCGCCGCCCGCCCACGTTCTGGCGAGCCGCGTTTGCCGGGGTCTCTGCCGGATGACACAACCGGCGCAGCGTGGACGCACATGATCTCGAGTACGAGCTTCCCGACGCACTGATCGCGCAGGAGCCGCCTGCCGCTCGTGATGGCGCGCGCCTGCTCGTGATCGACCGTGACCGTGGGCTGCTCGAGCACCGGCGCATCGTCGAGCTACCCGGGCTGCTCGTGCCGTCCCTCCTCGTCGTGAACGACACGCGCGTGCTGCCGGCGAGGCTCTTCGGTCGGAAGCCGACGGGCGGCCGCCTCGAGATGTTGCTCGTCGAGAGGCTCACCTCGACCGAGTCGGGGACGAGGGAGACGTGGACCGCCCTCGCGCGCGGCACGAAGGCGCTCCGGCCGGGCCTCAGCGTCGCGATCGAGGGCAGCGAGATGCAGGCAACGCTTCGCGCGCTCCGGGAGGGCGGCGAGGTCGAGCTCGAGCTGATCGCGGCCGAAGGCGTGCGGGCAGCGATCGGACGCTCGGGTCGCGTCCCGCTGCCTCCGTACGTGCGGCGCGAGCCCACCGCCGAGGATCTCGAGCGCTATCAGACGGTGTTCGCCGCGAGCGAGGGCTCGGTCGCCGCGCCCACCGCCGGCCTGCACTTCTCTGCCGAGCTGCTCGAGGCGCTCGGAAAGGCCGGCCATCGCATCGCGCGCGTGACCCTGCACGTCGGGCCGGGGACCTTCGCGCCGCTCCGCGCCGAGGATCTCTCGCAGCACCGCATGCACGCCGAGAAGTACGAGATCCCGCACGAGACGACGCAAGCGATCCTCGCTGCGCGGAGTGAAGGACGTCCTGTCGTCGCGATCGGTACGACGGTCTGCCGGACGCTCGAGAGCGCGGTCGACGAGGAAGGGCGCATCGCCGCCGGCAGCGGTGAGACCGCGCTCTTCATCCGGCCGCCCTACCGCTTCCGGGCGATCGACGCGCTGCTCACCAACTTCCACCTGCCCCGCTCGACCTTGCTCGCGCTCGTGATGGCGTTCGGCGGCACGGAGAGCATCCGGGCGGCGTACGAGGAGGCCGTGCGAGAGCGCTATCGCTTCTACAGCTACGGGGACGCGATGCTGATTCGCGCCGCGCGGCACGCTCGCTCGGCGTAGAAGCCCGAACGATGCGCTCTCCCGGATTCTCGTTCACGGAGCTCGGCATGTCGGGGTGCGCCCGACGCGGCCGCTTCGTCACGCCGCGCGCGACCATCGAGACGCCGGTGTTCATGCCGGTGGGCACGGCCGCGACCGTGAAGTCGCAGACGCCGGACGAGATCGCGTCCACGGGCGCGCGCATCATCCTCGCGAACACGTACCACCTCTGGCTGCGCCCGGGCGCAGAGCGCATCGCCGAGCTCGGAGGTGTGCCGCGCTTCATGAGCTGGCCGCACGCGATGCTCACCGACAGCGGCGGCTTCCAGGTCTTCTCGCTCGCCGGGATGAACGCGATCGACGACGACGGCGTGACGTTCCGATCGCACCTCGACGGCCGCAAGATGCGCCTGACGCCCGAGGAGTCGATGCGCGTGCAGGCGCTGCTCGGCGCCGACGTGGCGATGGCGTTCGACGAGTGCCCGCCCGGAGGCGCGGAGAAGGCGATCACCGAGCGCGCGATGCGCCGCACGACCGCGTGGGCCAAGCGCTGCCTCCGCGCGCCCTGGCGCGAGGGCCAGGCCCGCTTCGGGATCGTGCAGGGCGGGACGGATCTCGAGCTACGCCGGACGCACCTCGAGGCGATCGCGACGATGCGAGAGGACGATCGTGAATTCGACGGGATCGCGCTCGGCGGGTTCTCGGTCGGTGAGCCGATCGCCGAGATGTACACGTCGCTCGACGCGCTCGTCCCGAGCATGCCGCGAGACCGACCTCGCTACCTGATGGGCGTCGGCACGCCCTACGATCTGCTCCGCGGCATGGGCGCCGGGATCGATCTCTTCGACTGCGTGCTTCCGACGCGGAACGCGCGGAACGGGCAGGCGCTCACCTGGTCGGGGCGCGCGAACCTGAAGCAGGCGCGGCACCAGCTGGACGAGGGACCGCTCGACGCACGCTGCGACTGCTCCGTCTGCAAGACGTTCACCCGCGCGTACGTGCATCACCTGATCCGGAGCGACGAGATGCTCGGCGCGCGCTTGATCACGCAGCACAACCTCCACTTCTACGGAGCGCTCACGCGCGCTGGGCGCGACGCGATCGAGGCCGGTCGATACGCACAGTTCGCAGACGAGACGGCGCGTGCGATGAAGGACGGGGACGAGATCGGTGCGGTCGATCCGGGGACGAAGTCCTGGAAGGCGCCGGGCGAGCGCAAGCGCGACCGGGCCGCCGCCAAGGCCACGAAACAGGCGGCCGAGAAGGCCGAGAGAGAAGCAGGGAGCTCATGAACGCGACGGAATTGCTTTCGGGGCGTCACTCGACCGGCAAGCTCACGGAGCCCGCGCCCGACGCGGCCACTCTCGAGCGCGCGATCCGATCGGCGCTGCGCGCGCCCGATCACGGAGCGCTCACACCGTGGAAGATCCTGGTCTTCCGGGGCGAGGGTCGGACGAAGCTCGGAGAGATCCTCGGCGAGGCGCTGCTCCGGCAGATGCCCGACGCGAGCGCGGACGACGTGGCGAAGGCGAAGAAGAAGGTGGACCGGGCGCTGCTGCTGGTGGCGGTCGTGGCGAGCCTGAAGCCGAGCAAGAAGATCCCCGAGGTCGAGCAGCTGCTCTCGGCGGGCTGCGTGATGTACGGCCTTCACCTCGCGCTCACGGCGGAGGGCTTCGGCTCGGTCTGGAAGACCGGCGCGCCGGTCTACGACCCGTTCGTGAGGGAACGCCTCGGGCTCGCCGCGACCGATCAGATCGTGGGCTTCCTCTACGTCGGCACGCCCGCCGAGCCGGCACCGGACGTGAAGCGGCCCGAGCCCAAGGACTTCGCCACCGAGTGGGGCTGATCTGGTGATCGGCTCGCTGCGCGCTCTCAGGCTCGCGGGTCTTGTCGGGCGGCCTTGCGGAGAGGGGTGCATGGTGAGGCCGCGTGAGCTGGGTGCGTCTTCACCCTCTCCCCGCCCCTCGCCGGCAAGCGGGAGAGTGAGTTGGTGCTCTCAGGCTCGCGCGTCTCGTCGGGCGTGAAAACCGAGATCTGACCGTCCCGTCCCGGGGCTCTTCCCGTATCCTCGGCGCTTCCTCGCCGATGCGCCTCTCCCTCCGCGGTATCCAGAAGTCTCTCGGTGGCACGCCGATCCTGCGCGGCATCGATCTGGAGGTCGACGACGGAGAGCTCGTCGTGCTCGTCGGTCCGAGCGGCTGCGGCAAGAGCACGCTGCTGCGCACGATCGCCGGGCTCGAGATCCCGGATGCGGGGACGGTTCGCATCGGCGATCGCGACGTGACCCACGCGGCGCCGCGCGAGCGCGACGTCGGGATGGTGTTCCAGAGCTACGCGCTCTATCCGCACCTGACCGTGCGGGACAACCTCTCGTTCGGGCTCTCGATCCGCGGGACGGACAAGAAGACGATCGACGCGCGCGTCGACGAGGTCGCGGCGATGCTCGGGCTCGAGAAGCTCCTCGAGCGCTACCCGCGCGAGATGTCGGGCGGACAGCGCCAGCGAGTCGCGATGGGCCGGGCGATCGCGCGCAGACCCGCGCTCTTCCTCTTCGACGAGCCGCTCTCGAACCTCGATGCGGCGCTTCGCTCCGAGGTCCGCGTGGAGATCAAGCGGCTGCACGGGCGGCTCTCCGCGACGATGGTCTACGTCACCCACGATCAGGTCGAAGCGATGACGCTCGCCGACCGGCTCGTGGTGCTGCGCGCCGGAAAGATCGAGCAGGTCGGCGCGCCGCTCGACGTCTACGAGAAGCCCGCGTCGCGGTTCGTGGCGGGGTTCCTCGGCAGCCCGGCGATGAACTTCCTCGAGGGGACGGCCGAGGGAGGGCGCGTGAAAGGCGCGGGCTTCGACGTCGCGGCGGTGTCGCCCTCGGGGCCGACGGTGCTCGGCGTGCGGCCGCAAGACGTCGTGGTCGGACGCGGTGAAGAGGCGGGGATCACGCTGCGCGTCGAGGTGATCGAAGCGATGGGCTTCGAGGCGTACGCGCACGGCAAGGTGGGCGACGTCTCGTTCGTCGCGCGGCTCACACCGGCCGAGCTGGCGTCGGCGCACGTCGGGGAGGACCTGCGGCTCGTGCCGAAGCGCGTTCACCTCTTCGATCCGAACACCGAGCGAACGCTCGTCGATGACTGAGCGCGCGGCGCGAACGGCGGCCCTGCTCGCGATGGCGTCGCTCGTGACGCTCGCCGTACCGACGCCGGCGAGCGCGCAGGAGACGATCGTCGTCTGGCATGCGTACGGCGAGTCCGAAGAGGCGGGCCTGCTCGCCGCGGTCGCCCTCTTCGAGCGCGCCCACCCCGACGTGCACGTGGACCTCGTCGCGAGCCCCTTCGGCGCCTTCGCCAGCCGGCTGCGCAACGCCATCCCGACCGGCCACGGCCCGGACCTCTTCATCGACGCCCACAACCGGCTGCCCTCCTTCGTGGACGCCTCGCTGCTCGAGGACTTCGGCGCGCTCAGCCCGGAGCTCACGGCAGACCTTCCACCCGCACTGGTCGGCGCGCTGACGTACGAAGGCACGCTCTACGGCGTCCCGCTCTCGCTCAAGAGCCTCGCGCTCTACGTCTCGGACGAGCTCGCGATGGGGCGCACGCTGCCCTCGCTCGAGGACTACGCCGCGCTCCGGCGCGAGCTGCCGGACGGCACGTACGCGATCGCGTGGGAGGTCGACTCCACCTACGCGAGCGTCGCGCTCTTCCACGCGTACGGCGCTCGCGTCCTCGACGAGGAGGGTCGTTTCGCTGCCGCAACGCCGGAAGGCGACGCGGCGCTCGCGGAGCTCGCGCGCCTGGTCGCCGATGGCTCGGTGCCCGCGGAAGCGAGCGGCGACCTCGTGCGCGACCTGTTCCGGAGCGGTCGCGCCGTCGCGGCGATCAGTGGGCCGTGGCTCGCCCCGGATCTTCCGGCCAGCCTGCACTACCACGTGCTCCCGCTGCCGATCGTCCATGCGGCGGACGACGGGCTCATGGTCCCGTACTCGACCATCGACGCGGCGCTCATCCCCGCCGGCAGTCCGCACCCCGAGCTGGCGCGCGAGCTCGCCGCCTTCCTCGCGAGCCCCGCGGGATCCATCGCGCGCGCGACCGCAGGCCACCAGATCGTGGCGTCGGTCAGCGCGTGGCACGATCCCGGCGTCGCGAGCGACGAGCGCCTCGTCGCGTTCCACGACGCTGCCCTCGCGGCGATGCCGATGCCCACGCATCCGCACATGGACTCCGTGTTCGGGCCGATGGACCGCGCGATCCGCAAGGTGCTGCGCGGAGACGCGACACCGCACGACGCGCTCGCCGAGGCCGAGCACCGCTTCGTCGACGAGACGCGACCCGCGCCGCCCCTGCGCGATCCGACCTTCGCCGTCGTCGCGCTCATGCTCGGGCTCTTCGCGGCCCTCGCCATGGTCACCTCGCGGCTCCGCGATCCCGCCGTCCGCGCGTCGCTCGTCCGCTCGATGCCCGCGTACGGATGGGTGATGCACGCCTTCGTCGCCGTGGGCCTCCTGGTGGTCCTGCCGCTCGCCGTCGGCGCCATGACCTCGCTCTACGCGGGGCAGGACCTGCACTACGTCGGCCTCGCGAACTACTTCGACATCCTGACGAACCGAGGCGGCGACCTGCTCGGCCACGGGAGCTTCTGGCTCGTGCTCGGGGTCACTGTGCTCTGGACGATCACGAACGTGATCTTCCACGTCGGCATCGGCATCGGGCTCGCGCTGCTCCTTCACCGACCGACGGTGAAGCTCCGCACGCTGTACCGCATCCTGCTCGTCGTACCGTGGGCGGTGCCGAGCTACGTCACCGCGCTCGCGTGGCGCGGGATGTTCCATCGCCAGCTCGGCGCCATCAACGCGATCCTCGCCGTCTTCGGCGTCGAGCCAGTGAGCTGGTTCGCGCACTTCTCGACCGCGTTCACGGCCAACCTCGCGACGAACGTCTGGCTCGGCTTTCCGTTCATGATGGTCGTCACGCTCGGCGCGCTCACGTCCATCCCGAAGGATCTCTACGAGGCCGCCGACGTCGACGGCGCGAGCGCGTTCCAGAAGCTGACGCGCATCACCCTGCCGATGCTGCGCCCTGCGCTTCTCCCCGCGGTCGCGATGGGCGCGGTCTGGACGTTCAACATGTTCAACGTCGTCTTCCTCGTCAGCGCCGGCGAGCCGGACGGCAGCACCGAGATCCTCGTCTCCGAGGCGTACCGCTGGGCGTTCACGCGCGGACACCAGGTCGGCTACGCGGCGGCATACGCGGTGCTCATCTTCGTGATCTTGGTCGGCCTCACGCGCGCGCTGCCGCGTGAGCGCGCCCCAGGTGCTCGATGAGGGCCAAGAGCCTCGCCACCGGGCTGCTCGTGCACGCCGTGCTGCTCGTGGCTGTGATCTTCGCGCTCTACCCGGTGCTCTGGGTGATAGCGCTCGCGTTCTCGCCCGGCGTCGCCCCGGAGGCTCACGCGCTGCCGGTCCCCTCGGGGTTCTCGCTCGAGCACTTCGCTGCCGTCCTCGGTCGGATGGACGGTGATCGCTGGATCTTCGGCATGCAGCTCGCGAACTCGAGCATCGTCGCGGCCGCCACAGCGACCGTCGCGATCGCGATCGCCACGCCCGCGGCCTATGGGCTCTCTCGATTCGACTTCGTCGGCAAGCGCGCGTCGCTCTCCGCGATGCTCGCGACGCAGATGTTCCCCGGGGTCGCGGCTTCGGTGCCGCTCTACTTGCTCCTCAACGCGCTCGATCTGCTCGACACGCGCTCTGGCCTCGTCCTCGTCTACGCGACGAGCGCGGTCCCGTTCGCGATGTTCCAGCTGCGAGGCGCCTTCGACGCGATCCCGAAGGATCTCGAGGAGGCCGCGATGGTGGACGGCGCGACGCGCTTCGGCGCGTTCCTCCGCGTCGTGCTCCCCGCAGCACGCCCCGCGATCGCCGTCACGGCGCTCTTCGCGTTCATGACCGCATGGAACGAATTCGCGCTCGCCGCTGCGTTCCTCACGCGCGAGGATCTCTACACGCTCCCGATCCTGCTCCAGGGCTACGCGAGCGAGCACGACGCGAACCTCGGCCACTTCGCGGCGGGCGCGCTGGCGGTCTCGATCCCCGTGATGGCGCTCTTCTACGTCCTCCAGAGGCAGCTCATCTCGGGGCTGACCGCGGGCGGCGTGAAGGGCTGAACGAGGGTGCCGTCGCGCTCGAACCGAGCTCAGACGCGCTTCTTCTTCAGGGCCCCGGCGGTCACGTCGATCTCCCTCGGAGCGCGCTCCTCCGGCCCTGCCTCGTCGCCCGAGACCAGCGGAGAGAAGAAGTTCTCCTTCTTGATGTACGGATCGACGCGAAACGCGAACTTGTAGCTCGGAGCCGCGCGCTGGTTGCAGTCGGTGCGCTCGCAGAAGCGGCACGTGGTCCCGACGGGCACGACCATCTTCTCGGGATCGACGAACGGAATGTCGTCCGCGTACGCGAGGTGCTTCGCGTTGTCCGCATGCGTGCCCATGCCGATCGCGTAGACGGTCCCGCGCGCCAGAGAGCCCGAGATCGGCTCGGCGAGGACCTTCGCGAAGCAGAAGAAGCGGCGTCCATCGGGAAACACGCTGTACTGCCGCGCGATCGCGTGCGGCGTGAGGAACGCGAGGTGCACCGCCCACTTCGGACAGCTCCCGGTCCCGTGCGGAAAGCGCAGGCCCGTCGCCGCGTAGCGCTTGCTGATGTTGCCGGCCGCGTCGACGCGCAGGAAGTGGAACGGAACGCCCCGCTGCGCCGGGTTCGAGAGGTTACAGAGCCGATGCGCGACGGTCTCGTAGCTCACGCGGAACACGCTCGAGAGGCGCTCCACGTCGTAGCGCGTGCGCTCCACCTCGCGGAAGAACGGCGCGTACGGCAGCAGCAGCGCGCCGGCGAAGTAGTTCGCGAAGTGGATCTTCAGGAGGTGCGGCGTCTCGGCGTGCCGCGCCGTCTCGGGGCGCTCGCCGCCCGCCACGGAGAGCAGTCCGTCCATGAGCGACTCGCGATCGAGGACGCGAAGACCGATCGTGTGGGCGAGCTGGAACAGGAGGCGCGGCTCCGGGACATCGCGAGAGAGCGAGAGACGCCCGCCCTCCGGATCGAGGCGCCGGATGACCGAGCTTCCGCCGGCACCAGCCGCGTCGATGAGACGGGCGTCGACGCCGATCGATCGAAGCGCGCCGATGAGCCCGTCGGTGCTGGGCCGGTCTTCGAGAGCGTGGTCTCGGCGGAACGCATCGGCGCGCTCCTCGAGCTCCGGGAAAAAGTTGCCGCGCGACTCGAGGAAGTCGGTGACCTCGTCGAACGGGCTGTAGTCGAACGCGAGCTCGGTTCCGACGCCCTCTCCGGCGCGAGACTTGCGCGCGAGATCGGCGACGAGGTGATCGAGCTGCGTGCGCGTGTTCTTGTAGAGGTTGAAGAGCGCGGTGATGGTCGTCGCCGCGCGCGGCTCCGATCCGATGGACGCGAGGTCGTCCTTGGTGAGGTTGAGCGTGCGAAAGAGCGGCTCGTCGAGAAGGCGCGAGAGCCCTTCGTCGACGCGCGTCGAGCCGAGGCTCGCCATGAACTCTTCCATCGAGACGCCGTAGACCTCGAGCGCGCGGAAGAGCAGCGGGAGCTGCACGGCGCGCTTCCCCTTCTCCATGAGCGAGAGGTAGGCGGGCGAGACGGCGAGCCTCTGGGCGACGTCACCCTGCGCGAGACCGCGATCGAGGCGGAGCTCGCGGAGACGCCGGCCCATCGACTCTCGATCGTCACGCACGCACGAGATCTATGCGGGCTGTAAAGACGAAGCAAGCCTCGAACTCAGGCGAATCGCGATTGAGCGCGACTTCTCGCTGGAGCGTTGTCAAGGCTCTTTACACCGCGCGCTTCCGCCCCTGTCCCCGTCCTGGGCGGCTCGCATGGCGCATGGTGCGCTGCCACGCTGTCTTCATGGTCGGTAACCTCGCTCGCGCGCTCACGGCTCGCACGCTCGCGCCAGCCCTCGATCACGCCATCTCCAGGTTCGCGCTCTCGCGCAGCGCGGCTTCCCGCGCGCGCTCCCCGTCGGAGGGCCTCGGTCCGCGAGAGCGCCGCGATGCGCTCGAGGCGATCGCCGCGCTCTACGATCGGCCCGAGCACTTCGACGCCCCACACACGTTCTTCGGAACACCGACGCCCATCGTGCCGACGCTCGATCCCGTTCGTCGGGTCGGCTCCATCGAGGTCGAAGACCTCTCGTGGCCGTCGGCGCGAGAGACGTTCGTCGCCGAGCTCGACCCTCCCTACCGCGCCCCCGTCGAGAACCGAACGGCCCGCGCGCGCCTGTTCCGCGACAAGTCCGCACGTCGACCGACCCTCATCCTCATCCACGGATACCTCAGCGGGCATCACGCCATCGAGGAGCGTGCGTGGCCCATCGCCGCGCTGAACGCGCGAGGCCTCGACATCGCGCTCTTCGTTCTCCCATTCCATGGCCTCCGCGGCTCGGGAAGGCGGCCGCTGTTTCCAGGAAGCGACCCGCGCTTCACGGTGGAGGGCTTCCGCCAGGCGATCTTCGATCTCGGGTCGTTGGTGCGCTTGCTCCGGGACGAAGGGTCACCTCACGTCGGCGCGATGGGGATGAGCCTCGGCGGGTACACCACCGCGCTCGCGGCGACGACGCTGCCGGATCTCGACTTCGCGATCCCCTTCGTGCCGCTCGCCTCCATCGCGGACTTCGCTCGCGACAACGGCCGACTCGTGGGGACGGCAGAAGAACGAAACGAACAGCATCGGCTCCTCGAGGAGGCGCATCGCATCGTCAGCCCGTTCGGTCGGCCGCCGCGGACTCCGAGGGAGCGACTGCTGGTCCTCGCGGGTGAACGTGATCGCGTCACGCCCATCCGCCACGCGGAGCGCATCGCGAAGCACTTCGATGCGCCGCTCGTCCGCTTCTCTGGCGGTCACGTCCTCCAGGTGGGCCGCAGCGAGGGCTTCCGGGAGATGCTCCGCATGCTCGCGCGGACGGGTGTGCTTCAGAAGGCGAAGTAGAGCGTCAGCCCGACGTAGACCGGCACCAGGATCACGAGCGCCGTCGCTGCGTACCCGAAGAACGACGGCATCGGATAGCCGCCCTCCTCCGCGATCGCCTTCACCATGAAGTTCGGGCCGTTGCCGATGTACGTGTTGGCGCCCATCAGCACGGCGCCGCAGCTGATGGCAGCGAGGAAGGTCCCCGGGATGCCGACGACCTGATCGACGACGCCCTCGGGGACGCCCATCGCCTGCGCCGCAGAGAGGAGCGTCAGGTAGGTCGGCGCGTTGTCGAGCACCGACGAGAGCGATCCCGTCGCGAGGAAGTACTCCCAGGGCTCGGTCAGGCCGAGCGCGGCGCCGTGCACGTCGAGGAGCGCGAGCGCGGGCACCATCGTGACGAAGATCCCCGCGAAGAGGATGGCCACCTCGATGATCGGACCGAACGAAAATCCGTTCTGCTCGCGGGCCTTCTTCGGCCCGAGCTGAAGCGAGGCGAGCGTCAGCCCGACCATCGCGATCTCTCGGAACGGCGTCGGGAGAAACACGGAGCCGACGACACCCGCGAGGAGGAGCGCGTTGATGCCCCCGTGGATCTTCAGCGGCTCCTGCTCACGCTCGTCGCGGGCGAGATCCTCCTTCGTCTCCCTGCGGTAGGCGCGCTTGTCGACGACGTAGAAGAGCGCGACCAGGTACGCGATCGTCACCAGCCAGAAGGGCCAGAGCGTCAGGGTCCACGTGAACGGCACGCCTCGGAGGTAGCCGAGGAACAGGGGCGGATCGCCGAGCGGCGTGAGCAGACCGCCGCAGTTGGACACGATCAGCACGAAGAAGACGGGGATGTGGCTCCGCTGGCGGCGCTGCTGGTTCGTTCGCAGCAAGGTGCGGATGAGCAGCATGCTCGCGCCCGTCGTCCCGACGACGTTCGCGATCACCGCGCCGGTCAGGAGGATCGCGGCGTTGACGCTCGGTCGTCCCTCGAGATCTCCCGAGAGGTGAATGCCGCCTGCGATCACGTAGAGCGAGCCGAGCAGCGCGATGAACGAGATGTACTCGACGCTCGCGTGGGCGAGCGCCTCGATGTGCGACACGCCGAGCCAGGTCCCCACGGGAAGCGCGACGATCAGGGCGAAGATCGCCTTGTTGTGGTTCTTCTCCCAGGCGTGCGGCGCCGCGAGCGGAAGGATCGCGATACCGCCGAGCATCACCACGAAAGGCACGACCGCCCAGAGGGGCAGAGTGAGACCGAGCTCGTGCATGGCGAGCCCTATAGCGCGCGTGAAGCGCCGTGGTCGACCGAAGATGGACGATCCCTTGGTGGGACGGGGACGCCGGAGCCGAGCGCCCCGCTCAGCGGCACATGAAGTCGACCATCCCGACCGCATCGCACGTGGGAGGCGACGTACAGACCGCACCGCAGCAGTCGGCCGCCGTGCCGAGCGTCGTGGCCTCGCAGCCGTTGTTGGTCATCCCGTCGCAGTTGGCGCGACCCGCAGTGCACGCGGGAATGAGACAGCTCCCCGAGCTGCACGTGCCGCCCACCACGTTCTGATCGGTGCAGTCGTTCCCGCAGCTTCCACACCGCGTATCGAGCGTCGTGGACGCCTCGCAGCCGTTCGCGCGGTTGCCGTCACAGTCGCCGAAGCCGGCGTCGCAGCTCGTGTAGTCGCAGGTGCCACCGGCCGTGCACATGGACCCGCTCGCGTGCATCAGCGTCATCCCGCAGTTCGTGCACGGCGCGCCGCACGACGCCGCGGACCACGCGGCCTCGCACCCGTTCGCGCGGTTGCTGTCGCAGTCCGAGAAGCCAGACGAGCACGTCGTGTAGTCGCAGGTGCCGGCCCCGCTGCAGGAGCGAGCGGCAACGTTCATGACGGTGGCGCTGCAGTTCGTGCACGACGGACCGCAGGCCGCCCCGCTCCAGGCCCGCTCGCATCCGTTCGCGCGGTTGCTGTCGCAGTCCGAGAACGCGCCGGTGCAGCTCGAGTAGTCGCACGCGCCGCTGCCGGAGCAGAGCGCGCCGCTCGCGTTGGCGATGGCCGTCGAGCAGTTCGTGCAGCTGCCGCCGCAGCGCGCGGTGCTCCATGCCTGCTCGCACCCGTTGGCGCGGTTGCTGTCGCAGTCTGCGAACGACCCGGTGCAGGCCGCGTAGTCACACGTCCCTACTCCCGAGCAGGATGCCCCGCTGGCGTTCGCGATCGCAGTCGCGCACACGGTGCAGCTGCCGCCGCAGAGCGCCGCGCTCCAGCTGTTCTCGCAGCCGTTGGTCCGGTTGCCGTCGCAGTCCGAGAAGCCCGAGTTGCACGCGGCGTAGTCACACGAGCCGCCGATCGAGCAGAACTGGCCGGTGGCCCGCGCCACCGTGGCGGAGCAGTTGATACACGTTCCGCCGCACTGCGCGGCGGACCAACCGGCTTCACAGCCGTTGGTCCGGTTGCCGTCGCAGTCCGAGAATCGCCCGCTGCACGCGCTGTAGTCGCAGGCACCGGCCGCGGTGCAGAGCTGCCCGGTCGAGTGCTGCGCCGCCGTCGAGCAGTTCGTGCACGAGGGGCCGCAGGTCGCGAGCGCCCATCCGGTCTCACAGCCGTTGGTCCGATTGCTGTCGCAGTCCGAGAAGCTGCCCGAGCACGCGCCATAGTCGCAGGTGCCCGCGCCGGTGCAGGAGGGTCCCGTCGCGTGGGTGATGAGGCTGGTGCTGTTGGTCGTGCAGCCGCCGCACGTGGCCGTCGCGCGGAGGCTCGTCTCGCAGCCGTTCACGACGTTCGAGTCGCAGTTCCCGAACGTCCCCGCGCACGTGCCGTAGCCGCAGGAGGCCGTGGTCCCCGCCGGGATGCAGCGGGCATCCGCGTTCAGCGGTGAACAGCTCGTCCCGCACGCCCCGCAGGTGCCGACGAGGCTGAGGTTCGTCTCGCAGCCATCCGCGGGGTTGCCGTTGCAGTTGTCGAAGAGCGGGTCGCAGCTCCCGATGACGCATGCCCGCGCGTTGCACGAGCCCACGTCGACGTTCTGGTCCGTGCACGAGTTCCGGCACGCACCGCAGTTCTCTGGGTTCGTCCGGAGATCGACCTCACAGCCGTCGTTCCCGCCCGTGCTGAGGTCGCTGTCGCAGTCGGCGTGATCGGCGTCCGCGCAGACGCAGCGGCCCGCCGAGCACATGCTGTTCGCGCCGCAGACGAAGCCGCAGCCGCCGCAGTTGTTCGAGTCGTTCTGCAGATCGTGGCAGCTCGCGTCCGCGTCCGAGGTCACCGGGCAGCACGTGTCGCTCGCTGCGCACTGGGGGCTCGCGCCGCAGCTACAGCTACCGGCGGTGCAGAGGCTCGAGACACCTCGATCGCAGACCACGCCGCAGCCGCCGCAGTTGT
>JBBSAT010000134.1:0-19356 GCA_038252025.1 Polyangiales bacterium | reverse complement strand
TGCACGTGCACGCACCGGGGGAAGCGCTGCCCAGCAAGCTCGCCGAGAACCTCCGCACGATCGATCACCTCTATCCGCACCTTCGGATCGACTTCTTGACCGTCGAGGGCAAGTTCACGCCGCAGACGATCGAGCTCCTCTCGAAGCGGCTCGGCGTCCCGAAGAACTACATGTTCATCGGTACGCCGGGCGACCGATTCCCGCACGGCATCGCCGACCTCGGTGGCGTGCGCCTGATCCTGTGATCACGGGAAGAGCCGAGTGATCTCCGACGTCTGACCCGCGCCGAGAGCGCGTGCTACGTCACGCCCGCGAGAGGGGGCGGCATGAGAGCGGTCGGGCGAAGGATCCACGTGGCGCTCTGCGTGGCAGTGCTCGCGCTCGTCGCGGGATGCGGCTCCGAGCATGAGGCGGAGCTCTCCACGCCGGACGCGGGTGCGAGCGCGCCAGTCGAGCCGACGGCGCCCACGACGGAGCCTTCCGCGGTCGATTCTGGCGTCGCCATCGACCTGGGCGATGCGGATGCCGCCGTGGAGCCGCCTCCCGAGGTCGTCCCGGTGCCGCCGTCGCCAGCCGAGCGCATCGCTCGGGTCCAGACCGACGTCGACGCGCTCCGGGCGCTCCTTGCCGGGACCCTCCCGAACGATTTCGACACACAGCGACTCTTCGACGTCGACCTGCTCTCGCCCGCGGCAGTCGACTTTCGCATCGCGCAGCTGCGCGCGAACATCGAGGCCGAGGCCGCCCTCGCTGCGGAGGTCGAGGCGCTCCGCGCGGACGCGGCCGTCGAGAGCCCCGACGCGGGTGAGCTCGATGCTGGTGACGTGGGCCCGCGCGACGCCGGCGTGGAGGCGATCGCGCCGGGCGATGTCGACGCATCGCTGCCCGTGGCGCACGACGAGGCGGAGGACGCCGAGCGCGCCCTCGCGGCGGTCGAGCTCGAGCGCGATCGTCTTCGCCTCCAGGTCCTCGAGCTGCCGGAAGAGCAGCGGGCCTCGATGCTCTCCGCCGAGCGCGAGCGCCGTCGGATCGCGACCGAGCGCGAGACGGCCGCAGCTCGCGCGGCCGCCGCGGCCGAGGAAGCTCGCCGCGCGGACCAGGCTCAGAGAGAGGCGCTCGAGCGGGCAGCGGTGTCGGAGAGCGCCGTCCAGCGCGAGCTGCTCTCGGAGCGCGCTCGGGTCGAGTCCGCGCGGTCACGGCTCGCGACGATCGACGGTACCCTCGCCGAGGAGCGCCGTGTGCTCGCCGTGTCCGACGCCGGCCGGCTCACGCTCGTTCACCGCCTCGAGCACAGCCTCACCGAGACCGGCGTCGCCACGTCCGACGCCGACGCGCTCTACGATCTGACCGTCGCCGAGCTCGTGCGCGTGCGGCGCGAGCTGTCGAGCGCGCTCGATGGCCTGTCGGCACCGAGCGCCGTGCCCCTCTTCGAGCTGCACCTGCCGCCCGCCGACCGTCTCGGGCCGTTTCCGGAAGACGTGGCCGCGCTGCACGAGGCGGCGGACGCGCTCCAGGTGCGGTCCGTGGTGCTTCGCGCGGAGGAGCGCACGCTCCGATCCGACCGAACCGCGCGGCTCGGCGAGCACCTGCACACGCTGAACGATCTCCGTCTTCGCCTGCTCCCGTCGATGAGCTCGGGGCGCCGCGAGCAGGTGCTCGGCCTCGGGTCCGAGGGCATCGCGCAGCTCGGTCGCGAGCTCGAGCAGCTCTGGCTGGTCAGCCGGCTCTGGGTCTGGGAGCTGCGTCGCGATGTTCCCGGCTTCGGTCCGTGGCTCGGAGGCGTCCTCGCCCGCGAGAGCTCGCGAACGACGCTCCTCTGGCTCGTGATCTCTCTCGCCGCGCTCATCACCCTGGTTCGCCGGCGGAAGCGCGCGGTGGCGGCGATTCGCGCGTGGATCGAGCGTCGAGCCGAGACCCTCCGGAGCGCACGCCTCGTGCTTCCGTGGGCCGGCGCGTTGAGCGCCCTCGCGGTCTCGGTGGGCGTCGTGCTCCTTCTCGCCTTCGCCCTCGATCACCTCGAGGTCCTCGCGCACAGGCAAGAGCTCGGCGCGCTTCGCTTCGTCGTCTTGCTCTACGCCGGCTATCGCGTGGCGCTCGAGGCTCTCTCGGAGGGCCTGGCCGCATGGCGCGTCGCGAGGGATCGCCGCGCAGACGGCGCTCTCGCGGCGCGCACGCGCCGGTCGGTTCGTCTCGTCCTCGTGTTCGGCTTCTCGATCGCTGCCCTCCTCGTGCTCTCCGCGCGCATCCTCGGAGAGGGCTACCTCTACTCGGTCGTCACCCACGTCGCGTGGCTGGGCGCCGTTCCGGTCGTCCTCCTCGTCGTCTGGCAGTGGCAGTCGGAGATCGAGGCGGCCTATCCCGCTCACTTTCCTTCGACCGGGCTGGCGAAGTGGCTCGCGCCGGACCGCAGCTCGCTCGTCCGCCATCTGGCGAGCGTTCCGGCGGGCGGGCGCCTCTCGGTCTCGCTCCTCGTCGAGGCGTCCCGAGACCTTGCGCTGCGCTTCGACCAGTCGCGCCGCGCCGCGGCGTTTCTCATGCGCCGGCGGCTCGAGCTCCAAGCGGACGAAGCGCCGGAGGAGGTGGAGCTCCCCGAGGATCTCGTCCGGGCCTTCTCTCGCGCCGCGCCCGCCGAGCCGCTCGAGATCGATCGCTATCCGGGCCTCGACGGCATCGTCCAATGCGTGCGCTCGTGGAAGGAAGACCCCGAGGAGGAAGGGCTGACGGTCGCTCTCGTCGGCGAGCGCGGCGGCGGCAAGACCAGCTGGATGCGCGCCCTCGTGCGTCGGGCCGAGATCGACGCCTCCATCCTCGACGTACCTCGCGGTCTTCGCACCACCGAGGACGCGTGCGTCTTCCTGTCGGGCGCGCTCGGTCTGTCACCCGAGAAGACCGTCGACGCTCTCGTCGCTGCGGTCGAGCGCGCCGGGCTGCGTCGCGTGGTCTTGCTCGACCACGGGCAGAACCTGATCGTGCGCGCGATCGGCGGCACGGAGGCCGTGAGAGCGCTCGCAGAGGTCTCCACGCGCACGTCCGAGCGGATCGTCTGGGTCACGAGCTTTTCTCTCTACACCTGGCTCTACCTGGCTCGCGCTCGACAGTCCGAGAACCTCTTCCAGAAGGTCGTGGAGCTCGAGCGCTGGCCCGAGGACGATCTCGGAGCGCTCATCCGCCATCGCATGAGCGAGGCGGGCTACGTCGCTTCGTACGCGTCGATCGCCGACGAGCCCACCGGCGCCCGGCCGCGCCAGGCGGAGGACCGGACCGAGGAGCAATTCCTCCGGGTCCTCTGGGACTATTCGGACGGGAACCCGACGGTCGCGATGGCGTTCTGGCTGCGTTCGCTCGTCCCCGAAGGCGACCACCGCTTCCGCGTGCGCTACTTCCGCGGACCGGACACCGAGGCGCTCGACAGCCTCCAGGAGCGCTCGCGCTTCGCGCTCGCAGCGCTCGTCTTGCACGAGAACCTCTCGACAGAGGCGGCCGCTGCGACTCTCGGCGTCTCGCGACGTGACGCAGCGGCGATCTTCGGGTTCCTGCGCGCCGAGGGCTACGTCGAGGTCGACGCCGTCGGACACTGGCGCGTGCGCACGCTCTGGTACCGCGCCGCGATCGCGTTCCTCCGGCGTCAGAGGCTTCTCTTCACCTGAGGTGAACCGTGGACGAGGCAGGCAACATCTTCCAGTTCGTTCGATCCGAGGGCATCGTCCCGGCGATCCTGGCGCTCTTCGCCACTGCGCTGATCGTCCGGATGATCGGCGCCGCCCTCGAGCGGCTCGGGAAGCGCTTCAACGAGCACCGGCTCGTGCTCCACCAGGCGAGCACCATCGTTCGGCTCACGCTCTATCTGATCGGGCTGGGCTACGCCGTCTCCCTGATGATCCACCTCTCGAACGAGGCGCTACTCACCCTCGGCGGGACCATCGCGGTCGCGGTCGGCATCTCGCTGCGGGACCTGGTCAGCTCGATCATCGCGGGCGTCACCATCCTGATCGACAAGCCGTTCAGCGTGGGCGACCGGATCACGTACGGGGGCGTGTATGGCGAGGTCGTGGAGATCGGCCTGCGCGCCGTTCGCATCGTCACCCTCGACGACAACCGCGTGACCATCCCGAACAACAAGTTCCTCACGGAGATCGTCGCATCGGCGAACGCGGGCGCGCTCGACATGCTGGTCCAGCTCGACTTCTTCATCTCGATCGACGCCGACCTGGAGCGCGCGAAAGGTCTCCTCTCGGAGGGGCTCGTCTCGAGCCGCTTCACCTACCTGAAGAAGCCCTGGACCATCGTCGTGAACCAGGTCGCTCAGGGTGACTTCATCGCCGTGCGCCTCCGCGCGAAGGCCTACGTGGTCGACCTCAGGTACGAGAAGGAGCTCGAGACCGACGTGACGGAACGCGTGATGAAGGCCTTCGCGTTGGCGGGCGTCTCTGGGCCCTCGGTGCTGCACCGCGCCGTCAGCTGAGTCGTTCGTCGGCTCCGCTCTCACGGGCTCGTGACTTCGTAAGGACAGAGGGTGGCCGCGCTGGCGCTCGACTCGCGCGCGTCGAAGTCGGGGATCCGTGCGACCCTCGCGACCTTCATCGTCGCCGGCAAGGTTCCCGAGCTCTTCCATTCCATTGCGCTCGCCCGTCTCGACCTGCACCGAAAGAGACCTCTCATGGCCCGCCTCCTCGGTATCCGAATCAAGAACTACAAGTCCTTCGCGGACGTCGCGCTCGGACAAGTGAAGTACGCGCAGGGCGAGCCCCTCCCGCGGTTCGCCTGCTTCATCGGGCCGAACGGGTCCGGCAAGTCCACACTGCTGGACGCGTTTGGCTTCGTCGCCGACTGCCTCCTGGAGGGCGTCGAGGCAGCCTGCGACAAGCCTCACCGCGGCGGGTTCGAGCGCCTCAGGACGCAGGGCGAGACCGCGCCGATCTCGTTCGAGATCTTCTTCGACAGCGAAGACGAGACCCACCCGATCGTCTACGCCATCGAGGTTGATCTCGTCGCCGGCGTCCCGGCCGTGACGAAAGAGACACTCAGACAGCGTCGGCAGGGTGAGACGCGCGGCAAGCCCTACCACTTTCTCAAGCTCGAGCGCGGCAGAGGAAAGGTGTGGGCCGGGGACTACGTTCCCTCGGGAGCGGACGATCCGAAGGCGGTCCGGATCGACCTCGTCGACCTGAACCGCCTCGGCCTGACCACGCTGGGAAACCTCGCCGAGCATCCGCGCATCGTGCGACTGCGCTCGTACATCGAGCAGTGGTACCTCTCCTACTTCGTGCCAGACGCCGCTCGCGAGCTGCCCGCCGCCGGCGCCCAGCCCCGCCTCGACCGCAAGGGCTCGAACGTGGGCAACGTGCTCCAGCACTACCAGCGAAAACACAGCACGCAGTTCAAGAAGATCATCGAGCGCGTGACCGGGAGCATTCCGGGTCTGAAGAAGATCACGCCCAAGACGAGCGCTGACAACCGTCTACTCCTTCAGTTCGACGAGTCCGGGTACGTCGACCCTTTCTATCAGCAGAGCATGTCGGATGGCACGCTCAAGATGCTGGCCTATGCGGTCTTGCTCGCTGACCCGTCGCCCCGCCCGTTCATCGGTATCGAGGAGCCCGAGAACGGACTCTACGTGGAGCTCGTCGAGCATCTGGCGGGGCTCTTCGTGGCACACACCGCGAGCCGGACGGCGCCGACACAGATGTTCGTGACGACCCACTCACCATACTTCGTCAACGCGCTTCAACCTGACCAGGTGTGGAGCATGCAAAAGCGAAACGGGCGCGCCTTTGCAACACGCGTCGCCGACATTCCGGTCGTCGCAGAATTGGCGAGGAACGGCGTGCCGCTCGGCGCGCAGTGGTACAGCCGGCACTTCGACGTGGCTGACGAGGCTGCCAAGCCGACGAAGAAGGGCCGTCGATGATCGTCCACGTGCTCGTCGAGGGGGCGTCGGAGCGGGTGTTCGTCGAGCGCTGGGCGCCTCGGGCGTTCCCCGGACACACCTTTCGGACGCATCCGCACGGGGGCAAGGGGAGCTTGCCCACAGCAAGCGCAGTGCCGAGCTCCCGCGCGACTGGGCTGCTCGACCTACTGCCGGCGACGCTCCGGTCGTACGCCGCCACCAAGGCCATGGCGGACGACGGCTTCCTCGTCCTCGTCGATGCCGATGAAGACAGCTGCGTGGAGCTGAGAGAGAGGTTGGTCGCAATGGCTGACGCACTCGACCCCCGGCCCGCGCGCCTCGTGTTCCGCATTGCAATCGAGGAGACCGAGGCGTTCTACCTCGGCGACCTGAAGGCGCTGAAGGCCGCCTTTCCCTCGGCCGATCTCCACAGGGCGCGAGACTACGTTCCCGACTCGATCTGCGACACGGCCGAGCTGTTCGGCGAGATCGTGGGCGATGGCGGTCTCAACAAGGTCTGGTGGGCCGAGGAGATCGGTCCGCACCTCTCGACCGATCCGGCGCGATCACGATCCCCGTCGTTTCGGAAGCTCCATGCCGGCATCGCCACCCTGGTGAAGGGCGCTCGCGCACCTCGGGCGAAGCCGAAGAAGCACTGGAAGTCGACCCTCTCCGCGAAGCGACGGGCAAAACCGTAGGGAGCATCCGAGGCGCCTCACGAACGCCGCCCGAGGACCCCGCGCGAGAAATCAGGGAGCAGAACCGAGACGCGCGGAGTGTTTCGTGGCAGGCCATCCCCTTCCGACGCGTGGGCTCACGGCGGCTGACGCTCGACGACCGCATCGATGCGCCGCGCCTGCTCGGTGCGTCCAAGGTCCGGTGGGGACGGGTGTCATTTCGTGTGTCATGATGACACCCATGCGCAAGACCCAGGTCTACCTGAGCGACGAGGACCTCCGAGCGCTCCACCAAACGGCCGCACGAAGCAAGCGGAGCGTCGCTTCTCTCGTGCGAGACGCCGTCCGTACCGCGTACGTGTCGCGCGAGGGCAGCGGGCCCGTCGGCGTCTGGACGGGCGAGCCACGACGCGTGTGCGTCGACCACGACAGCATCTACGACGAGCGCTGATGATCCGGCAGGGAGAGCGGGTGTTCGTGGACACTGGCGCGTGGATCGCCCTGGCTCTCACGCGGGATCCTCTGCACTCTCGCGCGCTGCCGGTGTGGGAGGAGCTACAGCGGAAGGGCGCGCGCCTGTTCACGTCGATCCCCGTGGTGATGGAGACGTTCACGTTTCTCGATCGCAACGCGGCCCGCGAGGCAGCGAATGCGTGGCGACGTGGGCTCGGCGAGGTCGCGCGCTTCGAGGTCTTCGAGTGCGGCGGTGCAGAGCTCGCGCAGTGCTGGAAGTGGTTCGACCGTCATGATCTGCCGAAGCTCTCGGCCGTGGACGCGACGAGCTTCGTGCTGATGAAGCGGCACAAGGTGCGCGTCGCGTTCACGTTCGATCGCCACTTCGCCGCGGCCGGCTTTCGCATCGCGACCTGAGAGCCCCGTCAGTTCGACTTCGGCCCCTGACCGACCGTGCGAGAGCATGCGCCGAAGGCGGACGTGCGCTCGAAGCGCGTCCGAGGGCCACGCGATGCGCCGCCTGGCTTCCGAAAGCCGCCTCGCTGCCGCGCTTGACGGTCGGGACGGGCTCCGTGACCCTCGATCTGCGTCCTCGATGACCGCTTCACCGACCAGCGACCCCCGACGGCAGGGCCTTCAAGCCGACAAGGCTCCGTGGACGAACTGACCATGCGAACTCTCGCTCTCTCGCCGAAGCTGCATGCGTTGCTGGCGCGTCTGCGCGAGCTGCGCGGCGTGACGGGCCCGTGCGAGGTGAGCGCGAGCGATCTCGCCGAAGTCGAGCGCGCCGTCCGGCGAGCCGTCGCTCGTGATCTGGGATCACGAGAAGTGGGTCGCAGTGCCCGCGTTTGGTCTAGAGACGATCGAGGCCTTGGTTCGCGGTCGATTCGCAGGCATTCATCGCGAAGACGCACACGGGCCGCTCGATCTCGATACGCCGCCGAGTCCGATGGCGCTCGAGGCGTTCACGCCGTGCGTCGTCGTGCCGCCGGCCGCGGCGGAACGCTTCGTCGTGCATCCGAAGTTTGGCGAGGGTCGCGTGCTGCGCGCGTTCGAAGGAAAGCTCGACATCGACTTCGGCGAGCAGGGGATCAAGACGCTGCTGGAGCGTTTCGTCGGCGATCGGTGATCGGTCCGACGAGAGACTCGATCAGGTACGTCATCGACCAAAACGCCGTTGGCATCGGCGTCAGGCGCTTGCCCACACGCACCTCGGCTCGTCCCGCGTTGCGAAGCACGCGTGCGCCGCGCGCACGGAGCGGCGAGGGCACGATCGCCCTCGATGGGCATGCGCAGAGTCGATCGAATGGATCGTGCGCGAAGCCGCTCGGCGACGAATGCGCCGCGACCGGATCGCCCGGTGCGCCCGCCTACGCGGTACGCCGCCGGCCCAGGCAGTGTATCGATCCACGCGGCGATCGGCGTGAAGCGGGCTGAGCGCGCGCACGCGGGCGTCCTCATGAGGCCCAGAGCGCGAGGTGATCGCGCACGTACGCCTCGACGGTGCCGGGCGTGCGTCCGAGTCGCTCTCCGAGCGTGGGATCCACGCGCTCCGCGTCGCCGCGGCGGATGCCCGTGTGGAGGATCGTCTGGATCGCGATCCGCCCCCAGGGCAGTCCGGCGCGGCGCAGGTGCGCAGCATAGCGGGCGATGCCCACAGGACGATAGCGCACCGTGCGCGCGAGCAGGCGGGTCAGCAGTGCGGCGATCTCGTCGAAGGTCACGGCCTCGGGCCCCGTCAGCGTCCATGCGGCGCCGCGTGCGGCGGGATCACCGAACGCGCCCACCGCGCACTCGCCGAGATCACGCACGTCGACGAACGCGACCCGGCCGTGCCCCGAGGGCAGCACGATCTCACCATGCCGGATGTCCTCGCGGTACTGGTCTCCGAGGTTCTGCGCGAAGAACCCCGCGCGCAGGATCGTGTGCGCGACCGGATGCGCGAGGAGGTGCTTCTCCACCTTCGCGTGCGGCACCCAGCTGTTCTTCTCCGCGCCCGAGACCGAGAGGAAGACGACGTGCTCGCCGCCCTGCGCGGCGAAGCGATCGATGAGCACGTTGAGCGTCGGCTTCACGTCGGCGAGCGGGGGAGGGCGAAGAAGAAAGAGCCCGCGTGTGCCTCGCACGGCGGCGTCGTAGGTGTCGGGCTTCTCGAGATCGAGCAGGGTCGCGTCGAGCTCCCCGAGCTCGCCTCGGAACGTGCGCTTGGCTTCCTCCACCGAGCGCACGCCGACGCGGAAGGGCACGCCACGCGCTGAGAGCGCGCGCACCACCGCGCTGCCGACGTTGCCGGTCGCGCCGGTGACGA
This sequence comes from Polyangiales bacterium, assembly GCA_038252025.1. GTDB lineage: Bacteria > Myxococcota_A > Polyangia > Polyangiales > Sandaracinaceae > JBBSAT01. The sequence continues at coordinate 10,031 of JBBSAT010000134.1, read as the reverse complement.
GGATCGGGCCCTGAGTCATGCGGCATCATCTGCACACCGAGCGGCTCGGCGCCACGCCGCGAGTGACCTGCACAGCCCCGCTCGAGGCCCGGCGTCGACCGAGGCCAGAGCGCGTGCGACCTTTCGCCGCCGTCGGCTACCTCGATGACCTCGGCCTGGTCGCGCTCGAGCCTGGGCCGAGCTGGCTCGTCGAGCGGGTCGGCGAGCTCCAGGTCTCCGGCGGCGCGCTGCTCGTGGGTGTCGATCCCGCTCGCGGGGGATCGCCAGTCTCACGGACGCGGAAGGCAGGGCGCCACATCGCACGTCGCGTCCGTGAGGTACGCGCCACCGCCGGCGCAGCACTGGAGCGGTGATCGGCATGGCGAGGGCAGAGGCCAGCCAGGATGCGGTGTTGCCCACGCGCAGACGGCCCCGCGCGTGCCGTCCGGGACGACGGGCTGCAGGCTCTGATCGAGAGGAGGAGGTGGTGGCGGTGGCGGTGGTGGCGCAGGCGCGCGCGCGGGCACGTGGAAGGGAACGCGCATGTGCACCCGACGTGGGGCGGCGACCGGCGAGACCTCGGGCAAGAGGTTCGCGATGCACGCCGCCACGCGCGCAAAGCCCATCGGCTGCGGCATGCTCAGTGCGATCATGCCGACCCAGCCGTCGCGCGTGATCTCGAGGTCGAGCTCGAGCGATCCCTCGATCGGGGCGTCTCCGGGCTCGAGCTCAACGCAGCTGGCGACGCCCACGCTGCCCGGCGGAAAAGCGGCGCGAAGCTGGCGCTCGGCCTCGCGCCCCGGGACGGTCTGCGCCGAGGTCGGTGCGGGCAGCGCGAGCAAGCACGCGAGCATCGACGCGAGCGCGACGAGCGGGCGCATTGTCATGGCCGCGGGCCCCCGCAGCTCGCCATGCACACCCTCGGGCAGCCGTCGATGCCGCAGGGGTAGCAGCACGAGAGACCGCGCCGGCATGGTGGCGGGTCGGCCTGGCCGCCCTGCAACCCGTCCCGGGTACCCCACGCGCAGACGTCGCCTTCGCGTCCGCTCGGTCCGCGCGCCGCGCGCCTTGCCGCCGCCAGCTCCGGATCTGCTGCGAGGCGGACGCTCCAGCGCTCGGAGCGCATCGTTCCGGCGCGGAGCGTGGAGACCACGCCTGCGATCAGCGGCTCCACGCAGGGAGCGAGCTGATCGACCGTGGTCCTCGCCCCTCGGAGCGAGAGTGCGAGGAGGTCCAGCGTTCCGTTCTCGTTCGCGCGCACCGTCACCGCCACGGTCACCGAGTGGGCGCCGCGGCCAACCTCGTGCTCGTCGAAGCACTGGCCGATCTCGGCCCGCGGAAGGATCGAGCCGCGACGCTGCGCGCTCGCGTGCTCGACGCCGAAGCCGAAGACGACGAGCGCCGCGACCAAACGGAGTGCGACGTCACACCAGTGACGTGTCGGTCCACGCTCTCGCATGCCGCATCTTCCACGGCCCGACCGGTCCAGACAAGCGATCGTGATGCCGCGCGGTCGCGGCAACGTCGCGGCGCCGTGAAGCTCAGTCGGCGCACGGCTCCATCGCTCCCGAGGGAGCGCGGGCTCGTCTATCCTCCCTGTATGATGCTCACCCATGATGAGCTCGATCCGCTTCTCACAGGCCTCGGTGTCTGGCGTTCGTCGCGTGAGTGTCGGCTCCTCCTCGAGCGCGACACGGGCGCAGGGATCAGGAGCAGGCGCCGGGCTATTCCACCGAGCCCGCCGAAGCGCGTGATCGTGCTTGGTTCAACCGACCCGGCGAAAGGCAAGCGTCCGAGGGTGGGCGGCTATCCGAGCGTTCATGCCCCGCGGGCGCGAGCGAAAGCGTAACCTCGCGCGATGACGAGAATGGCAGCTGCGCTGTGGCTGGTGGTGGGCGTCGGTTGCAGCGACCTCGCTGCGGCGACGATCGATGGGGCGAGCGGATCGGATGCGGCGCCCGGGGACGACGCGTCCGTCCCGGTCGACGCCGCGCGCGATGCGACCGCGACGGACACGTCGGTCACGCCGGACGCGGCGGCCACGCCCGATGCCGGCTCGTCGTTCCCGTCCGATCCGATCGCGTTCACCGCCGACGATCCGTTCACGGTCGACAGCGGGACCACCAACTACGTCTACGTCCCCGGCGGCTACGATGCGACGCACGAAACGCCGACCACGTTGTTCGTCTGGCTGCACGGCTGCGGCGGCTACAGCGAAGGCGACATCTGGACCGTCTCGCCCGGCGGCTCTCAGAGCTGGATCAGCCTGGCGGTCGGCGGCGCCGAGGGCTCGTGCTGGGACGTCGGCCACGACTCGGCCGTCGTGCTGGCGGCGATCGACGACCTTGCGACGCACTTCAACGTCGCGCCGCGCCACGTCATCCTCGGCGGCTACTCCTCGGGTGGTGACCTGAGCTACCGCATTGCCTTCCATCACGCAGAGCGTTTTGCCGGCGTGCTCGTCGAGAACACGTCTCCCTTCCGCGACACCGGCTCGTCGATGTCTGCATCGCTCGCCGCGGCGAGTTGGCGCTTCAACATCGTGCACCTCGCCCACCTTCAGGACGACACGTATCCGATCGCCGGCGTCCGCACCGAGACCGACGCCGTGCTCGCAGCCGGATTCCCGTTGATGCGAATCGAGGTCGATGGCGGCCACTACGACGACGCGGGCGCCATCGAGAACGGTCACGCGGTGCCCGGCACCTCGGCCGACATCGCGACGTACCTGTTCCCCTACCTCGACATGGGTTGGACGTCGCCCTGAGGTCGGCGGAATTGATCTTCGGCGGCTTCTGTTCCGCTACGCGGTGCGCGCCTCGAAGCTGGAGCTCATTGAGACCTACGTGCAGTCGAGAGGAGGCGTGCTCGTCCATGCCGGCTAGAGCTGACGCGAAGTGCTTCGGCTTCGCTACGTCCTCGAGCGATTCAGCGCTCCAATTTAGGGCTCGGGCTCCGGCGTCGGCACGCGCGCGTCCGAGCGACACTCGAAGACCGTGCGGTGGTGGAGCCAGACCGGCACGCGGACGTCGCGCATACCGTTCGGCGCGGCCCCGTCTTCCACGGCCACGACCTGCTCGCCTGGCGCGAAGCGAGCGCTGATGCTGCCTCCGGGCAAGCACTCCATACCCTCGAAGAGGCAGCGCTCCGTGCACACGAGCTCGATCACACCGGTGCATGCCGCGGCGGCGCGATCGAACGCGAGGCCGAGAGCCGAGACGCAGGTGAGGGCGACGGCGAAGCTCATCAGCGTGTGGGACGTCGTCCACGGCGAGCGAGGCGCCGACCGCATCGCCGGCGGCGGAAGTCCGAGCCGCCTGGCGATGCGCTCGGCGGCTACGCGCTGCCATCGCGTGCCGTAGAGCATCGATGTGAGGGCCTGTTCCCCGTCCGCCGTCGTGACGAGGATCGCGCTGCGAGAGAACGCCGCGTCGCCGGGGAGCCGCCCGAGCAACCCCGGATCGGGCGCTCTCTCCACGCAGAGCGTGCTCGCGGGCGCGACCTCGACGTCCGCCTCGACCCGACCTGCGAGGCCGCGCTCGTGCACGCGGACGCTCCTGCCAGCGACCCGCACGCTCACCCAGCGCAGCCCAGAGACGCCTCTCGCGAGGAAGGCGAGCGTGAGGAGGGCGGCCGGCACGCAGAGCGTCGCGCCTTCGGCCCCGCCTACGTGCGCGCCCATGCCGAGCCCGCACGCTCCGAGCACGGCCGCTCCGAACGCGCGCCACGAGGCCACCGTCCCCGCGTGCACGGTGATCTCGGCGTCCGGCGAAGGCTCGCGATAGGCCACGCCCGACGATATCAGGCGGGCAGGGCGTGCGCGGTCAGCTGCGCTCGAAGCGAATGATCGCGCGCGGCGCGCCGGAGCCCGGCAGACGGTAGTCGTGCCGCGCGGTCTCCTGGAGGGTCGGGCTCGAGGGCGTCTCGCCCGTCGTGAACGCGAGGACAGAGGGCGCGAGCGCCTGGCCGATGCGCAGCCACTCGTCCGGTCCGAAGGTGGCGCGCGCGCTCGTGATCGAGAACGAGCCTTCCACGCGCGGATCGCTCGGGTCGATGCGGCCGTCCATCGCCACCACCCGCGACGCGAGCCCGAGCGTGCCGATGACGGTGCGGAGAAACGCGACGCGCTTCCCGATCGGCTCGAGCATCGTCACGTGGACGTCGGGCCGGACGAGGGCGAGTCCGATCGCCGGCGCGCCGGCTCCCGCGCCCACGTCGAGCAAGCGCGCGCCGTGCGGGATGAGCTCGAGGCGCGCCATCACGAGCGAGTCCGCGAGGAGCACATCCACCAGCGCACCGGCGGTCTTCACGGCGGTGAGGTCGATCTTCTTGTTCCACGTCTCGACGAGCCCGACGTACTGCCCGAGGCTCGGCGCGTACGTCGCGGCCTCGGGCATGAGCGCATCGAACGCCCGCGTCAGCTGCTTCTGGATGTTCGTCACGCGCGGAGCTCCTCTCGGTGGGTCAACGGAGCTCGCTCGCCAGCACGGCGAGGAGGCGCTCGCGGAACGCCGGGTCCACCGCCAGGTCCTGACGCACCTCGAGCTCCACCGCGCGCAGCCCGACACGATCTGCGTGCACGGCGGCCGAGTGGATGAGGCCATCCTTGCCCGAGTACGGCTCGTTCGGCGCGACGTGGAAGCCAGCCTTCGCGAAGGCGGCGACGAGCTGCGCACCGAGGTCGTCCTCGCGATCGAAGAGCACCCCGACCTCGAGCGTTCGCGGCTGCCCTTCGTAGAGCGGCGTGAAGGAGTGCATCGAGAGCAGCGTGTGGAGGCCCGCGCGGCGATCGAGCTCGACGTCGACCGCCGCGTGGTAGGGCCGGTGGTAGTCGCGTAGCCGCGCCTCGCGGTCGTGCGGCGCGAGATCGACGTTCAGATGGACGCGCTCGCCTTCGGCGATGTCCCGGAAGAGCGAGGCCTCGTGCTCGGCTCGGTTCGGATCGCAGAGCAAGCGGCTGAAGCGGCTGAGCACCGCGACGGTTCCGATGCGCGCGGCGTACTCGCGCGCGAGCTCGGCCGCTCCGAGGTCGAACGCCCAGTGCGTGCTCAGGAGGCGCCGATCGGGCTCGGGCCAGCGCCAGCGCTCGGGCAGTCGCTCGGACGCGTGCTCGCACGTGACGAAGACGCCGCCCGTCTCGCCGCCGCGCACGATCTCGAACGCCTCCTCGGTCTGCACCACGAACATCGGGCGAGGTATGTCGCGTCGTCGGGCGCGGCGCACGGGGCCTCTGCCCTCGACGCTACCGGGCGAGCACGCGATCGTCCGTCGGCCGCAGCGACGTCTGGAAGACGTGGAGCTCGGTCCCCACGCCGGCGGACGCGTTTCCGAACACCGCCCAGAAGACACCGCCTTCGTCGAGGTGCATCGATCGCACGGTCAGGCTCGGCGCGGCGCGCACGTACGGAAGCGAGCCGCTGGGCGAGCCGTCCGGCGCGACCTGGAGAACGCGGTCGGACGCGAGGCAGAGCACGCTGCCGTCGGTCGTGTGGATCCCGCCGCAGCCGAGCGGAGCGACTCGCTCCACGCTGCCGTCGACGAGGTACGTCCACGAGCCAGGAAGCCCGGCCGGGGCGTCTTCCACGATCACGCGACCGAGCGCGTCGATGAAGATGGCGCCGCCGGGCAGCTCGACGGCCGGTGCGCCGGGCACCGCAAGCACGGCGTGGAGCTCCACGCCGAACGGCGGGTCGACCCACGGCACACGCATCAGCACGCGCCCATCGACCACCGAGAGCGGCACCGCGGTCCCGACGCGCAGCGTCGTGGCGAACGCGTCGGGCGGCAGCCCGAGCCACTCCGCCGGGTCAGCGCCCGAGAGCCCCGAAGCGAAGCGTGCCAGCTGCGACCAGCCGACGACCGGAACGAGCACCGCTCCGCTCGCCTCGACGACCGGCAGGCCGACCTCTGCGGGCGTGCCATCCGCGAGCGCTCCGTGTGCGCGCGCGATCACGTCACCGCCGCGGCACGTCTCGAGCAGCTCTTCGTTGGTGGCGACGTAGACCCGACCGGCCGGCCCGATCGCGAGGCCGAGCAGCCCGCCAGGGTGCGCGCCCGCGTCGATGACGATCTCCGTGCCCGGCGTCCCGTCGCGGTCGAACACGTCCACGCGGAACGTGCCGTGGTCGCTCGGCTGAGGGACGAACGTGGTGCCGTCGGGCGCGACGTAGAGAGCGCTGGAGAGCGTGCCGGTGGGCGGAAGATCGCGCTGCCAGACGATCGAAGCGTCCCGCGCGAGGAGCGTGAGCGTCCGGGGGATCACGCCGACGAGGGCGAGGGTCCCGTCGGGGAGAAGCGCGGTCGTCCCCGTGTCGAGAGAGGCGAGCAGCGTCGAGACGACCTCGCCATCGGCGCTGGCGAGCGCGCCCGCGGGTGCGAGCGCGGCCCAGTCGGCGCACACCGGCGCGGGCGCCGTGATCTCCACCACGAGGCCGGGCGCCATGGCTGCGCCGCCGTCGAGCGCTGCGTCGCGCGCGATCGCGGCGTCGATGCCGGCATCGCGTGCGTGGCCCGCGTCACCCGGTGCCGCGTCGGCATCGAGGGCGGTCGCGTCGTCGAGCACCGCTGCGTCGTGGACCACCGATGCGTCGTCGAGCGGGGCCGCATCCAGCCCGACCGGGGACGCGGTCGTGCAGGCCGCGACGCACAGCGCAGCCAGGACTGCGCATGGAGAATGAAAGGACATCGGTCGAATGTCGCGGTCCTCCGAGGTGGCGTCAACCGCGTCGAGACGACCCGTGCTCGCGTCAGCGAAACGCGGCGGCGAAACGTGCGCGGAGCGCGTCCCACTCTTCGGGCTCCGCGACGAGCACGCCCTCGTCCCAGCTGAAGACGTTGCGCGGCCGGTCCTCCGGGTCGGTGATGGGCACCACGTGGACGTGAAGGTGCATCGAGGTGTTCGCGCGCTCACCGCCGGGCGAGCCGGTCGAGGCGACGTAGCAGCGGAGCGGCGCGAGCTCGCGCTCGATCATCCGGGCAGCGCGATGCGCGACTGTGTTCGTGTGCGCCCAGAGCTCGGGCGTCACCTCGCTGAACGAGATCACGTGTTCGCGCGGCAGGACCATGACCTGGCCCCATCGGCGCACGTAGCGAGGCAGGACGACGAGCAACCGATCGTCCTCGAACACCGTGTGCGTCGGTCCGACGCGCCCGTCGCGGATGGCGCACATCAAGCACGCAGGCTCGCCGCCCTCTGCCTGGATGCGCGCGATCGCATCTCCCTTGCTGATCCAGCGTGGCACGTGGCGCGCAGTCTACGACGGCGACCTGTGCCAGGGTGGTGGGTATGGCCCTTGCTCCGAGAACGTGGATGCGACCCTCGATGCTTGCCCTGTTGTTCCTCGCGCTCACGCCGCTCGCCGGCTGCCCGACGTCCACGACGCTCACCGACGACGACGCGGCTCGAAGCGACGCCGACGCCGTCGACGCGGCGATCGACGCTGACCTTCCCGATGCGCCCGGGCTCGACTCAGGCGACACCACGGTGTCCTGCAGCGGACACGACGCCATGTCGTTCCCCGCGTTCGATCGCGCCTGCGTCTCGGACTCCGACTGCGAGATCGCGGCGCATCAGACCGACTGCTGCGGAACCCTCGACGCGATGGGGATCGCGGCCTCCGAGTCGGCTCGCTTCGCTGCCGCGGAGGCTCTCTGCGAGTCGCAGTATCCCGCGTGCGGGTGTGACTCGGGCACGGTGAACACCGACGACGGCACCATGCCTCCGCCCGGCAGCGGCACGAGCGCCGTGGTCGTTCGCTGCCTGACGGGCGTGTGCACGACGAGCGCCAGAGCGAGCATGGCTTGCGGTGCGACGACGTGCACACCCACGCAGGTGTGTGTGATGGAGTGTTCCGGCGTCCCCGTCCCCGACGGCGGCGTGCTCGCCTCACACTGCGTCGACGTGCCGCCCGCGTGCGCGGACACGACCGACTGTGCGTGCTTCGGCGCGAACCCGTGCCCGACGGGATCGTGCGTCAGCGTCGATCACGGCGCTCCCGTCTGTCTCTGCGCTTGAGCCGAGGCGAGAGATCGATCGCGAGATCCGGTGCGGGATCGGATAGCGTCTTCGCATGACCCGCAACGCGTCGTGCCTCGCCGTCCTCGCCATCCTCGCGACCGCCGGATGTGACGGCGCCCCGCCCGCCGATGACGGCGGCAGCTCCGACACGGGCGTACCGCGTTCCGACACGGGCGTTCCGCCCACCGATGCGGGCCCGCCCTCGGAGGCTGGCGTCGGCGCGACCGACGGAGGCACCACCGTGGGCTGCGGCGCTCCGGCGGCGATCGCGGAGGGCGCGTGGGTCGAGCAGTCCATCGACGTCGGCGGCGTCTCGCGCGTGTTCTTCGTTCACCTCCCGACCGGCTACGACCCGAGCCGCGCGTACCCGGTCGTCCACCAGTTCCACGGCTGCAGCGACTCCGCGACGCGCGAGGACAACAACGTGCCCGTCGAGCGCGAGAGCGGTACCGATGCGATCCACGTCCGCGGCCGCGCTGCAGCGCGTTGCTGGGACACCGCGCCGACCGGTGAGGACATGGCGTTCGTCGACGCGCTCTTCGCACACGTGGACGCGACCTACTGCGTCGATCCGGAGCGGCGCTTCGTCACGGGCTACAGCGGCGGCTCGTTCATGGCCCATCGCGTCGCGTGCATCCGCGGCAGCCTCGTGCGCGGCGTGGCCACCATCGCTGGCGGACAGCGCGGCAATTCATGCTCGGGCGACGTGGCTGCGCTGCTCATCCACGACCAGGACGACACGACGGTGAACATCTCCGCGAGCGAGGGCACCCGTGACGGATACCTCGAAGCGAACGGCTGCGACGCTGCAGCACCGACGACGCCGCTCGATCCTTCACCGTGCGTGCAGTACACCGGCTGCGACGCGCGTCTCCCGGTGGTCTGGTGCGAGACGAGCGGACAGAACCACTCGCGACAGGATGCGCTCGCCGCGCCCGCGTTCTGGAGCTTCCTCTCGTCCTTGCCGCGCTGAGCGCACCGCGAGCGCGACGCGGTCGCCGGTTGCGCGCGCTCAACCAGGCAGCGGAAGCGGGGCCCGCTGACGGGGCTGGCCCCAGCCGAGCGCGCGCAGCGCCGCGGGGACGTGGGTGCCGAAGCGCGCGGCCCGCGCAGGGCCGTTGTCGAAGCGGAGAACCTCCGGCACGCCGGAGGCCTCGCAGCCCGTCCGGAGCGCGATGTTCTCGAAGACGTTCGGCTGGGTCTCGAGGTACGTGTACGCGAGGTCGACCTCGACTCCGTCGATCACCACGGAGCTTCCCGTGCTCGTGACCTGCCGCGGAGCCCGCGCAGCGGAGACCGATGGAAGCGGATCGCCGCATGGCGCGCAGTAGCCGACGACGCGCGCGTGCGACGACCGGATCGCCGTCGCTGCGAGCGTCACGACGTCGGGGTCGACTGCCTGGCACTGGTCCGCCCGTGCGAGCGTCGCGACGAAGAGGAGCGCGAGGATGGCGACTGCGGCGGCCCGGGCTTGCATCGCGCCAGTGTTCACGACGCGCCCGCGCCCGACAACCGCCGAGCGAGAGGCGTCGCGCTGGGCGGGCCCCGTTCCACGCCCGTGCTACCGTCGCGCCGCCCATGACAGCCCGCATCTCTCTCCCGGAGGTCGAGCACGTCGCGCGCCTCGCCCGACTCGCGATCACTCGCGACGAGGCCGAGCGTATGCGCGCGGAGCTCGACGGCATCCTCGACTGGATGAAGAGCCTCGAGAAGCTCGACACCACCGGCGTCGCCCCGACGACGCACTCCATCCCGATGGTGACGCCTCTTCGCGACGACGTGCCGCAGCCCTCGCTCCGCCGAGACGAAGTGCTCCGCGCCGCACCCAAGACCGAGGCCGGCGCGTTCGCCGTGCCGAAGGTGCTGGAGGGTGGCGGATGAGCGCCGCGAACATGCTCGAGAAGAGCGCCGTCGAGATCGCGACCGCCGTCGCCAAGGGCGAGGTCTCCGCCGTCGAGGTGGCGCGCGCCTCGCTCGACTGCATCGCGCGACGCGACGGTGAGCTGCACGCCTTCCTCTACGTCGACGCCGAGGG
>JBBSAT010000133.1:0-19416 GCA_038252025.1 Polyangiales bacterium | reverse complement strand
GGCGGCCTCTCGCGCGAGCCCGAGCGCGTCGCGCACGACCTCGTCGTCCGCGTGCACGGACACCGGGAGCGGCGGGAGCGTGGCGGTCCCGAGCACGAGCGGGTCTCCTGCGTCCTCGTCCCCGCCCGGCTCACCTTCGAGCCGGCGCGTCGAGAGCGCCGGCGGACCGCCGCAGCCCAGCGCCAGCCAGAGCGAGAGGAAGAGCAGCGGAACGCATCGCACGCGGCGGATGCTGGCACATCCTCGTCAGGTCGGACGGTCGTTCGTGGACCGGGCCGCACCGGGATGGTTGCGGGCGCGGTTCCGGAAGGCGAGCATGCAGACATGCGCTTCGCTTTTCGCGCCTTCCCCGTCTTCGCATCGCTCCTCGTCGGCACCATGGGCTGCGCCTCGCCGGCCGGCACCCTCGACATGGACGCGACCTTCCGCCGCGACGGGGGCCCGCGGCCGATCTTCCGCAACTGCGACGACCCCGAAGCCGGCGTCGGCGGAGACGGTTCGTGCGGTGAGGGCGGCGTCATGGACATCGACGCCGCGATGGACGACGCGGGCCCGCCGCCGCCCCCGTGCAACGAGATCACCTTCACGCTCGACGCGCCCTCCGCGACGACCGTGTGGCTCTCCGGCGACTGGCTCGCGACCGCAGCCGTCTGGCCGCCGACCCCCGCGGCTGGCGCGCTCGAGCTCACGTTCGACGCCACGCTCGGACGGTGGACGGTCACGACGCTCGTCGAGCCCATCGGGCGTCACCTCTACAAGTTCATCGTCGATGGTACGAGCTGGATCCCGGATCCAGCGAACCCCGTCCTCGAGGCCGACGGCGTCGGCGGGTTCAACAGCGTCCTCGACGTGTGCTCGTCGAGCTGTGGTGAGCTGACCGCGGTCGACTGGCGCGACTCGGTCATGTACTTCGTGATGACGGATCGCTTCCGCGACTCCGACGGCATGTCGATGCCCGTCAGCGGCGCGACCGACGGCGATGCGCGCACCGGCCCGAGCGGCCAGTACGAGGGAGGCGACCTCGCCGGCGTCACCGACGAGATCCCCTACCTCGCCGATCTCGGCGTGACGGCGATCTGGCTCTCCGCCCCGTACGACGGGAGGAACACGCCCGGCGCCGCGATCGATCCGGGCGCGGACCCGCACACCTACTCCGCCTATCACGGCTACTGGCCTTCGCCCGAGAACGTGCGCTACGCCGCAGACGGCTCCTTGATGAGCGGAAGCCCGACGCCGCAGGTCGAGCCGCGCATCGGGACGAGCGCCGATCTCCACGCGGTCGTCGACACGGCGCACGCCACGATGGGCGCCGACGGGCATCCGATGCGAGTGCTCTTCGACTACGTAATGAAGCACGTCGACGTCGAGAGCGGTCTCTTCACTGCACACCCCGACTGGTTCATCAGCCCAGTGCGCACGTGCTCGGACGGCAACGTCTGGGACGACAGCTATTGGGGGACGCGCTGCGCGTTCACGACGTACCTCCCGAGCTTCGACTACTACCAGGACGCGCCGCGCGCGTGGTCGGTCAGCGACGCCACGTGGTGGGCGACCGAGTACGGGATCGACGGCCTGCGCCTCGACGCCATCAAGCACGTGCCCCTCTCCTGGCTCACGGACCTGCGGACGCGCGTCGACTCCGCCGTGCCCGATCCCGTCGCGGGCCGCTTCTACATGGTCGGCGAGACCTTCAGCTACGACGACCGCGATCTGCTCCACCACTTCGTGAACCCCGACACGATGCTCGACGGACAGTTCGACTTCCCGTTCAAGGCGAGGGCGTGCGAGGCGCTCTTCTCGCGCTCGATGGGCCTCGACGGGTTCGCTTCGTGGATGGACGGAAACGACTCGTTCTACGGCGCGGGCGCGCTGATGAGCACGTGGATCGGCAACCACGACATCCCGCGCGCGATCCACTTCGCGAGCGGGCAGATCCCGGACTGTCGCCAGGGCAGCTACGTAGGCAACTCGTGGGACCCGGGCAGCTTCGCGCAGCCGACCGACGCGGCGCCGTACGAGCGCCTCGGGCTCGCGTTCGTCGTGATGCTCACGAACCCGGGCATGCCGATGATCTACTACGGTGACGAGATCGGCCTCGCGGGCGGCGGCGATCCGGACAACCGACGGATGATGCCCTGGAACGACGCGAGCCTGCTCCCCCCTCAGCTCGCGCTCAGGACGACGGTGCGGACACTGGCGCACATTCGCGGCGAGAACCCGGTGCTCGGTCGTGGGCGGCGCGTGACGATCTCGTCGAGCACGGACACGTGGGTGTACCGGATGACCGGCTGCGGTGGCGCGGCCGACGTGATCGTCGCGATCAACCGTGCCGACGGCGCGAACAGCGTGAGCATTCCGGCGGGGAGCTACGACGACCTCGTCGCGGGCACGATGGCGATGGGCGGCAGCGTGTCGATCCCGCCGCGCGGCTACCGCGTGCTGCGCGTGCGCTGAGCTGGCCCTTCGCGAGTCCGTGCCTAGGACGCCCTCCATGGCCCGACCGAGCCCCCGACCGCGCTTCGTCCTGACGAGCCGCCTCGCGCCCTCGGAGATCCGGCAGCGCATCAACGCGCTCGTGAAGACCTCGCCTCGCCTGCGAGGCCTCGCCGCCGACGATCGGATCGAGCTCGCGATCGGGGGTGAAGAGCTGCACTTCTGGTCGCCCCAGCTCGTCGTGCGCGTCCAGCCCACCGACGGCGGTGGCGCGTCCCTCGAAGCGCGCTTCGGTCCCGACGCCTATGTCTGGGCGCTCTACCTCCTCGCGTATGGCACCGTCCTGCTCGTCACCGGCTGGGCGCTCCTGTTCGGTATCGTGCAGTGGACGCTCGGCCAGTCGCCGACCGCCCTCCTCGCGACGCCCCTGCTCGCCATCCTCGCGGGGCTCGTCTACGGCGCGTCCTTCGTCGGCCAGGGGCTCGGCTCCGACCAGATGTACGTCCTCCGCTCGACGCTCGCCCAGGCCTGCGAGTGCGGGGATTCCGGCGGCCCCGAAAAATCGGCGTGACGCGGGCCGGCCAGCGCCATCCGGGCCGAACCTCCTGTTAGATTCGCCGGCCATGGCCACCGAAGCGTTCCCCATCGACCTCCGAGCCCTTCGTCCCCTCTCGCTCGATCCGCGCGCGAGTGCGCTGACACCCGAGCAGAAGGCGACGCTCGAGCACAACGTCCAGCTCTGCCGAGACGCGATCGTGTTCTTCACGGCGCTCGCCGGCGCGAAGGGCCTCTCCGGGCACTCCGGAGGCGCCTACGACACCGTGCCCGAGGTGATGATCGTCCGCGCGTTCATCGCCGGCGGCGCGCCGATCGTGCCGGTGATCTACGACGAGGCCGGACACCGCGTGGCGACGCAGTACCTGCTCAGCGTCCTCGATGGTCACATGCCTGCCGAGCGGCTCCTCCACTACCGCGAGTTCGAGAGCGGCCTCCCCGGCCACCCCGAGAAGCTGCTCACCCCGGGGATCGAGTTCAGCTCGGGCCGCCTCGGGCACATGTGGGCGTTCTGCAACGGCGTCGCGCTCGCGAGCCCCGGCAAGTCGGTCGTCATGCTCGGCTCCGACGGCAGCCAGATGGAAGGCGACGACGCGGAGGCCGCACGGCTCGCCGTCGCCAAGCAGCTCAACGTGAAGATCCTCGTCGACGACAACAACGTGACGATCGCAGGGCACCCGCGGGAGTACATGGCGGGCTACGACCTCAGTCGGACGCTGGCAGGCTACGGGCTCAGCACCGAGACCGTCATGGGCGAGGATCTCGAAGAGCTCTTCGTCGTCGTCGCGCGCGCCTTCTCCGACGCGCTGCCGCACGGCGTCGTCATCAAGCGCGAGATGGCGCCCGGCATCGTCGGCGCGGAAGGAAGCCCCCACGCGCACGAGGTGCTGAAGGTCGAGGTCGCCGCTCAGTACCTCGAAGCGCGAGGTCACGCCGAGGCGGTCACGATGCTGCGGGCCGCCAAGCCCGCCAAGAGCCCGCTCACCTTCGAGGGCAGCTCTGGCGTGGGCAAGAACCGCGACGACTTCGGCAAGCTCGTGAACGAGATCCTGGATGCGCTGACCCCCGAGCAGCGCCTCGCGAGCGTGCGCGTCTTCGACAACGATCTCGAAGACTCGTGCGACCTCCATCACATCCACAAGAAGCACCCCGAGATCTTCGTGCGCGGCGGCATCATGGAGCGCGGCAACTTCTCGGCGGCTGCGGGCTTCGGCTCTTTCGCGGGAAAGCAGGGCATCTTCGCCACGTTCTCGGCCTTCCTCGAGATGTGCATCAGCGAGATCACGATGTCGCGGCTGAACTACGTGAACGTGCTCGCGCACTTCAGCCACAGCGGCGTCGACGACATGGCGGACAACACCTGCCACTTCGGCATCAACTCCATGTTCGCCGACGGCGGGCTCACGCCCAGGCACGGGCTGGACACGACGCGCCTCTACTTCCCGGTCGACCAGCATCAGTTCGCCGCGTGCGTGAAGCGCATCTACGGAGATGCCGGGCTGCGCTTCCTGTTCACCACGCGCTCACCGGTCCCCGACATCCTCGGTGAGGACGGCAAGCCCATGTTCCAGGGCAAGGCCTTCGAGCCCGGCAAGGACGACGTCATCCGCAGAGTGGAGGGCGGTGGCTACGTGGTCTCGTTCGGCGAGACCGTCTATCGCGCGCTCGACGCCGTGATCCGGCTCGGCAAGCAGGGCGTGAACGTCGGGCTCGTCAACAAGCCCACGCTCAACCTCTATGACGAAGCAACGATGAAGCTCCTCGTCGCGGCGCCCTTCGTGCTGGTCGCCGAGGGCTTCAACGTGAAGACGGGGCTCGGCAGTCGCTTCGGCACCGAGCTGCTCAAGCGCGGCTTCCGCGGTCGCTATCAGAACATCGGCACGCACCAGGAGGGCGCTGGCGGCCTCTGGCAGCAGATGGGTCATCAGGGGCTCGACTCCCAGGGCATCGAGTCGGCCGTGCGTGCGCTCTTGCCGTCGGGCAGCTGAGCGACGAGGTACGATCCCGCGCATGCGGACGTGCCTGGTCCTCGCGCTCGGTCTCTTCGCGTCGTCGGCGCTCGCGTCGTCGGTCGCACGTGCACAGCCCGCCGACGCGCGCGATGCGACCGCGGCACTGCCGGTGCTCGAGGACCCGGGCGGCCCTGCGCCCGCCGAGGCCGGTGAGCGCCTGGCGGAAGAGCTCTTCGCGCTGCGCCTCCGGCACCGGCAAGCACGCATCGACGAGGGGATCGGCCTCTTGGTCTTCGGGCTCGCATCGGTGGCGGTTGGCGGCGGCGTCGCGCTCGGCGGCTTTGCGGCCACCCCTCAGGATCCGCGCTGGCTCGCGCTCGGCGTCGGCACGGCGGCGTGGGGCGCCGTCAACGCGATCTTCTCCGCCTTCCTGTTCGACCTCGGCGGCGGAACGCTGCGCGACATCGAGGCCGACCGCGCGCTCCGCGGGCGTGCGCTCGACTGGGCGCGAGAAGACGCGGCGCGCGATCAGTACGGCACGGCGACGCTCATCGCCGTGAACGCCGGCCTGGATGTCTTCTACGTCGCCGCGGGTATCCTGCTCTTCGTGATCGGAGATCAGGCCATGCCGGACGACCAGTTCCTCCAGGGCTACGGCATCGCGATGGCATCGCAGGGAGGGGCGCTGCTGGCGTATGACTTGACGACGTGGATCGCGGCGAGCACACGCGGGGACGAGACCCGCGAGCTCTTCCGGGACGAGCCGCTCGAGGAGTAGGAACGTGGCGAAGAAGAAGAAGGTGCCCGGCTTGGTGGAGGACGAGAACGCGCCTCCGCCTCCGCCACCGCCCGTCGGGACCTCGCTCAAGGGGCTCCTCTCCAGCGTGAAGCTCGAGAAGGACGCGCCGAAGAAGAAGACGCAGCCGGCGCTGGGGAAGCCGAAGCCGCCTCCGCTTCGTCAGCACGCGCCGCCGCCGCGGCCGACCATGCCCGATCCGATCCGCCCGAGCGCGAAGCTCGTCGGTCACGATCGCACCGCGTTCTACGACGCGATGGCGGGCGTCAAGCAGGTCGGCTCCGCGCAGCCTGCGCGCCACGCGCCGATCAAGCTGCCCGCGGCAAAGGACGCCGGTCCGGACGTCCGCGAGGCCGACCGCGACGCGCGCGCCCGTCTCGCCGCGCTCGTGTCGGGCGGTCTTCGCTTCGAGGTCCGCCGTGAGGACGGCTGGATCGCGGGGCTCCGCGAAGACGCACCGCGCGGCACGCTCGAGGCGCTCTCCGGCGCGCGCGTGATGCCGGAGGCCAAGCTCGATCTCCACGGGCGGCGTGCGGCCGACGTCGATCAGGCTCTGACCCGCTTCGTTCGCGAGAAGCACCGCGCGGGGCTGCGCCGTGTGCTCGTCGTGCACGGGAAAGGCCTTCACTCCGACGCTGGGGGGCCCGTGCTCGGTGACTGCGTCGTCGAGTCGATCACGCGAGGCGGCGCCGCATCGATCGTGATCGCGTTCGTCACCGCGCCCGACGGGCTCGGCGGCTCTGGCGCGATGGTCGTCGAGCTCTCTCGGAAGTGAGCGGGGGCTGGCGTGGCCAGCTTCAGACCCGCGCCGCGCGGCCGACGAGCCCCGAGCGAACGACCCACGGAAGCGCGAGCTCGCGCCTCGAGAGCATCGTCGTGTCGAAGCCGTTCCGCTCGAGCGCGGTGTCGAGCGACTTGTGAGGGTCGCATCCCCCGAGCGCGAGCTTCCACGCAGGGCGCACGAGACGCTGCGCACGAGCGCGGACACGGTGGGGCGAAGGATCGGCTTCCGCCGCCACGTGCTCGGCGAGAAAGAGCGCGCCGTCCGGGCGGAGCGCGCGATGAGCCTGCTCGAGGACGGCGTCGAGGCGCTCGATCGAGCAGAGCACGAAGAGGATCACGACGGCATCGAACGATGCCTCGTCCAGCGGGAGCGGGCGCGTCGCGGACGTCTCGAGCAGTGAGCTCTTCGCTCCGTGCGCGGCTGACCATCGGGCCATGCGGTCCCGGCCGATCGCCGCGAGCTCCGACGCCGGCTCGACGGCGACGAGCTCCTTCACGGCCGGGCCGAAGTGCGGAAGCGAGGCCCCGGTACCGAAGCCGATCTCGAGCACACGGCCGCTCACGCCTTCGAGCACCTCGTGGCGGATGGGCTCGACCCCGCGCATCCCGTGATCGAGCAGCCGCGAGAGGACCTCGCGCTCCCAGAGCTTTCCGATCCCGGAGGAGGCCATCCGCACATCCTAGAGCAGGCTCGGCTCGGTAGCAGAGCGATCCCATGCTGCAGCTGCCACCCCAGACGGCGTCGAGACAGTTCCCGCGTCCACACCGTCGCGAAGGCCTCAGTGACGATCGCGCGACACCGGACCGGCTGGATCAGAGCGCCTGGAGACCCCAGGGCGGCGAGGCGTTCACGAGGAAGCCCGCGCGACACTGCATGCGTACCTCGCGGAACGCGACGCCAGTCTCGTGCGCGGTCCACGTGTACTCGCCGGGCGGAACGTTCACGAAGAGCACGCCGCCATCGTCGGTAGTCTCCGTGAGCGCGACGCTGGGGAGGACCATCGACGTGAAGTAGATCGGGCCCGACTCCGCAGGGAGCGGCGGATCGATCGTGACCGTCGCGTTCGCCTCGCCGTGAGCGCCGGGGTCGTAGACCGAGCGGCCGACGCGCGTGACCGTGGTGACCATCTGGCAGCGCGTCTCGTCGATGGTGAGCGAGAGCAGCGCCGCGAGCGCGTTGCGCACGTCCGGCGTCACGGCCTGGAAGGTCACACGCTCGAGGCCGGCGGCCGGAAGCTCGATCGTCGCCGTCTGGATCGGGATGAAGTCCGCGTGCTCCATGACGAGCGTGACGTCGCTCCCGACGGGGAGCCCGGCGAGCTCGAAGTGTCCCGTCGCGTCGGTGGTCGCTTCGACGCTCGGATCTTCGAGGACGAAGACGTGCGCGCCGACGACGCGCGCGTCGACGCCGCCGTTGAACGCGAAGGCGTCGCCGCTGACCGTCGCGGTGGCGACGGGCGTCGCGCTGCCGCAGCTCGCGAGGAAGAGACAGGAGAGGAGGCCGGCTCGAAGGTGGTGCACGCGCGAACCGTCCTAGACCGGTGGGATCTCGTCAAGCGCGCCCGACGCTCAGCCCTCGCCGTCGAGCACGTCCAGCACCCAGCTCCGCGCGCGCATCATCGTCGGGAACCCGACCGTCGGTGTGAGCAGCATCGCGAGGTGCTCGATCTCCTCCCGCGTGCAGCCGGCCTCGAGCGCCTTCCGCGTGTGCGAGTGCGCCGCGCCCTCGAGGCCGGCGGTCAGTGACACCGCGAGCTTCACGAGCAGGACCGTGCGCGCGTCGAGCGGACCGCTCTTCGAGCACGCTTCACCGAGCTCTTCGTAGGCCTTCATCAGCGCCGGGTGGGCGGCGTGCATGCGCGCGTAGGCGGATGGGATCTTCATGGCCGGCTCCTCGTGGGGGACGCGAGAGCGCGTCGCCCCAGAAGGTATCTCGGCTCCTGGCGCCTGGCCCACGCTCGCGGGCACTGGAAGAGCCGCTACGCGCGATCAGCAGGGGGGCCTACCGGCGCAGTCCGAGTCGACGCAGTCGACGAAGCCGTCGCAGTCGTCGTCGCTGAAGTTGTCGCACACTTCCATCGCCGGCGTGCAGCACGACGGTGCCGTGCGGCAATTCGGGTCCGCGCAGTCCACGAGTCGATCGCAGTCGTTGTCGATCATGTCCGAGCAGATCTCCGCGGCGGGCACGCAGCACCCGGCGTCCGAAGCGCAGTCGGAGTCGACACAGTCGATGAAGCCGTCGCCGTCGTTGTCGATACCGTCGACGCAGCGTCCGATCTCGTCGGGGACGAGCCGCACGTTCAAGACGAAGTTGCCCGCGCTCATGCCGAACCCGTCCATGACGATCACGATCCGGGTTCCGCCCGTGATCGTCCGCGTGATCCGCGAAGCGACGCCTCCGCCCGAGTCGTCGTCGCAGGCGAGCTCCATTCCGGTGCAGTTGCCGAGGTGAAGATGGAGGACCGTGTCGAAGCTCGACCCGATCGTGTCGAACACGAACGTCCCCGTCCGCGGCGCCGTCCATCCGAACGTCACGTCGGGGCCGGTCCCGCGTCCGCCACAGCTCGACATCTGGTCGTTGCCCTGGCCGACCGTCGAGCCCGTCGCGATCGCAGCGCCGAGCCGGCCTGCGAGGTCTGCCTCCGGGCACGTCGGCGCACATGCCGGATCGATCGCGCAGTCGGTGTCCGCACAGTCCGCGCGTCCGTCGCAGTCGTCGTCGATCGCGTTGGTGCAGATCTCCATCCGCATCGCGCAGCAGACCGGTGCGCCGAAGCAGACGGGATCGGCGCAGTCGACCAGCATGTCGCAGTCGTCGTCGCGCCCGTTCGAGCAGTTCTCGGGCGCGGGGACGCAGCACGCCGGGCTGATCGAGCAGTCCGTGTCGCCGCAGTCGACCTGGCGATCGCAGTCGTCGTCGCGTCCGTTGTTGCAGATCTCGGGCACCGGCGTGCAGCAGGCGGGCGCCGCGACGCAGTCGGGGTCCGCGCAGTCGATCGCCCGATCACAGTCGTCGTCGGTGCCGTTCGAGCACACCTCGGGCATGGGCACGCAGCAGACGGGCGCGCCCGCGCAGTCGGGGTCCGCGCAGTCGCGGAGGCCGTCGAGATCGTCGTCGATGCCGTTGTCACAGATCTCCGCGCCGGACTCGAGCGTGGCGTGGAGGACGAACGCCCCGGCGTTCGTGCCCCAGCCGTCCACGAAGAGGATGACGACGGCGCCTGCCGCGAGCGGCAGACGTACGAGCGACTGGAGGCTGCCGGCGCTGTCGTCGTCGCAGCCGACCTCGGCGCCGATGCAGCTACCCGCGTGGACGTAGAGAACGGTGTCGTAGGACGAGCCGCGCGTGTCGAACACGTACGTGCCCGTGCTCGGCGCCCTCCAGCGGAACGCGACATCCGGCGCCGTGTTGTGCGTACAGCTCTCGGTGAAGTCCGCGGTCGCGCCGACCGTCGTGCCTCGCGCGATCTCTCCCAGCGCGGAGCCGAGATCTCCGTCGGGGCAGCTTCCGATCATGCAGACCGGCGCCAGCGCGCAGTCCGTATCGGCGCAGTCGGCGAGCGCGTCGCAGTCGTCGTCGACCCCGCCGGTGCAGAGCTCGGTGGCGCCCGGGAAGACCCTCGGATTGCCGTCGTCACAGTCGTCGCCGCCGCACTCCGTGGCGATGAAGCCATCGAGGTCGTTGTCGCGCAGCGTACGTTCGCACGTACGCGCTGCCTCGTCACAGAAGCCATCGAAGCAACGATCGGATGGGCACGCGAGGGGCGTCCCCGGGACGCACGCACCGAAGGAGCAGCGCTCCACGCCGTTGCAGAAGGTTCCGTCGTCGCACTGGATATCGGTGGTGCACGTACCGCCGTCGCCGGGCGCGTCGGGACCGACGTCGGGCCGTCCGACATCGGAAGCATCGATGCGGGCGTCGCCGCCTCCGTCCAACGCCGCGTCGGGCTCGCTGCCGTCCAACCCAGCGTCGAAGCTGCCGTCGCTGGCGGCATCCGTCCCGCCCGCCTCGGGCGAGTCCACCCGGAGGGTCGAGCGACCGCAGCCCGCCACCATGCAAGACGCGGCGATCACCGCGAGGAGCGTCCGTTCCGCAACGTCGAGTCGAAGCATGGCCCAGTATGGATCCATCTGGCGCGATCGCGAACCTCGCGCGGCGCGCCTGGCCGGCCGGGCGGGGGATCCCTCACCGCCTCGGGTCGAACATCGCCGCGTCGAGCGCCGTCGTTCCCTTGGTCACGAGGTCGCTCACGAGCTCGCCCATCGCCGGGGCCAGCTTGAAGCCGTGGCCCGAGAAGCCGCCCATCAGCACCACCCGTGGATGCGAGGGGTGCACGCCGACCATGAAGTCCTCGTCCTTCGTGTTCGCGTACATGCAGACGCGCGCGTCGATCAAGGGTCCGTCGGCTTCCGGAAGATGCCTTCGCACGAACGCGCGCACGCGCTTCTCGTCGTCCTCGCGCGGCGTTCGATCGATCGCGTCAGCCGTCGTCTGAGTTCCGCCGTGATGCCCAGAGACCTTCACGCCCGGGAGCTCGAGCTCCGGGAGCCCATAGAACGCATCGCCATCGCCGAACCGCAGGAACACCGGCATGCGCTCCGGCGTGAAGAGCGCTGGCGTCCGCGCAGCGAAGTAGAGCTGCACCTGGCGCTCGATCACGAGGCGCATCGGCACCGGCACGAGCCCGTCGGGCATCCACGCGCCCGTCGCGAGCACGAGCCGCTCGGCTTCGTGAACGCCTCGATCGGTCGTGATGCGCACGCCGTGCTCACCGAGCTCGACCTGGCTCGCCCGCTCTCCGGTGCGGATCTCGGCGCCCGCCTCCACCGCCAGCGCCAGCTGCGCACGAACGCACTTCTCGGCGAGCAAGACTCCCGCCTCGTCCTCGAAGAGGCCCTCGTCGTCATCGGCCGGCGCGAACATCGGGAAGCGGCGGCGAATCGCGCTCGCGTCCAGCCGTTCGTGCGCCAGCCCGTGCTCGCTCGCGGCCTTCAGCGCCCCTCCCACACCCGCGTGCGCCGGCGGACCGAAGTAGAGGCCGCCCGTCCTGACGAGGAGCGTCTCCTTCCGTTGCTGTTCCATCTCGCGGAAGAGCGTCCAGCTCCGGTGCAGCAGCGGCACGTAGCGCGCGCCTTCGAAGTACGACTTCCGCGTCACTCGCGTGCCGCCGTGCGAGCTTCCGAGCGCGTGCGGCGGCTCGAAGCGATCGATGCCGCGAACGCGCGCGCCCGTGAGCGCGAGCCGATGAAGGGCTGCGCCGCCCATCACGCCGAGCCCGAGGACGAGCGCGTCGAGCCTCACGGCGCCCCGCTACTCGATCGTGCAGATCGCCGTCGGCCGCTTCACGCGCAGCGTCAGGCACTCGTAGACGCGGAACGGATAGTCCTGATCGCGCTCGCCGAGGAAGGCGATGGTCAGGTCTTCGGTCACCGCGATGTCGAAGTTCTGATCGCCCGTCGAGAGCAGCACGGCCTTCCCCTCGGGGATCGTCGGGGAGTTGAACACGCCGTCGTCGCAGAGCCGCGCGATCGAGTCGAGCTCCGGCGCGAACTGACCCTCGCGCTGCTGGACGAGCCGCGCGTAGTCCTGAGCCGACACGGCGAGCGCGAACGGGCGGTGGTGGCTGTGCGAGAGTAGCACCTCGGTCGCCTTCACGACGTCGCGGTAGGCCGTGCCGTACTTCGTCCAGTCGCTTCGCTGTACGGTCGCTCGGCCCTTCGCGTTGAGCAAGCCCGTCTGCCCCAGACGCTCGTCGCCGTTGAAGAGGAGCGTGTCCTCGCGATCGGCGACCGCGTGCGCGGCCCGGATGGCCCGCGACGCGTCGACGGGCGCGCCGACCTTCTTCGCGAAGCTGACGTCGCGCCAGTGAAACACGAAGTCCTTGTAGAGGATCGGGACGCGCTGGAAGGACTCGTGCGCGCCGATGATGGGCTTCGGGTCGGTCTTGCCGAGGAGATCGATCTCCGCGTCCTCGTCGGGCCCGTACTGCTCGATGGAGACCGACGCGATGCCTGCGCCGAGCGGTCCGTAGACGCCGAGCAGGCGCCGCGCGACCAGGGTGCGCCGCGCTTCGCGCACGCACTCCTGCTGGATGAACTCGAGCTGCTCGGGGGTGAGCGGGGTGTTCGGGACGTTCATGGAGCTCTCCTATCGGACGAGACGAGAAAAGAAGTGGGTGGAGGCTCAGCGACGCAGCGAGCCGACGGATGCGGAGCGCGCGAGCGGTGTCGTGTCCTTGCGGAGGTTGCCGACGGTCGCGTGATCGCGCGCGCTCGCGTCGATGACGGCGTCCCTGGGCGAGCCGGCCCGGATCCGGCGGAGCGCGGTGACGAGGCGGGGGTCTTCCTCCTCGAACAGGTGCTCGACCAGCGTCTCGAGCGTCGCCTGCTCCATCCCGCGATCGGCCAGCAGCACGCGGAGCAGGTCCTGGTGCTCGGGCTTCAGCGTCTTCATGTGGCGGATGGCCAGCTGCGTGCCTGGCCCGTGCTCGCGCGGCTCGGGCGCCTGATCGTTCGTCCCCATGCAGCTCTTGTCCTCGTTCTCGGCTGGCCGCGTCAAGCCTGGTTTCCCGTTTGAAAACCGTTATCTGCGCGATCTCGAACGAGAGTCGTTCTCGCTCTCGCTGCGCGCCCGCCGAGCGCTCAGAGCGACGCGCCTGCGCCGAGGGTCAGCGCGTACACGCCGTTCGCTCGGCCGAGCCCGTACGGGCCGCCGAGATCCGCCAGGAGCGAGATCACTGCGAACGCCGGCGCGAGCTGGATCCGCGCCCAGCCGGTCACCGACGGCTGCACCTGTAGGCTGGTCCCACTCGCCGGCACGGCGCCGATGTCGAGCACGCTCAGCCCGATGCGCATCCCCATGCGGAGCTCGGGGAGCACGTCGCCCGCGAGCTGGACGCTGGCCTGGAGATCTCCCGTCACGCCTCCGCCCGAGGCACCGATCACGGGGACCGAGACCGCTGCAGCGCCCGCGATGGAGATGGTCATGGCGTCGATCGGAAAGAGCAGCTCGAGCGGAACGAAGAGCGCGAAGCGCTCGGCGCGATAGCGCCAGGGATCGAGCCCGCCGGCTGTCGCGAGCATGCGCTCGTGGGTCACGTTGGTGGCGGCCCACGCCGCGGCCTGCTCGCTCGTGCTCGGCGAGTTGAGCCCGGCGGCCACCGGCACCGCCGTGCCGAGCCCGAGAGAGAAACGAGCGCGATCGATGCGTGGCGCCCACTCCACGGCGAACACCGCGTTGCGCGCTTCGACCCGATCGACGTGGGCGTCGTACGGGGTCTCGGTTCCGCCGCTCGGAAGGAACGTACCGGTCACGTGGCTGCTGGAGAAGGCGACGCCCCAGTCCATGCGCACGCGCGCGTCGCTCGAGAGGCCGAAGCGCGCGCCGAATTCCGTCAGGAGAAGGACGGTCTCGCCGCTCGGGATCGATCCCGCGAAGAACCGCTCGCTGGCCCACGCGGCGAAGCGATCGCCGATGCCGTCGTCGAGCGAGCCCAGCCGTCCGTCCACGACGCCCGATGCGTCGGGTGGTGGTGCCGGCTCAGGGGCCGCGAGCGCGGCGGGATCGTCCGCGCGCGCGACGCTCGTCAGGCCGAGCGCAGCGGCCATCGCGAGCATCGAGAGGGCGCGCGGGACGCGCAGCACTACTTCTTCGGCGGCTGCATGAGCATCATGCCGAGCGCCATCGCGCGCGATGCGTCGCCGGTGAGGCGAAGGCGACCGAGGACCTGCTGCGGCGTGATGTCGCCCTCGCGGAGGTCCTCGATGTCGTCGTAGCTGATCGCCGCCGAGAACTGGGGCTTCTCCGGTGCCGTGTCGGTGCCGATGCCGATCTTCACGACGACGTCTTCCGCGTCGTCCGGAAGGTCCTTGATCACCACGTGGAACTCGAGCTTCTGTCCCTGGAGGAGCTTCTCGGAGCGCGCCGACGCCACCTTCGCGAACCGTCCGGCCGCGCCGAGCTCGTCCATGCGGCCCGACTCCGTCAGCAGCGCGAGCGCTCCCTTGGCAGCGGCGCTCGTGAACCCGAACGCCATGCGGACGGGGTACCCGTCGGGTCGCGTCTTCTCGGCGCGCATCGTCCCGTCTTCCACCACGAGGTAGACCTCGCCCTCGCCCTCGATCGAGATCCGCACGGCGCCTTTGCTGCCGAGCACGTCGTCGAGGGCTTCCTTGCTTCCCGGCCCGGTCGCCGCCTTCAGCGCCTCGACGCCCTGGTGGAAGTGCGCCGGGAGAACCTCGTGGAAGAAGGCGATGGGGTCCTGGGTCATGGCGCGCCGGATTATCGCGAAGGAGCCCCCACCGCAAGACCGCTGTATCTTCTTCCGCCGATGTCGATCGATCCGAACGCACACGTCGTGGCCATGCGGGCCGCGATCCTCGAGGCCGAGAAGGCACGCGGCAGGACCGGCGACAACCCCTGGGTGGGATGCGTCATCACCGACGCCGCTGGACGCATCGTCGCGAGCGGCCACACGCAGGGCCCCGGCGAGGACCACGCCGAGATCGTCGCGATGCACCAGGCGCGCGCCGCCGGTGTCGTGCTGGCCGACACGACGCTCTACTCGACGCTGGAGCCCTGCGCGTTCCACGGTCGCACGCCTGCGTGTGCGCGCGCCGTCGTCGATGCGGGCGTGCGCCGCGTGGTCGTCGGGATCCTCGACCCGAACCCGCGCGTGGACGGCGTGGGCCTCTCGATGCTCCGCGAAGCGGGCGTGGAGGTCGTCGCCGACGTCTGCGCTGTGGAGATCACGCACCAGCTCGCGGAGTGGATCTTCACGCATCATCCGCACGAGCCGCTTCGTCGGGCGAAGGCGTTGCTCGAGACGCAAGAGGGCTCGCCCGACGCGGTCGCGCGGCTCCTCGCGGAGCGCTACGGGATCGACGTCGAGCGAGCCAGGCAGCTCGTGCGCGAGGTGACGTGAGCGCTAGGGCGCTACGTCGAGCCCCACCGACGCGGTGCTCCACGAGCGGCTGACGCGCACCGAGGTGGTTCCTTCGAAGCTCTCCTCGAAGCTCGACGCGTAGAGCGACACGCCGAGGTAGACGCCGCCGCCGCCGAGGAGCCCGGTGCCGACGTCCGCCGCGCTCAGCGTGAGCCCGCCCGCGCCGTGAGTGCGCTCGCAACGAACCGCGCCGACGGCCCCGAAGACGTCGACGATCTGTCGCGCGGTGGTGTCGTGGTCGACCGGCCAGACGAGGTCGAGATCGGAACCGCTCACGTACGTTCCGCGCAGGACGTGGTCGATCGAGGGCCGCACCGTCGGGCTCTCGAGCGCGAGATACGTCTCGAGGTCCACCTCGCGAGCGATCCCCGCGTGGCCGGGGTAGGTGACCGTCACCACGATGTGCGCGCCGGGAGCCAGCTCCGCGCGCGCCATCGCGCCCTGCGTGCCCACGGCGTCGATCGCGAGCGGTGCCCCGTCGGCGGTGATGCTCACGTACTCGACCGGAAGCTCCGCCGGCGTGCCTTCGACGGTGGTCGCGGGCGGCCACGACGAAGCGCCGACGGGCGGGTAGAGGTCGCATCCGCCGAGCGTGCCCGTCGGGTGCGTCGTGACCATCGCGCGGGTGGTCGAGGCGAGGACGCTGATCGTCTGCGACGGGACCAGCGTGGGCACGAGCGACGAGCCATCCGAGACGACGTCGATCCGGCCCGCGCTCCCGACGAAGATGTCGAGGAACGGGGGCGGCAGCACGACGGCTGCATCCGCAGGAACGACAGCCGCGTCGACGTCGGTGGACGCGTCCGTGCCCATCGCCGCGTCCGCGATCATCGCGCCATCGCCTTCGGTCCCCGCATCACCCGACGCGGCATCGCGCTCGCCGATGCTCGCCTCTTCGTCGCATCCCTGCGTGAAGCACATCGCCACCACGACTCCGAGCCACAGAAATCCATCTCGTCGCGCCATCTGCCGCCTCCGCTTCGTCCACTTGGTATCGTCGGTCTCGCGGGTGTTCGGGACGAGCCTCACGGATCCGTCTCGGGCGTGTGCGTTTGCTCCACGGCTCGGCCGCGCGCGCGCTCGATCTGGCGGGAGAACACGCTGCTCGGATACGTCGCTGCGAAGCGCTCCGCTTGCGAGTCGGCCTCTTCACGGCGACCGGCGAAGTAGAGGGCCCGCACGCGCAGCGCGTCGCGCTCCTCGGACAGTCGGCCGTGCGGGAAGCGTCGCGCGTGCGCCTCGAGCGCCGAGAGCGTGGCGCTCGCGTCGCCGCTTCCGAACGCAGCCTCGGCGCGCTCGAGCCAGAGACGCTCGGCGTCGGAGGACCTGCCGTCGTCCTCGGGCCCTCGCGCCGGAGGTGCGCTCGGCGCGGGCACCTCGATCGCCGGCTCGACCGCGGTCGGCGTCGGAGGAGGAGGAACGGGCTGCGGCCTGATCGGCTCTTCGACCACCTCGTGCTGGACGACGACCGCCGGCGCGAGCCGCGTGTCATCAGGGCTCGTACCCAGCGTCCGGTCGAGGACTGCGCCCGAGGCGGCGCCGAGCACGAACACGAGACCGAGCTGCGCTGCCCGCGCCGCGGTCCAGGTGCGCGCAGCCGTCGCCGTCGCGCTTGCGGCCGCTGCGCCGCCACCGCTCGAAGAACCGCCGCCGTTCGTGGGCCCGCCGCCTCCGGGCCCGGCGAGGATGCCCAGTCGGCTGGCGAGCCGCGCGCTGACCTCGTCCGGCATCCCGGGCGCGTTTCGCTCCCCGGCGAGCAGGGACTCGATCGGATCGTCGTGCTCGCTCATCGCGCACCTCCGAGGCGGCGCACGCTCGCCGCAAATTCTTCGCGCGCGACGCGCAGCCGCGAGTACGCCGTGTTGACCGGGATGGAGAGCGCTTCAGCGATCGCCGGGACGGCCTCTCCATCGATCTCGTGGAGCACGAAGACGGCGCGCCGGTCGTCGTCGAGCGTGTCGAGCGCCCGGTAGACGAGCGCTCGGCCCTGGGCCTCTTCGAGCATCGCGTCGGCTCCGCGCGCGTGCGGGCTCTCGTCGACGCCTTCGAGGTCGTCCCTCGGCGTCTCTCTCGCGTTCTTCGCCGAGCGGCGGAAGTCCGATGCGACCCGGAGCGCGATCCCGAAGAGCCACGGCCGGAGCGGACGTGCTGGCTGGTAGTCGTCGAGCTTGCGATGCACGACGACGAGCACGTCGTGCGCGACGTCCTCGAGGTGCCGCTCGGGCACGCCGAGCCGCCGGAGCGAGCGCCACACGTAGTCGCGCTCGCGCTCGTAGACGTCCTCGAAGCGCGGTCTCGACGACGCGCTCTTCGCCTCGATCGACGCTGGGGCAGAGCTCACGGGGGTGCTTGGGTCGAGCATCGAGGATCCGTCAGAAAATCGCACCCACCCCGCCGCCCAGCGCGAAGGAGACGGCGGGAAGCGCCCAGACGGTCTCCCCCGAGACGCGCAGCGATGTCCTGACGATGGCGGGGAGCACGTCGAAGCGGACGTGGAGCACGACGGGCCCGATCACCACCTCACCGAAGAGCCGCGCGCCGACGGTCGCGTACGTCGTGGTCGCGGTGGACGCGCTCGCGAGGTCTTGCCCGGTAGCGCGCAGTGCGCCTGCCCCGCCCACGACGCAGCCGCCGACGTACACGAAGCGTGCGCACGCATAGAGGCCACCCATCGCGATGGCGGTCTCGACACGCCCTCCGCCGCCGAGCGGGGCGCTCGCGGGCAGATCGAAGCGTCCTTCGAGACCCAGCGAGAACACGTCCGAGATGCGCAGCCCGACGTCCAGCCCGAGACCGGCGGCGGGCGAGGGAGCCGCGTCGAAGAGCGCCACGGCGAACGCCGCCAGCTCGAAGCGGATGGCCAGGCCCGGCTCGGGTGGAGGCGGCGGAGCCGGCGGTAGAACGGGCGGGGGCTCGGGCGGGGGCGCGAGCACAGGAACGTCGAGGGGCACGGGCTCGGCCTCAGGCTCGGCCTCAGGCACGGGCTCAGGCACGGGCTCAGGTGCGATCTCTGGCGCATCGCGGACGAGCAGTGTCAGCGCGAGCGCGACCTCGGCGCGCAGCGCCCCGTCACAGCGCCGTCGTCGCCACTCGCGGGCGCCGAGCGAAGCTCCCGTCGCGTCGAGCATCTCGAGCACGACGATGAGCTCTCGCTCTGCCCGCGTCGCGCTGACCCGGAAGCGGAGCGGGGCGTCGGCGACGAACGGATCGCGGCCGAGCCGCGAGGCGACCCTGAGCGCCAGGTCCTCGCGATCGAGACAGCTCGCGCTCGTATCGCCCGTCGCGACGTCGAGCGTCGCCAGCGGCTCCTGGCCGTGCGCGACGTCCACCCCGAGGAGCGGCGAGAGCGCGAGGAGCAAGAGCGAGAGACGGAGCACGGCGGCCTACGGTGCGGGAAGCGGGGGAAGGGTTCAACGACGGAGGGAGACGGACCCGGGCGCGACTTCTGTTACGGTCCGCCGCATGTCCGCTTCTCGCGTCTTCGTCGTGCTCCTCTGCCTCGCGCTCGGTGCCTGCTCCACTGCGCTCCAGCTCACGGATCACGGAACGCTCGTCACCGCGGTCGAAGGTCGCGACGTCCCCGACGGCTGCAGCATCATCGGCGACGTCGGCATCGGCATCCCACCGGACGCCGGGCGACCGGGCACCGAAGAGGAGCTCGTCATCCTGATGCGCAACAAGGCCGGGCAGATGGGCGGCACGCACGTCCTCATCGAGACGCGCGACCGCCGCGAGGACGGCGGAAGCGTTCACTGGGTCGGCCGAGGGCGCGCGTACCGCTGCGTCGAGATCGTTCCGGCCGAACAGCCCTGAGCGCGCGAACCGCGCCCGCACGAATCTGGACGCGCCCATCGCGCGCTTGCCACGATCTCTTCATGAGCACCGAGCACGCCCGCGATCACCGACGCCATGCGCTCCTCGCTTCCTGCATCGTGCGCTCGTCGCGCGACGG
>JBBSAT010000132.1:0-19642 GCA_038252025.1 Polyangiales bacterium | reverse complement strand
CCCCCTCGTAGCGCTGCGCGAGAAGGCGAGACCAGTTTCTGGTCGCGCCCTCAGTCCGCCAGGATGCTCGCCAGGTACTCCGGCTCGTCGTAACAGAAGTGCGTCGGCGTGTAGCCCGGGGCGGCGATGCGCTCGCCGAGCGGGCGGTCGCCCCCGCGGTCCATCAGGCAGCCCTCGCCGTCGTCGTCGTTGTGGAACGCCGTCGGCGCGCCATACGGCTGCGCGAGCCCGAGGCTGTGACCGAGCTCGTGCGACGTCGTCTCGCCGATGAGGTTCGAGAGCGCGTCGATCGCGCGATCGATCTCGCCGAGGCGCGCGGGGTCGCCCGAGCCGAGGACCTCGTCGTAGGTGGCAGGTCGCGCGCGCACGGGATCGAAGACGTCGTCGAAGAGCGACTCCGCTTCAGGCGCGCTCGGCGGGCGCTCGCCCGGAAGCTCCGGGTGCGAGGACCAGTAGAGCATCGACTCGACGAAGACTCCGCCGTACCCCGGAAAGCCGTCGGCCTGGGTCTCGGCGTTCGCGCCGCCGATGTGATCGAAGAGCCGCACGTTCCCGACGTCCTTGCCCGGCGAGTTGTCGAACCCGAAGAGCCCCGTCCCGTTCGGATCCGGCCCTCCGATCTCGACCACCGCGAACGCGCTCACCGTATAGTCACCCGGGACGACGGTGCGCACCTCGACGTTGTAGCCGGCGTAGATCGACTCGATGCGATCCGCGACGCGGACGAGGATCTCGTCCTCGGCCGCCGCGAGCCCGAAGCGCGCGAGGCTCTCGTAATATCCGGGCAGGAGCTGGAGCAGCACGATCTGTCGCGGCGCGCCGAGCACGAAGCGAAACGGCACGCTCGCGCCGGCGAGCTCGCCCACGCCGCGGATGGCGATGGGCGTCGCCGTGCCCTCGAGCGTGCCGCGCTGCGCGCCGAAGAGCCGCGCGATCACCTCGCCGCCCTCCATCTGCGTCTCGATCGCGAGCGAGAGCTCTGCGCCCGAGACCCACGCCGGAACCAGCTCCATCGTGAAGGGAGTCGCCACGCCTCCTTCGGGCGTGAACGTCGCAGCGAGCCGGAGCAGCGTCGTCTCGCCGCTCCGCCCGGGCCGGCCGAGGAAGCCCGCGCCGCGCACTGCGACGATCCGACCGACCGACGCGATCGGAGGATCGAACGCATAGAGATCGGGTGGAGCAAAGGTGAGATCGACCGGCTGCGCGGGCGTGCTCCGCGCTTCGCCGCTGGCGAGCGTCGACTCGAGCGCCAGCGTGCCGGCGAGCCTCCCCGTCGCGAGCCGCGGTCCGCCGAGGGCCGTGTCGAGGACCAGCACGCCGCGATCCCGCGCGGTGCGATCGGCGAGCGTCACCTCGAGGCGCTCGTCGATCGCGACGCCGGTGCCGCCGGCCGGCGTGAACGTGCCGGTCACGTGCGCGACCAGGTCGCCCTCCCCTGGCATCGTGAAGCCGCCGCCGTGCAGCACGACCACGTCCTCGAAGTGCGCGACACCGGAGAGCCCCGCATCGAGCGCGAGCGGCAGCGTGGTGGCGATGACGAGCGACGTGTCGAAGGGCTCGCTCGATCCCTCGTCGCCCGTGACGACCACCGTCACGTCCGCCGTGCCCGACCCGAGCGCAGAGATCAGCTCGTCGCTCACGCTGAAGAGCCGCGCATCGTCCGAGTCGTCGGCCCGCTCGGCGAGCCGCGTCTCGACCCCGCCCCCGCGCACGAGGAGGTACGCCACCGGTCCGACGCGATCGAGATCGAGCCCTTCGACGCGGAGCAGGGTCCCGCGCAGCACCGGGCTCGGCGCGGTCACGCGGGTGATGCGCGGCGCGGGCAGGCTCGGCTGCGTCGGCACGGGCGCGCCGCACGCGGCGACGAGCAGGACGCCGATCGCGAGAGCCCACCCAGCCATCGGCTCCGCTCCGGCTTCCCTGCGGCTCACGGCGCGCAGACCCGCCGGCTCGCGCCGCCCACGCCGGTGATCGTCCGGCAAGCGAGCCCCGCGTGGCAGCGCGTGGCGTCGGTCGCGCAGTCGAGCGCGCACACGTTGAGGCCCGAGACGCCCGCGCAGAACGTACCGCTCTCGCAGTCCGCGTCCGACGTGCACGCCGCGCGCGCGCAGTAGCCGCCCGGCCAGTCGAGGCAAGCGCGCTGGCCGCCGCAGTCCGCGAACGTCGCGCAGGTCGCCCCGTTCGCGCCCGCGCCGTGCACCTCACACGCGCGCCCCTCGGGGAACCACTTGCACGTCTCCGCCGAGCGGCAGTCGCCGTTCGTCGAGCACCAGGCGCCGCACGTGCTCGGTCCGGTGCCCGGGCCTGCGTCCGGGCAGCGGTGCATCGCCGGGCACATCGAGAGGCTCGTGCACCCGCCGCTCCGGCAAGCTCCGGCGGAGCAGACCTGCCCTACCGGACACTGGATCGTCGCGGTACAGCCCGAGGTCCGCGTGACCATGACGCTCCCGAGGTAGTCGTTCGACGCGGCTTCGAGCGAGAACACGTGCAGCGCGTACGTGCCCGCCGTCGAGACCGTGAAGTCGATGTGCTCGCTGTCCGTGACGCCGAGGCTGGACGCGAGCACGGTCCCCGTCGGGCCGACGAGCTCGAGGTCCACGTCGGCGCGCGCGCCATCGAAGAGGAGGTCGACGACGATGCGCGAGCCGGACGTGATCGGCACCGCGATCCAGTCGTCGTCGTCCGGGCAGAGCGTGCCGTCGAAGTCCGTCCCGGAGAGGGTGCGCGCCGCTGCGCGTGAGTCGTCGGGCTCGAACGAGTCGTCCACGCAGCACGCGCCGGCGGCTCGGGTGACGACGAGCGAGTACGGGTTCTGCGCGCCCGCATAGCCGAAGACCCGCGTGTAGAGCGCCGTCGCATCGCGCGCGCAGTAGGTGACGCTCTCCATGTCGGTCACGCCTGCGCTCGAGCCCACGATCGTCCCGCGCGCGTCGAGCACCTGCAGATCGAGGTCGCCGAGGGACGAGCTGAAGCCGCTCACCACGAAGCTCACGCGATCCGTCGCGACCGGGGTGACGCGGTAGTAGTCGTCGTCGTGCGAGCAGATCTGCGCCATCACGGTCGCCGTCGTGCCCGAGAACGAGAGCGCTCGGCTGGCCGGTACGGAGTCGTTCTCCTCGAACGCGTCGTCCGTGCAGCTCGCGCCGCCGCTGCAGACACCGGTGACGGTCCCGCAGCCGATCTCGAGGGAGCCCTCGGTCGTCGTGAGCAGATCGCACGTCAGGCCCGAGGCGCAGCTCTCGGCGGCATCGCATGCGTCGAGGCAGCGCGCGCCGCCAGCCGCCGGTACGCAGAGCCCGCTCGCGCACTCGACCGACCCCGTGCAGAGCGCGCAGCGCGCGAGACCGCCGCCGTCCGCGCCGCCCACCGCGTAGAACGAGACGACCGGCAGGAGATCGGTGCGGTGGTCGCACGTGGTGCCGGACACGTCGTCGTTGTCCGTGGCGCTCACCGTGAAGAACACCTCGCGCTCCTCGCCCGTGGCGAGCCCGAGCGAGGGGATGCGCGCGCGGAAGAGCGGACCATCCGGCTCGAAGGAGACCTGCTCGAACGAGGTGATGTCCGGCGACGCCGGATCGGCCGGTCGCGCGGTCGACCAGTAGAGGAGCGGCGCGTCGCGGAGCCCGAGGTCGTCCGAGGCCGCGATCGAGACCTCGTAGCCGGAGCCGCTGGTCACGCGCTCGCCCGCGAGCGGCATCATCAGCGCGATCTCGGGCGGCAGGCCCGGGCACCCCGTCGAGCCGCCGGTGCGCAGCACCGCAACGAAGTCGTGCGGGACCGGAGCGTGATCGAGGTCGTCGGCCTCGATCTGGATCGTCCAGCGCTCCGACGTGCCGATCTGATCGCGGGTCGGGCACCACTCGAAGTCCGCGCTCTTGGGCCCGGTGGCGGAGAGGCTCGCGCCGTCAGGGAGGCCCGCGCTCGGGCGAATCGCGACGTCCGGGGAGTCGTCGTCACGGATCTCGACGTGGAAGCGCACGCACGGGTCGCGCTCGAGGTCGAACGTGCCGCCCGCGCCAGGCTCGAGGAACACGGGCGCCGCGTCGGCGGCCGGCGTGACCTCGATGAGGGCGGACTGGCGGTCGTACTCCTGCCCCTCGAGCGAGCTGATGACGAACGTGATCTCGTGCGTCCCGACGTGGCTCGCGAGCGGTGTGAAGCGAAACTCGCCGCCAGACGGAGACCCGGTGATGGTGGCGACGCTCTCGATCGCGACCAGAGAAGCCGGCGCTTCGAAGCGATAGGCGAGCGGCAGCCCGCGCGGGTTGTTCACCACGAGCGTGACGCGGAGCGGGCTCGACACCTGGACCCTCTGCCGCGACACGGGCAGCAGCGTGACGCTCGCCGGCGCGTCACACCCGACCACCAGGAACGACACGAGAAGGACCCCACGGAGCGCCCGAAGCAAGTACGACATCGCGTGCGATTGTGGCACGGGGGGGCGCCGCCCGCGTAACACCCCGAAGGTCGCTGGAACGCCGACGCCCGACGGATTGCGCGGCAAGCACGGCGAGCGCGTCGCGACGATCGTCTATCATCGGCCGATGAGCCACTCGCGCCTCGCGTGCATCGCCTCGGTGGTGTTTTCCCTCGTCTCGATCGCCGGCTGCGAGTGCGCTGGCCCCGTGCGACCCGGCTGTGCGTCGACGAGCGAGTGCGCCACCGGTCAGGTCTGTCTCGACCGGCGGTGTCAGGCTGGGACGGACGCGGGCGACATGGACGGCGGCAGTGACGTCGACGCCGGCGAGACCGACGGCGCCATCGTCCCGCGCGACACCAGCTTCGACGCTGCGTGCATCCCCATCACGTGCGCGGCGGACGAGGTCTGCTTCGACGGCATCGACGAGGACTGCGACGACATGGTCGACGAGGGCTGCGGCTGCGTGCCCGGCTCGACCGCGCGCTGCCTGCCGGGCCGCCCCGATCCCAGCACGCCGCGCTGCAGCTGGGGCGAGATGACTTGTGTCGGCAGCGGCGAGTTCGGCGACTGGGGCCCGTGCACGGGCAGCGGCGTCGACGGCGGCGCCTCTCTCTACGGCTGTCGCCGCATCGGCATCATGGGCGCGCCTGGCGCCAACCCATCGTCGAACTTCCAGGGCTGGCTCGAGATGCAGGGCGCGATCGCGACGCGCTTCCACGACTCCGCGGCCGCGCCGGCCCTGCGCCGCGACGAGCTCGAGACCTTCGACCTCGTCATCGTCGACTGGCTCCAGCGCACGTACACCGCGGAGGAGTCGGACACGCTCGCGAGCTGGGTGCGCGCGGGCGGCGGGCTCCTCGTGATGACGGGCCACGACTCCGGCGCGACGGCCGATCGCCACGTCTCGCTCCTCGTCTCGCTCGGGCCCACGTTCGATCTCGCCGCGGGCCCGATCAACGGCCCGGCGGTCCTCGTCGCACACCCGACCACGCTCGACACCGACGGCATCAGCGTCCTGCCCCCGATCACGTTCTATGGCGGTCTGCGCGTCATCGTCCCGGCCGCCCTGAGCGCGGACGTCGTGCCGATGGCGATGATCGGGACGGAGGTCGTCGGCGCGGCGGGCCCGATCGGCGAAGGCCGCGTGCTTCTGTTCGGAGACGAGTGGATCGAGTTCGACTCGGAGTGGTCGACGATGCCGCCGATCCTGCAGTTCTGGCAGAACGCCGTCTCGTGGATCGCGCCCGACGAAGCCGTGCTGCCGGCCTGTCCCTGAGGGCGCGCGCTTCCTTTACGGAACCCTTACGAGCCTCGGCCCCGCGCTGCGCGAGAGTCGCGATGACTGCGGCGGCCAAGGCGGCCTGCGCCGCGTGGTCAGAGGACGCGATGCCGTACCGGAACGATCGAGATGCCCGCGATGCACGAAGAGAAGCGCGCGCGCTTCGCGAGAAGCGAACGACGAAGCCGGCGGCGTTCAGCCTCCGCCCCTCGCGCGCTTCGGTGACCGCGATGGCGGTCGGGGCGCTCTCTCTGCTCGTGATGGGCGCAGCGCTCGTACGCCCGGCCGCGCCCACCGAGGCCACTTCCCCCGCACCGATCGCCTCGTCGTCGAGCGCGACCCAGAACAGCAGCACCGAGATACGGTCGGCCGAGCCGGCGGTCGGGTCCGTGGGCGCCCTGGGCGCGCTCGGAGGGCTCGCTGCGAGCAGCGAGTCCGGCGGCGCTCCTGGCCTCGCGGGTCTGGCCGCGCTGCGCGCGAGCGGGCTGAGGACCGGCGTGCGACGCGTGCGCGCCCAGACGGACACGCTCTTTCACGTCGCCCCCGGCACGGAGTGTGAGCTGGAGCTCCGGACCGACGGCGCCGACTGCGCCGCCGAGGTGCGCTGCGGAGAGCGGACGATCTACGCATCGGACGAAGCACACGGGCTGACGTGCATCCGTGGCCTCGGCATCGTGTCCGCCATCTTCGACCGCGCGACCACGCCGGACGACGGATCGCCCGCGTTCGCGCTCTCGGCCACCGAGGTGCAGATCGTCGACAACGCTCCGGACGCGCGCGGGATCACGCGCCTCGTGTTCGACGCCCCGCGCCCGAGCGTCCTCTGAAGGTCTGACCAAATACTTTGGTCAGATCCCTTCGACTGAGAGAACTTCCCAGCGCTTCACGCTGGGAAAGGACAAGGCGCGACCATTGTTGGCCACGCCTCGAGCCCTTCTCGTGCTCCGAGCCGAGCCCGGTCGAGCCGAGCCTCGTCGTGCTTCGGGCTCACCCGGCTTCGGTCGGCTCGCCTTCGGGCTCGAAGAGGAGCACGCGGACCGCGCCGAGGCTCCCCAGCGCGTGCTCGATGCGCGGGCGAACGTCGTTCCAGTCGAGCCCGCCCGCTTCGCAGCCCAGGGCGGGCACGCCGATGGATCGGAGGCCGCGCGCTTCGATCTCGTCGGCGAGCGCCGTCAGCCCGAGGTCGATGTCGGTGAGCGTGCTCTCGTCGCGGAAGTGACGCTTCGTGGGGAAGTGGAGGATGACGCGCTCGCCGGCCTCGAACACGAAGATGCTCCCCGGCTCCACTTCGCCTGCCTTGCAGGCCTTCGCGTACGCGGTGAACGCGGCCGGGTAGCGCTTCTTGAACTCGAACGCGAGGCCCTTGCCCATCACGCCGACACAGTTGACGGGGTTCACGAGCGCCTCGACGTCGGCGGTGAACATGTTTCCGGTCGCCAGCTCGATCATGGGTCCTTCTACTCGCATTCGACCGCACGCGGGCGGTCTGGATCAACACAGGAGCGTCGCGTTCGATCGGTCAGTGAACGAGCGCAGAGGAGGGCGGCAGCGACGCCCGGTGGTCGTACGCGCGAACCACGTCGTCGGTGAGATCGACCACCCGCGCGCCCACCATCGGCACGTTCGAGCGGTCGAGGACGAGGTCGATGCCGCGCGCGGTCGAGATCTCCGTGAGCACGGTCTCCATGCGATGAACGATGTCGGCCGTCGCCTCCTGCTCCCCGCGCTGGAGCTCCTCCGTGAACGCCGCGAACTCCGCCTGGAGCGCGGCGAGCTCGTGCTCGTACTGCGCCTCGAGCGCCGCGGTGTCGGCTCCGGCGGCATGCTGTGCGTCGATCTGCTGGTGCATCCCGACCAGATAGCCCTGCCGCTGGTCGAGCTCTCGCTGGCGGATCTCGAAGAGCGAGCGCAGGTGCGTCATCGCGAGCTGACCGTCGTTGCACTCTCTCAGCGCACGCTGCATGTCGACGACGCCGACGACGGGCGACGGCGCCGCAGCCCCGCACCCCAGGAGCACGACCAAGGACGTGCACGAGAGCAGCGAGCGCGCGAGTCGCATCAGCTGAACTTTCCGGAAGCGAACACGTGGCCGAGGAGCTGATCGACGCGACCGATCGCCTCCTGCGCCGGGCGCGTCTGCAGCGCCGACAGGGCAGCCTTGATCTCGTTGAGCGCCTTGAGCTGGCTGAAGAGCTGGATGTCCGAGAGCGGACGATCGCCGGTGAGGAGATCGCGGATGCGGTTGACCTCGAGGACGAGCGCGTCGATCCCCACGTCGGTCGCGCCCGTTCGACGCGCCTCGGGATGATCGCGATACCAGGCCTCGAGCACCGGCCCGACGATGCCGTCGAGGATCTCGGCCTGATCGAAGTTGTTCCACGAGTGCTTGAGCACGAAGAAGTCGCTCGGGTCCGGCGTCGCGCGCCCGTCGAGCATCGCGCTGGCCGCGAAGAGCTTCAGCATCTTCACCGCCCGTCGATCCGACATCGACACGCCCTCGGCGCGGATCTGGAAGACGAGGCCCTTGTACTGCGCCAGGAACTCGTCGGGAAAGCGACGCATCCGGTCGCCGAGCGAGAGGTGCAGGCCCCGCAGATCGTCCGCGTGGAGCAGCGGCTGCATCCGGTCGTACTCCCCGTTGATCTTCGAGACCTCGTGCGCGAGGCCGCGGATGAGCAGATCCTGGAAGTGGTAGCTGTCGAGGTTGTCGCTCCTCAGCCGGATGAGGAAGCGATCGAAGACCGCCATCAGCTCCTCGTCGTTCGGCACCTCGTTCGACGCGCCGAAGCAGCTCAGGAGCGGCACCTTCACGACGGAGCCGCCGACCGTGAACAGGCGCTCGTTCAGGACCGAGAGGAGCGAGTTGAGGATCGCGCTGTTGGCCTTGAAGATCTCGTCGAGGAACACGATCTCGCCGTGAGGCAGCATGCCCTCCATGCGCCGCGAGTACTGGCCCGAGCGGAACGCCTGGATGTCGATCGGCCCGAAGATCTCGTTCGGCTCGGTGAAGCGCGTCAGCAGGTACTCGAAGTACCGAGCGTCGACGAGCTTGGCGAACGTGCGGACGAGCGCGCTCTTCGCCGTGCCGGGCGGCCCGACGAGCAACATGTGCTCGCCCGCGCACGCGGCGACCAGCATCAGGCGCACCGTCTCGGACTTGCCGAGGAAGGTCGCCTCGAGATGTTTCGAGACGAGCGAGAGCCGCTTGACGATCTCGGGAACGGGCAGCGTCACGCCGGGGCTCCTCTCACGGTAGGGCGTTCTATCACGTGCGCCCGAAGGCGAGATCGAGAAGCTGGGTGCCCTCCCGAACGCGCTCGGGGACGAGGCCGGCACGGAGCCTCTCGGCGCGGCGCTGGAGGGTGGCGCGGTCGCCATCGTCGAGGACGCGAATCTGGTCGAGCGCCCCGTCGTGCGAGAGGAGGGCCACGAGGAGCGAGGCATAGCGCGCGGTGCCGTCGTCGAGCACGTCGGGCACGTCGCGCGCGTCGTCCCGGGCGTCGAGCGTGCTCGTCATCAGCATCTCGACGAGGAAGCGCACGGCGACGGAGAGCAGCGCGGGCTCGGCGTGGAGCTCCGGGCTGGCCACGGCGCGGCCGAGCACCCGCGCCGACTGCCACTCGTCCTCGCCAACGAGACGCTTCGCGATCCCGCCCGAGATCGCGGGATCCGAGATCACGGCGAGCGAGGCGAGCCCGAAGCGAAAGTCGGGCAGCTCGCGGACCTCGAGGAGCTCGGTGACGGGCGAGCGCGCGAGGAGGCGGCGCAGGCGCACGCCGAGGCCGAGGTTGTCCCGCGCGTCGAGCTGCGCGATCAGCCCCGTGAGCCGGACGACGGCTTCTTCCTGACGCACGAAGCGGATGCGCGGCATCGCGACCACGTTCCAGGGCACGGCACGGCCGAAGAATCGGTACGTATAGGCCCAGTTCTTCACGATGACGTCGCGACGGCTCACGCGGTAGAGCGGAGCGATCAGCCCATGGCGGGCGAGCGCTTCGCCGCGCGTCGCCGGCGCAGGGATCAGCTCGGTCCAGCGGTCGATCCAGTCGAGCACCGTCGTCCGCGCGCCGCGAACGAAGAGTCGATCGAGCGAGGGATCCGTCAGCGCGAGCAGATCGTGCGCGGCCGCCGCGATCGCGACGAGCCCCGGAGAGGGCCAGGGCACGGTCGTGAGCGGGGCGATGTCGGCCGCGGCGCGATGCAGCGCGTCGAAGATCTTCTCGTCGACGAGGGCCGACGTCGCGCGGGTCTGGCGGAAGAAGTCGAAGCAGCCCGGCGCGATGGGCCGACCGAGCTCTCCGGCCTGCCCTTCGAGGAGCGGCAGAACGAAGCGCTCGACCAGAGCGTCGTAGGTCGCCTGCAGCTTCGCGGCGTCGGCCACCGCCGCTCAGTCCTGCTTCTCGCCCTGGCCGGGCGCGCCCCAGAGCGGGAAGCGGGTCTCGGGGCCGTACGCGACGAGCGGCAGCGTCGGATCCACGCGGTCGGGCGCATCGCCGTGGATGAGCGTTCCCGAGACCTCGCGAAGCACGGTGCGCGAGACCGGGCCGAACGCGTCGGCGGGGAGCATCATCGGCTGCGGATCGTCGACGAGGAAGAACGCGTAGCCGCTCCCTCGCGCGGAGAGCAGCTCGCTCAGCACGCTCGGAGCGACCTGCGGGACGAGCGTCATCCCAGCCGGTACGTAGACGCGCTCGGCGATCTCCGAGCAGAAGAGACCGAGCGGGATGCCCTCGATCCCGTTCGGATCGAGCAAGAAGATCGCGCGCTCGGTGATGGCCATCCGGAGCGAGTCGAGCGTCCGCGGCGGAAGGAGGTAGAGCATCTTCGCGAGCCACTCGCGCTCTGCGATCGGGACGATGCTCCCGAGCACGCGACGCGGCGGGGCCTGGGTGGGCGCCAGGCGGAGCGCGACGTCGACGATGTTCGAGCGCTGGCGCGCGGGGACGACGCGGGCGAGGTTCCCTTCGCCGTCGAGCGCGGACACGTCGGTGCGGACGAGCGTTCGCACGGGCGCGAACGGCGGCAGCGGCTCGACGAGGATCACCTGGCCGTCGCCGCGGAAGAGCGTGAGCCCTCCCTCCGCGAACAGGCTCTGGCAGGAGTCGAGCGCGATCGGGTGACGAAAGCCGATCTCCACGGCGAAGCGCGCGCCGAGAGGCTCGTAGACGCTGACGCCCGGGAGCGAACGGAGCAGCTCGAGCACGCGCGTGGGCACGTCTTCGATGTCGAACACGTGAAGGCGCCGCGGGCGATCATCGAACGCGCTCTGGCTCGGCCACTCGGCGAGGGCGACGCTGGCCTTCACGCGCCACCTGAAGAGATAGCCGACGAGCGCGTGGCCGACGCCCACCTCCGCGGTGACGAACACGCGCGCGGGCGCCGTCCTGTCCTTCAGCGGCACGGCGAAAGGCTGGAGCTTCAGCACGAGCTCGCGAAAAGGGATCTCGCGCTCGAACGTGTAGGCCTGTCGGTACGCGTCGTGGTGGAGCACCACGTCGGCAGAGGTCTCGACGAGCTCGGTGAGATCGTAGCCGAGCGGCGAGGCCGCATCGCGGTACTTCACGAACTGCCGGCTGGTCCCCGTGAACACGTCCCCGCCGGCGAGGCGCGCGACGGCGGCGACGCGGTCCATCCGGTACGAGGACTCGGCGCCGAGAAAGACCAGCATCTCCTTCGTACGAAGCGCGCTCTGCACGCGTCGCACCGAGAGCGTCGGGAGGATCTCGTCGAGCGAGCCCTCGTCGCCGTAAGCGCGAAAGAACGCCACGACGCGGTCGAGCGACGAGAAGAGAAGGACGCCGCGCTGCCCGAGGACCACGCCCCGCGCATCGGGGGAGACCCCGGGCGTACGGAAGCGAGTCTGATGGAGCGCCGCGCGCTCGAGGAACTGGCTCATCGGGTCACGGAGCCTACCTCAGAGTCGACCTCGCCACCTTCCCCTCTCGCGGGTGAGAGTCCGAGGGAGGCCCAAGGCCTCCGCGAAACGCGGATCGAACTTCTGGGCCGATGTACTAGGCTGCCGCGCGGAAGGACACGAACATGGGAGCCATCGACGCGATCGGGATCGAGGCGCGGCAGGTCTTGCTGGAGGTGATGATGTCCGTCGCCTGGGCGGACCGAGAGCTCGCCCCGGAGGAGAGGCAGGCTGCGCAAGCGGCGGCGATGTCCCTCGGGCTCGTGATGCCGGGCGACCGGGACCTGACGGCGGCGGACCGTCGCCCGATGCCGCTCGAGGAGCTCGACGTGTCGGCGCTCAACGCGCGCGACAAGGAGCTAGTCTATCTCTGCGCCGCGTGGATGGCGATGGCGGACTCCATCGAGCAGTCGGAAGAGACCGAGCTGCTCGGTCGCGTGCAGGCCCGGCTGAGCGTGGGCGCCGAGCGAGCCGAGTGGCTCAAGGCGCGCGCGGTCGAGCTGCGCGGCAAGCAGGCCGCAGAGAAGAGCTCGTGGTGGCGCGCGTTCGATCGCCTGGTCGTCGAAGCGGCGCGCGCCCTTCCCCACGAGGCGCGCTGAGACGCGAGATGCGCCGGGGCCTTCCTCTCCTGCTCGGCCTTGCGCTGTCCCTCGGCGTCCCCGCTCTTGCGCGCGCCGACGTGGCGGCGATCCGCGCGCGCCTCGACGCGCTCGAGACGCCTCGCGAAGGCGAGCTGGACCTCACGCGGGCTGCAGATCGCGCGCTCGCGCGTGCGGCGGGTGACCGAGAGGCGGGAGACGACGCGTCCGCCGAGCGCGCCGAGCGCATCGCTGACGCTGCGGTGACGTTGCTCGAGACCCGCCGACGACGCGGCGAGGCCGAGCTGGCGCTGGCCGCCGCGCGGGCGAGGCGCGCCGAGGTCGCAGCGCGCGCCGCCGCCGCGGAGGAGACCCGCGAGAGCGACGGCCGCGAGCGCGAGAGGCTCGCACCGCCCGCGACGCCGACGGAGCCCGCACCATGAGGGACCGTGCGTGCTTCGCGCTCGCGCTCGCGGCTTCGGCCTGCTTCGGCTGCGGGGGCTCGCCACGTTCCACCGACGCGCTCCAGGCCGAGCTCGCTGCGCTCGAGCTCGACACCGCGGGCGCGGAGGCACCGGACCTCGTGCAGGCTGCGCGCGCCGCGCTGGAGCAGGCGCGAGCGGCGGAGGCGCGCGGCGATCTGGTGGCCACCTCGGACTTTGCGGTGATCGCGCGGCTCACCGCCTCGACCGCGGTCGAAGAGTCCGCGCGCATCCGCCTCGAGACCGAGACGCTCGAGACGGAGCGCGAGACGCTCGACGCCGAAGCGCGGGTCCTCGCCGCGGAGCGCGCTTCGTCCGAGGCCGCCCTGGAGCTCACGCGCAGCGCCGCGGCGCGAACGGCGCGTGAAGCAGGCGCCGCGGCGCTCGTGCGCGCCGAGCTGGATGAAGCACGCCCGGGACGCGCGGCTCACCTCTCGCTGACCCAGTCCGCCGAGGTGCGTGCCGCAGCGACCGCGATCCGCGCGCGTGCGCGGCTTCTTCGCGCGGCGGCGGTCGCGATGGGCGCCACGTCGCCGGCGAGCCTGGAGGATCTCCTCGCCCGCTCGGAGGCCTCGCATGATCACCTCGAGGCGCTCGCGCTCGCCGATCGCGCGCACGAGGCGGCGCGTGGGCTGCTCGGAGACGCCCGCCGCGCGGCGCCGGGGGTCGACGCCGCGAGGATCGCTTCGCTCGTCGAGGCCGCGAGCAGCGAGGGCTTCCACCCGATCACGCTCGAACGAGGCACTGCGATCGAGCTCGATCACGTCTTCGATGGCGCGAGCGCGCGCCCCTCTGCCGCCGGCGCGGCGCGCCTCGGTCGCCTCGCGACGCTGCTCTCGTCGTATCCCGATGGAGCGGTGCTCGTGGAGGTCGACGCCGCGACCACGGCCGACGCGACCCGGCTCTCGCCCGGGCGTGCGACCGCCGTCGTTCACGCGCTCGTTCAGAGCGGGCTGCCGGCGAGCCGCGTCTCCGCTGCCGTGACGCCGGGCCCGTCGGCGACGCCCGCCCCGGGGGTCCGTGTGCGCGCGGTCCTCGTCGCCTACGCCAGCGCGACTCCGCCGTCGGGCGGCGCGATCGTGCCCACGCCGGCGCCCGAGCCTTCGCAGACGCCGTCGGGCGAGTCGGACTGATCGCGCGCACCGCTACGCGAGCACTACTGCCGGGGACTTCACCGCATCAGCGCCGCGATGCGCGGCGGGAGCGGCGCGGCGCCGCGCGTGAGAGGCTCCATCGGCGCGCTCGAGAGCGTGTGGAGGTAGAGGAGGCGCTGACCACGGCGAGCGGCGCGTGCGTCGGCGACGAGCGCCGCGAAGGTCTTCTCGGTGTAGGTCGCATCGAGCGGAAGCCCGGCGACCTCCCGGGCGAGCCGCCCGGCCTCGCGCCCGCTCGCGGTCGCGACGCCATAGCCGGGCCCGAGCTGCGAGTCGTCGATGTGGACGTTCGCCATCGCGAGATCGACCACGTGCGGGAACCTCGAGCCGAAGCTGCGGAGCCGGTCGTGCGCACCCCGCACGAGCGAGTGCAGCCAGGCGCGCCGCACGAGGCCCTTCGGCGTGACACGCACCGCGACGATGCGCGTCATCACGCCCGCCGCTGCGAGCCCGAGCGCGAGGCCCGCCACCGTCCCACCGCTCCCGAGAGGCACGTAGATCACGTCGGGCTCGCAGCCCGGCGTCGCGAGGAACTGCTGCGCGAGCTCGAGGCCACCTTCCACGTAGCCGATCACACCGGCCACCTCCGAGCCGCCAGGCCCGATGATGTAGGGGCGACGCCCGCGCAGACGTAGCGACGCCGTGACCGCGGCCATCACCGGAGCGACCGCTGCGTAGAACCGAACGGGATGGAGGATCGCCCCGTGCGCGAGGTCGGCGCGGAGGTTCTCCTCGACGTGAGGGGTGCGGGCCTGCGGGGCCATCACGCCGTGGACCTCGAGCCCCATCCGGCGACCGTAGACGCTCGTCGCGAGCACGTGATGCGAGCCCGCCGCGCCGGTCGTCACGATCGTGTCCGCCCGCTGGTCCATCGCGTCGGCGAGCAGGTACTCGAGCTTGCGGACCTTGTTGCCGCCGTACTGCGTACCGGTGAGATCGTCCCGCTTCACCCAGACGTCGCTCGAGAGCAGCTCCGACAGCCCGCGGGATCGCTCGAGCGGGGTCGGGATCGTCGCGAGCGAGACGTGCGGCAGCGAGCGCAGCCGGCTCCACCGATCGGACAGCACGCTCATCGGACCGGGGCGCTCATCGGCGAGGGCACTCTACCTCCCAAACTCGCGCGAACCACTCACGATCCGCGCGACGGAAACGAAGAGGGCGCCCGCCATCTGGCGAGCGCCCCGCTCGGGTGTCTCGGTCGCCGCGCCCTACTCGGCCGCGCGCTCCTGGATGATGAACTGCACGCGGCGGTTCCGCGCGCGGCCACCGGCCGTGATGTTCGGCGCGATGGGGTTCGTGTCGCCATAGCCGTGCGCCTCGAGGCGCGAGCCGTCGACGCCAGCCTCCATCAGCCAAGTGCGCACGGACTCCGCGCGACGCTGCGAGAGGTCCTGGTTGTGGTCGTGGCCGCCACGGTTGTCCGTGTGGCCCTGGATCTCGACGCGCGCGATCTCCGGGTGCCGGAGGAGCACGTCCGCGATCTCCGAGAGCAGACCGAGGCTTGTGGGCAGGATGTCGGAGCTGTCGGTCGCGAAGTTGATCTGCCGACGGATGAAGATCTCTCGCGCGCTGACGCGAACGAGCGAGCGCGTGGGACGAGCGATCGCGGTGATCTCCGGGGTCACCGTCTCGC
Organism: Polyangiales bacterium; assembly: GCA_038252025.1. Taxonomy (GTDB): domain Bacteria; phylum Myxococcota_A; class Polyangia; order Polyangiales; family Sandaracinaceae; genus JBBSAT01. The sequence goes on along the minus strand of JBBSAT010000132.1, from coordinate 4,182 downwards.
GCGGGACCACGGTGAAGATGGCCTGCGTGATGAGGAAGTTCTCCGCATCGACGCGCGCCGTGTAGACGCCGGGCGGAAGGTCCTGCCGCATGAACTCGCCCGACGGGCTCGTGACCAGGGTGAAGGCCTGCGGGCCGGTCACCTGGACCGTCGCGCCGCCGATGGCGCCGCCCGTGTCCGAGACCACGTGGCCCTGGACGATGCCGACCGCCGGCAGCGCCTCGAGCTCGCAGGTCACGGTGACGTCGCCGCCGTCGGCCGGGACCGTCGCCGAGCAGCTGCCGTCGTGATGCTCGGAGTGCGTGATGGTCATGCTGACCTCGCCCGGATCGAGCTCCGACGAAGTGAAGTGGCCGTCGCTGCCCGTGCTCAGCGTCGTGAAGTCGCGCCCCGGGAAGGACACGAGCGCGCCCGAGACCGGCGTGGTCGTACCCATCGTGACGACGGTCCCGATCACGCGACCGCGCGGCGGCGGCGGGATGCGGACCTCGACCTGGCGCTCGACGGAGACCTCGCGGACCTCCGCGGGGACCGGCATCGTGTCGTACGCGTACGAGAGGCCGAGGATGACGTCGTATGGCGCGTTCGGCGCGATCTCGCGCACGAAGGTGTTCATGCCCGACGTACCGATGTCGGCCGCGAGCGTGATGCCCAAGCCGCGGATCGGCGGCTGGACGCGCACGCCGAGCGTCAGCGTGCTCGGCATCGCTGCAAAGCCCTGGTGCTCGAGGCAGCCGTCGGTGCCCGCGACCGGCGTGGTGCCGCCGGGCGTCGCCGGGATGAAGAGGCAGTTGTAGCCCTGGCGGTTCACCGGCACGGCCACGACCCACTCGAGGATCGGGGAGATGAAGAAGTCCGGCATCGCCTCGAACGGGAGCTCGACGCCGATCCCGATGTTGAAGAAGTCCGTGCGGTTGATGCCGAGAGCGAAGCGCTCCACACGCGAGAGCAGCTGACGATCCTCGTCGTTGTACGGACGCCGTGCGTCCGGGCCGCTCGTGGGCAGCGCGTCGTAGCGCGCGTGCTCGACCGAGTCGGTCAGCACTCCGGAGTTGTCCACGTAGTACTGGAGGTTGAGGCGCGCGATCAGCGGGAACTCGACGCCCTCGAGCGCGCGGAGATCCATCGTCGCGTTCAGGCGGACGCCGATGCTCGTCGAGTTCAGCACGAGGCCGATGTCACCGACGGTGTTGAGCAGCGCGACGGAGACGTCGCCGCCGAGCGTCAGCCACGGGACCACCTCGTAGTAGCCCTTCGCGCCGATGAGCGTGTCCCCGAGGACCTGGAAGAGCTGCGGCGACTCGAGGAGGTTCGAGTTCGCATAGCTCGCGATCGATGCATAGATCTCGATGAAGTCGAAGGGCGTCCAGCTCAGCGAGAGCGAGCCGCCGATGTGCGAGTGGTCGTCCGCCGGCCCGAGGAAGCCGTTCTGGAAAAAGAAGTCCGTCATCAGGCTGACGCGGAACGTCTGCGACGGGCCCGAGCCTGCGTCGACGACGTGGATACCGCCGACCGAGCCGCCCCACGTGTTGTGCAGCGCGAAGCGCCGGTGCCGCCACGCGCGGCTGCCGTTCGCCGAGAGAAGATCGCCGCGCGCATCCGTCGCGCGCCCTTCCGGTCCCGACGCAGGCGGCGTGCTCGCGACCGGCGTCTCCGGCGTCTCGGTGTCACCGAACTCGTCCGCGGCGAGATCGCCCGGCTGCAGCTCGCTGGTCGTCGTCGTCGTGGTCGTCGTCGTCGTCGAATCACGTTCCTGATCCGCGAACGCGTCGTCGAACTCGTCGTCGAATGACTGCGCGGCGACAGGGCTCGCGAGGAGCGCGGGAGTCGCCAAGAGCGCGACGAAGGCGAGCCAAAGGCCCATGGGGGAAGTCGAGCGGGTCAGACAGGTTCGCATCCGGTGCTCCTCAAGGGCCCAAGCGGCGGCGTCTACATACACCACTTTCTGCGGCTAGCACAAACTTGGCCGCGTAGATCGCGAAGTGTTTCGCGAGCTTGCGCACGCGCAGCGGCACGACCCGGCGCAACGTCGGGCGGAGACGCACGTACAGGCGTCAGCCTGCTGACGCGAGGATCGCGGCGAGACCGGCGAAGACGAGACCGGCGAGGAGAAGCGCGGCGATCGCCGCGGGCCGCGGTCTACGGGACCGGAACGATCAGCGAGACCTTGCCTTCGTCGGGGATCATGACCGGCCGGGTGACGCGGGCGCCGGGCGGGCCAGCCTCGACGAGATGACGTCCCGGTCCGACTCCCTCGATCTGGCACGTGCCCGTGTCGTCAGCCTCGCACGACAGCTCGTTGCCGTGATCGTCCCGGAGAGTCACTCGCGCATGCGCGGGCGCTCCGTTGTGTCGGACGAACACCACGACGAGCGCGTCCGCGCTGGCGTGCGAGGTCATCGGTGCTGCGACGAGCAGCACGGCGAGACCCAGCACGATGAGCACGACTCGACGCATGACGTGTCTGCAGCATAGCGGCGGACGCCGGTCCGGTCACGTACTTCGGCCCGGTCCGCGCGAGATGGGCGATTTGCCCACCGAGGTCGGGGCCCGGAGCTTCAGTCGGGAATGTCGAACGCGTCTTCGTTTTCGTCCGGGAGGTCGTGCTGCATCGTCGCCTCGCTGGGCGCGCCCTCGACCGAGAAGTCCTCGATGGGCGGGACCGACTGCGGCCCGGCCGGGATCGACGCCGGCGCGGCGCGGCGAGCAGGACGGCCCGGGCCCGGCGCGAGCTCGACGCGCGCCTCGGCAGCGAGCTCCGGTCGTGGCGGCCGCGCGGGCTTCGGGAGCCTGGCTCGGCCGTAGTCGAAGAGGCCGCTCGACGCCGCCGCGTCCGGTCGCTCGGCTGGCTCGGGCGACCAGGCCGCAGGGAGCGTCGGACGCGTCAGCACGGTGCCGTTGAACGCATGCGGCGTCGGCAGCTGCGCAGGAGCAGACGCGCGACCGGGCCGAGGGCGCTCCGCAGCGCCTCGGGCCGAGTGCGATGCGACCGGCGGTGCGGGCCGTTCGGAGGGCGCCGGCGGAGGCGGAGGCCGATCCGATCGTGCGGACGACGCGGCGAGATCGTCGAGGTTCGCGATCGCGGTCGCCGACCCGGCCTGATCCTCCCAGCCGCCGTCGTCGACGACGTCGGCCACATCCTCCATCGCCATCGGATCGACAGTCTCGGCCTCCTCGGCCTCCTCGGCCTCCTCGGCCTCGGCCTCGGCCTCCGGCTCGGCCTCCGGATCGGCCTGCTGCGCGGCGATGCTCGCTGCGTGCTGCGCCTCGAGCTCGTCGAGCGCCACCTCGCCCGTCGCCGGATCCGCGCTGGGCTCGCCGAGCTGCGAGTTCCTCGCCATCACGAGGCGCTCGAACATGACCTCGCCAGCCCCTTCGATCTGGAGCGAGTCGACGACGACGTCGTAGCGATACTCCGGCGGATGCTCCTCGCCGTTGTCGTACGAGCCCTGACAGCGCCCGGCGCCGGCCAGCGCCGTCGAGCCGTCGGCGTACGTCACGGTGAACGTGACCCACTCTCCTTCGGCGACGGGCTCGGCGTACGGGAGCATCAGCCGCTCGGCGTCCACGCGCTGCGCGAAGTTTTCCGAGAGCTCGGAGAAGTCGGCGAACGGCGTGGCGATCGTCAGCGCGAGGGTCATCGGGGCTCCTTCGTCGCGCCCACATCGGGCGCACCTTTTTCAGCGGCTGCTCTCTCCAGCGAGAGCGGCTTGGTCGTCTGGTTGGCGAGCAATTGCTCGACGCGCGCTTCGGCCCGATCGAGCCGATCGGCGCCGAGCCGGGAGAGCAGCACGCCCTCCTCGAAGAGAGCAAGCGAGCGCTCGAGCGGAAGATCGCCTTTCTCGAGGGTCTCGACGATCTCGCCGAGACGCTCGATCGCCTTCTCGAACGTCAGCGCGGCGTCGCCGGTCTCGCTCATCTCGCGCGAAAGACTGCCTCGAACGCGCCTTTCGGGTCAATCGCGTTCGGGGTCGAGGAGGACCGCGTGCGCTTCCCGGTCGGGGACCCCGAAGAGCAGGATCTCCCCGTTCACGGGCGTCAAGGCCCACGCGTGGCCGTCGGCGAGCTCGATCTCCACCGCGCTCGCGCCCGGGCTCTCGCCGCGGACGTCGACCCGAAGATGGAGCGGGGCGACGGCCTCCTCGATGGGGACGCCTGCGAGCGCTCGGCGAACGTCCGCGT
>JBBSAT010000131.1:0-19754 GCA_038252025.1 Polyangiales bacterium | reverse complement strand
GCCGAGATCAACTCATCGGCGCGCAGCGACGACCGCTACTGGACGTGCTCGCAGCGAGTACTCTCGTCCGCGGCCGGCGCTGCGAGCACTCCTGCCGAGATCAGCTGGCGTGAACCTCGACCCTCGCGCCCAGCCCGGCGAGCTTGGCGCGCGCCGCCTCGACCTCGGCGTTCGTCCCCGACGCGATCAGCAAGAAGCGGTTGGCCTTGAGATCGCCCTCGTAGCGAATGACGCTGTCCTTCGGGATTCCCGCGCCGACCAGCGCGGCGGCGAGCACGCTCGTTCCGCCGCCCACTGCCGCTCCCACGGCCGCGCCCTCGAGCGTCCCCATCAGGATGGAGCCGATCACGCCGCCGGTCAGGATCGGGCCGATGCCCGGGATCCAGAAGAACGCCGGCGCGAACATGATGCCGAAGATCGTGCCCCAGAACGCCCCGGTCTTGCCCCAGTATCGCACACGGTCGCCGGCGTTGTAGAAGCCGATCGCGTGCTCCTCGGTGTGGTACTCGCGACCGATGATCGAGAGCTTCTTCATGTCGAATCCGGCCTTCGCGAGGTCGCGAATGGCGGTCTCGGCGTCCTCGTGCCGGTCGAACACTGCGACGCAGTTGCTGTCGTCTCGAATGGTCATCGCGATGATCTCCTTGCCTACGGCTGGTTGAGGGCGAGGAACGGCTGCAAGCGAGAGGCCACTCCGTTCTTGCGGATCTTCGCAAATGCATCGATCGTCAGCCTCGCGAGCAAGCGATCGCAGCTCGTCCCTCTTCCGTTCATGACGACCTCGAGAGCGGGCCTACGCACGCGCGGAGGATCGGCAACACGCCGCTCGCGGGCTCAGAACCCGTCGCGCTCGTCCCAGCCCATGCAGTAGCGAGCGTTGATCTCGGAGAGCGCGCGCAAGTGGAGCGCGCCGCCCGCGGAACGATGGAGATAGCCGTCGATGCCGAAGGGGCCGAAGTATCCCGACGCGTGGAGCGCCTCGCCGACACGCTCGGCCGCCTCGCCGAACGCACGCGCGTGCTCGCCGAGGCTCGCGTGCTCGATCCGGCCGCAGCGCACGAACGAGCCGCGCGCGTCGACCGTCTGCCCACGCGTACCGGTCAAGCTCACGCCGCCCTCGCGGTGCACCCAGCCGTAGAGCGCGACCTCGCGCTCGATCTCGATCGCGGGCTCGACGTAGACCGCGCCCAGCGAGACCGAGCGCGCGAGCCAGCCACGGTCGGGCGCGCTGAGCGTGCCTGAGGTCACCGTACGTTGACCGCGCCCCGATGCTCCGAGGCCCCGCTTGAGACGCCAGCGTCCGGTCGGCGATGGGCCGAGAAGGAAGACCTCGAGCGCCTGGAGGTCGATCGACGCCAGCGTGGGCTCGAGCTCTCCGCGTGCGAGCTCGGACGCGAACGCGCGCTCGTTCACGCGACGCACGACGTCCAGCGAGGGTGTCTCGGGGAGCGACGCGCCGGCCGCCGTCAGCGCTGCGAGAGAGCGCGGCGTCGGACACCAGAGCCGGCCCTCGCATCCAGCCGGGATCGGCTCGCCGGGCGTGACGAGCACCGCGCCCTCGGGTAGCGGCATCGCGCGAGCGAGCGCGAAGAGGTGCGACGCGAGCGCGCGCGGTGCCGTCCAGCGCGCGCCCAGCGCGAGCTCGTGCTCCGCGTCGAAATTGAGGACGAACGCGAGGCGAGGCGACGGCATCGGCGGCTGCAGCCTGACACGGACCCGCACTGGCGAGCGGGGCCTCGGCGGGTAGACCTGCACTCCATGCCCATCTTCCACATCGAGCTCCTCGACGACGAAACCGCGCCCGATCCCGCGCTCCCGAAGAAGCTGGCCGACGCGTTCGGAGAGCTGCTCGCGGCGCCCTCCGGTCATGTCTGGGTGCGGGTGGCTCGATGCCCGCGCGACGCGTACGCGGAGAACGGAGAGGGCCCGGTGCCGCTCTGGGCGTTCGTGCGCGTCATCCTGCGCGCGCTGCCGCCCGAGATCCCTCCGCCGGGCTTCAAGACGATCCCGCCGGAGGAAGCGCTGGCCGGACGCGCGCACAGCATTGCGCGCCTCGTGGCCGAGCACACGGGTCGCGCGCTCGACGACGTCCACGTCTACTTCGACGCGGCTGCAGCCGGACGAATCGCGTTCGGCGGCGAGCTCGTCTCGGCGCACCCCGCGTACTGACACGGAGCAGCTGTTACGATGGGCGCGTGAGAGAGCCCATCGAGACTGACGCCGGCGCTGCGCTCGGCCGGTTCATCGCGCGCGTCGAGGCCGCGTCGACCGCGGAGGGCCGCTGGCCGCCACGCGCCGAGCACGATCTCGAGTGGCCGCTCTCGTGCGCGCTCGGTCCGCCCGAGAACGGGCTGGTTCGGTGGGCGCCGACGCTCCGAACGACGCCGCTCGATCTCACGGAGCTCGAGCGCGCACACGGGCCCTTGCACGCCGGCGTGCGCGGCTTCTTCGGATCCTTTTGGTCGCTCCTGCTGACCGGGCTGCACTTCGAGGAGCCCGTGTCCCTGACCCTCTTCGAGAGCCCGGCCCGCGAGGCAGAGACGCGACGTGCGTGGCTCGCGGGTGGTCCGTCCTCGTCATTGTGCGTGGCGCACTTCGGAGATGATCGCTGGGTCGGCCTCGATCCGCGAACGGGCCGCGCGAGCCTCGAAGATCCGGGGCGCGAGGCGCGCGTGATCGCGGCCTCGCTCGCCGAGTGGCTCGACCAGCTGGAGGCCGTGGCGACGACTTGAGGCCGCCGCCACGCCCACCAGCCCTGGACGAGACGCGTCAGCTCGGGCGGCAGAGAGGCGCCGCGGCGCAAACACCCGCGCTGCAGTAGCCCGAGAGGCACGCCGTGTCGGTCTCGCATGCCGACCCTTCCGCCAGACGCACGATGCACGTGCCGGCGACGCAGCTCGATCCGCGCGCGCAGATCGTGCTGCACGTATCGCCCGCGCTGGGCAGCGCCTCGCAGGTTCCGAACGCCGCGTCCGGGGCCGCGATGCACTCCTGTCCGCCCGCGCAGTCGCTCGCGCCGGAGAACGGCACCTCGCACGAACCGTCCGTCAGCGGCTGTCGGCAGGTCAGCGACGCGCGACTGCAGACGAGGCCCGCCGCGCATCCGTGAACGCACGGCTCGCCGAGCGCGGCAGGCGTCGACGTACCGCACGTGCCGTGGCTCGGGTCAGCCGGCGTCGTCAGGCACGAGAGACCGGGCTCGCACTCGACCGAGCCGCTCAGGCTGCACGCATCGCCTGTCGTCCCGAGCGGCCCGCACGTACCGCCCGAGCAGCGGAAGCCGCCGGCGCAGGCGGTGGTGCAGCTCTCTCCGGACTGCGGGACGTGAGCACAGACGCCGGAGGGGCACATGCCGGGGAGGCTGTGATCGCACGCGCTCGTGCTGCTGCACTGCTCGGAGTTGCTGCACTCGGCACCGTCGGCGAGCGTGCCCTCGAAGACGTCGGTGCAGACCGTCGCGCCGGTCGCGCTCTCGCAAGTGGCGACCGCGAGGGAGTCGATGCACGCCGCGCCCAGGTCAGCGTGATAGACGATCGTTCCGTCCGCGACGCCGGCCCGGATCGGGCCGAGCGCAGAGGCACCGAGGTACGAACCGAGCTGCGCCTCGCAGTCGGTGATCTGCTCGTGCAGGACGAACTGCTCGAAGACGTCGAGACTCGTCCCGCAGCGGGCGAAGAACGCGCACTCCGCGCCCGCGAGCTCGGACGGGAGGCTCTCCAGCGGGACCGGTGCGGTCGCCCCGGGCCCGGGGCAGCCGCTCGTCATCACGATCATCAAAGCCAAGCCAAGCATGCGTCGATCGATCATCGAATCTCTCTCTTCTCGTGCGCGCCCCCAGGGCGCGCCCGGGCCCTCAGCAGGTTTGGTGCCACGCGCCGTTCCAGCGGGCGTTGCGGGTTCTGACGTCGCGGGGGCTCAGCACGGCACAGAGTCATGAACGCGCGGTCTCGACCGTTGCCATCGTTCACGCCCAGACCACGCGGCACGCGATAGACTCGCCCGCGAATGCCGCATCGAGGCTCCTCTCTCTCTCGCGATCGGCCGGCGAGGTCGTGAGCACGCTCGTGACCACGCCGCGCTACTTCGCTCCGCGCTCGGGCGAGCCGCCCACCGAGCTGCCGCTCTTCGAGCCCGAAGCCGTCCTCTCGGCGCTGGGCGCGCTGCGCCTCTCGACGACGTACGGCGCGCGGACGGAGTGGGTGATCGCGCGAATGCTCTCCGGCGCGCTCGTGCCTGTGCCGATCGAGGACCGTCACCTCTTGCCGCCGCGCCTGCAGCAGGTCCTGACGAGCCACGAGGTCGCTGGCGGCGCGACGCTTGAGCTCGACGCGCGCACCCTCCATCTCTTCGAGATCGAGCTCCTCGAACAGAGCCCCGATGCGCCTGGGCTCGATGATCCGGTCTACCTCTATGGCGCGCTCAGCGGGCCGTTCCCGGCCCAGGCCGGTGCGCCTTCGTGCGTGCGCCGTGGGCAGCTCACCGTCACGCGCGCCGATCTGCTCTCGGGGCTGTGTCGTGGGGTGAGGAGCGCGTTCGTGCTGCCACCCGAGAACGGCGCGACGAAGGGAGCTCGCGCCATCTCTGCCGTGCTGCCCGGAGATCGCGACGTCGCGATCCAGGCGGGCGAGGGGATCATCGTCGCCCTGCCGCTCCTCCCCGCCGAGGTCGCGATGCAAGACGCGTCGAACGAGCTCATCGTCACCCAGCTGCTCCACGACGTTCTCGCGATGCTCCGAGACGACGCGCGGACGGCACATCCCGATCACCCCATCGCGCAGCTCGTGGTGCCGGTCCCGAGCCGCGCAGCGCTCGAGGCGCGGCTCGAGAGCGACGGCTGGTCGGTCGAGGGCGATGTCGCGACGCAGAAGCTCGTGGAGGGGAAAGGCTTGGCGGGCCTGCTCGCGTCGGTCCTGCACCCGATCGCCGCGGAGCGGAAGACGCTGCCTCCCGAGGGTTCGCTGGACGAGCTCGTGGCGCTCGCCGAACGGATCTTGCCCTCGATCCCCGGCTGGCCGGGCTCTCGGGCGCAGGCGCTCGCGGCGCGCGTCATGGTGCTCGCTTCGTCGTCCTTGCGCGGCACCGCCTCGAGCGCCGCGGTCCCAGCACGGCCCGCGCCTCCCGACGCCGCGTCTGCCTCTGTGCCCCGTTCGACTGACCTGCGCGCGCCTCGACCGCACGCGTCGACGCCGAAGGACGACTGGATGAAGGACTTCGTCGGGGCGAGCGCGCCGCGGGCGACGTCGAGCGCCAAGAACGCACCGCGCGCGAAGCCCCGCCTCTCTCCGACGACCAAGGCCGCGAGCCCACCGAGCGTGCCCGACTGGATGAACGACTTCGACGTCGACGATCACGACGACTGACTTCTCCCATTGATCGCGCTGGGGCTGTCGCCGTACCGTCCGCGCCTGGGAGGACTCGATGAACGAAAAGCACGAGAAGCACGAGCGCGCGGTCGAACCGTTCTCCGACCTACACGTCGAGGAGGGCCACGTACGAGCGACACTGCTCCACGATCCGACGGTCGAGGGCCTGGACGTCGCGCTCTACATGGACGGCTCGGGCAGCATGCGGAAGGAGTACGAGTACCCGGCCGAGCCGCGCGGCTTCTTCGCGTGGATGTTCGGCGACTTGCCCAAGCAGGCCGAGACGAACGAGGTCGAGCCGCAGGTCCGGTGGATGCTCGAGTATCTGGCGAGCAAGGATCGCAACGGCCTGCTTCGCGTGGGCTACTGGGCCTGCGGGGAGAGCGGCAGCGACGTGGAGGTCATCGGCGAGCTCGCCGGCGACAAGGCCAAGACGTACGCGTTCCCGGGCCCACAGAGGCTCGGTCGACACACGCACCTCGCGCCGGCCGTGAGGGACTTCGTCACGTACCTCAAGGCGCAGGTGCCGAAGGGCGCGCGACGTGGCTGCGCGGTGTTCGTCATCGACGGTCAGATCCAGGACGTCAAAGAGGTGGAGAAGGTCACGATGGAAGTGGCGACGGAGAGCGCACGCGGGCGCCTGCCGCGCGTGAACTTCGTGCTCGTCGGGGTCGGTGCGAAGATCGACGAGGAACAGCTCGAGGCGATCGCGCACACCGAGCACGCGAGCGTCGGTCACCTCTGGTGTCACCGGGTCGCCGCGGAGATCAAGCAGGTCGCCGAGCTCGTCGCGGTGCTCGTCGACGAGACGATGACGGTCGCGGCCGGCGGCACGATCTGGGACGACAAGGGCAAGGTCCTACGGGAGTACGAAGGGCGCCTCCCGGCGGTGCTCGAGTTCGACGTCCCGGAGCACTGTGAGTCCTTCACGCTCGAGGTGAACGGCCAGCGCTTCACGCAGCCGCTGCCCGAAGACGACGACGACGACGACCACCACTGAGGGCCCGATGGCACACAAGCACGAGGTCGTGGTCAAGCCGTTCTCCGACGTACACGTGAAGGGCACGCGCGTGACAGCGACGCTGCTTCACGATCCGACGGTCGAGGGGCTCGACGTAGCGCTCTACATGGACGGCTCCGCGAGCATGGAGCCCACGTACGGACCGCGAGGCATCCTCGCGAAGCTCGCGCCGGTGAAGAACCAGGTCGAGCCCCAGATGCACTGGATGCTCGAGTACCTCTCGACCAAGGACCGCGACGGCAAGCTGCGCGTCGCGTACTGGGCGACGGGCAGCGGCGCCGAGCTCGAGATCGTCGGCGAGCTCGAGGGGGCGCAAGCGAAGGCGTACCGCTTTCCGGGACCACGCGCGTACGGCAAGGCGACCGTGCTCTTGCCCGTCCTCCGCGACTACGTCGCTCACCTGCGCAAGGAGGTGGAGAAGGGAGCGCGGCGCGGGCTCGCGGTGATCGTGACGGACAGCCAGCTCTCCGATCCGGACGACGTGCGCGCGTACTCCGAGCAAGTCGCCAAGGAGATCGCGAAGGGCCGCCTCCCGCGTCTCGCGTTCGTCCTCGTCGGTATCGGCGACAAGGTGGACGAGGAGCAGATGGAAGCGATCTGCCACGCGGAGTACCCCGGCGTCGGCCACCTCTGGTGCCATCGCGTCGCGGACCGGATGGAAGAGATGCCCGAGCTCGTCGCGGTGCTCGTCGACGAGACGATGACCGTGGCCGCAGGCGGAACGGTGGAGGACGACCGCGGGAACGTCGTCAAGACGTACGAGGCGCGGCTCCCGGCCGTGCTCGAGTTCGACGTCGCCGAGGGAGTGAAGAGCTTCACGCTCGAGGTCGCCGGCCAGCGCTTCACGCAGCCTCTGCCCGAAGAGGACGACGAGCATCACGACGACGACGACGACGATGATCACGAGGCGCCGGAAGCCGTCGTGACGCGACCGAAGAAGAGCGGCGGCCACGGGCACGGCCACTGACGTGAGCGATCACGGACAGGGCGACCACGATCACGGGCACGACGATCACGGGCACGACGATCACGGGCACGACGATCACGGGCACGCTCCGGCCAAGCCCCCGCCCAGGATCGATTTCTCGCGCGCGCTCGCGGGCGCCAAGCTGGTGAAGCCCGCCTCGAAGCTCGCGCCCGCGAAGCCGAGCGCTCACGTCCACGACGACTCGTGCGGCCACGACGATCACGATCACGATCACGATCACGATCACGATCACGATCACGATCACGATCACGATCACGATCCTCGGCCGCGCTCTCCTGCGACAGCTCGCGCAGCGGAGACCGGGGGCGCGGCCGCGCAGCTCCCGCTCACCGAGCTCCTGCCCGGAGAGAGCGACGAGCGCGGCGTCTTCGCGCGCTATGCACAGGGCCTGCTCGCGCACCCCGGCGTGAGCCGCGTCCACCTCCGCAACGACGGCCCCTGCCGCGAGGTGTGCGCGCACTTCGACGAGCAGCTGACGAACCTCGAGGCGCTCGAAGCGCGCATGCGCGAGCTCGCCGAGCAGACCGCCCTTCGCTTCCAGCGCGCCACCTGGTTCGTGCGCGGGATGGAGTCGGCCCAGTGCGCGATGGTGGTCGAGCACGTGCTCGGTCGGACGCCCGGCATCCTCACCGCCGACGTCGCGTACGCCGCCGAGCGCCTCGTCGTCGAGTACGACACGAGCGCGATCACGAAGCAGGGCATCGAGAAGCGCGTGGAGGTCATCGGCTACGCGCTCGAGGTCCCGGAGCCGGGGCACGCATGTTCGATGCACGCTCACGGCGGCGGCCTCGCCCCACGCCTCCAGATGCCGCTCGCGTTCACGGCAGGCGGCCTTCTCGCCGTCGGCTGGGGCATCGAGCGCCTTCTCAGCGCGCCCGCGTGGGTGCCGACCTTGCTCTACGCAGTCGCGCTCGTGAGCGGAGGCTTCTTTCCGGTGCGCGCTGCGCTGCTCTCCCTCAAGGGCAGGCAGCTCGATGTCGAGACGTTGATGGTGCTCGCGGGAGCCGGCGCCGCGGCCCTCGGCGCCTGGTTCGAGGGCGCGTTCCTTCTCTTCCTGTTCAGCCTCGGCCACGCCTACGAGCACCGCGCGATGGATCGCGCGCGGCGCGCCATCGAGTCGCTCGCGACGCTCCGGCCCAAGGTCGCCCGCGTGCGGCGCGGAGCCAGCGTCGTCGACGTGCCGGTCGGCAAGATCGAGCGAGGCGATCTCATCCTGGTACGTCCCGGCGATCGCGTGCCGCTCGACGGCATCGTGAAGGACGGCGAGAGCTCGTTCGACGAGGCTCCCATCACGGGCGAGTCCATGCCCGTCGCCAAGCAGCTGGGCGACTCGGTCTTTGCGGGGAGCATCAACGGCGAGGCGGGCGTCGAGATCGAGGTCACGAAGCTCTCGCGGGACTCCGTGCTGGCTCGGATCGTCGACCTGGTCGCGCAGGCCGAGACGCGGAAGAGCGCGACCCAGCGCTTCGCACAGCGTCTCGAGCGCAGGTTCGTGCCCATCGTCCTCGTCGCTTCGGTCCTCCTGCCGACGGTCCTCTACTTCTTCTTCGATCTCTCGCTCCGCGATGCCGTGCTCCGCGGCGTGTCGTTGCTCGTCGCCGCGTCGCCGTGTGCGCTCGCGATCTCCACCCCGTCTGCCGTGCTCGCGTCGGTGGCGGCCGCGGCGCGCGCGGGCATCCTGGTGAAGGGCGGCGCGCACCTCGAGGCGCTCGGCGCGGTCCGCACCATCGCGTTCGACAAGACCGGGACGCTCACGCACGGCGCGCCGACGCTCCACGAGGTGAGCGCGCTCGAGGGCGTGACCGAGGAGGAGCTGCTCTCCGTGGCCGCCGGCGCCGAGGGCCTGACCTCGCATCCGCTCGCGCGAGCGATCGTGCGCGGCGCGGCCGAGCGCGGGATCGAACCGCGACACGCCGAGGACTGCGTGGCCGTCCACGGCAAGGGGCTGCGCGCGCAGATCGAGGGCAAGGAGGTCGCCGTGGGAAGCCTGGCGCTCTTCGACGGCAGCGCGCTTCCCGAGCCGCTCGTGAAGGCGGTGCGCGCGATGGAGGAGCGCGGCCGGACGACGATCGTCGTGCGCTTCGGAGGCCGCTTCCTCGGCGCGCTCGCCGTGGCCGACACCACGCGCCCCGAGGCTCCCGCCGTGCTTCGGGCGCTCGCTCAGGCTGGGATCACGCGAACGATCATGCTCTCGGGCGACAACCTCCGGGTCGCGCGCGCGGTCGCCAAGGAGATCGGCATCGGCGAGGCACGTGCGCCGCTGATGCCCGAAGGCAAGGTCGACGCGATCCGCGAGCTGGCCAAGGAGGGCGGCGTCGCGATGATCGGCGACGGAGTGAACGACGCGCCCGCCCTGGCCGCGGCCTCCGTCGGCATCGCGATGGGCGGCGCCGGTTCGGACGCAGCGCTCGAGACCGCGGACATCGTGCTGATGGGAGACGCGCTCGAACGTCTTCCCTTCGCGGTGACGCTCGCGCGCGAGGCATCCGCGATCATCCGGCAGAACGTGGTGATCGCGCTCGGGGTCAGCGTCGTTCTGATCGTCGCATCGATCCTGGGCATCGGCTCGATCAGCCACGCGGTCGTGCTCCACGAAGGGAGCACCGTCGTCGTCGTGCTGAACGCGATGCGCTTGCTCGGTCGCCGCCCGAGCGCGTGAGCCCTGAAGGTCTGACCAAATACTTTGGTCAGATCCCTTCGACTGAGAGAAATTCCCGGCGCTTCACGCTGGGAAAGGACAAGGCGCGACCATTGTTGGTCACGCCTTGAGCGCCTCAGGCTCGCGCGAGCGGCGAGCGGCCGAGCCCCGTCTGCTCGATCGCGAGCGCGACGCGCAGCAGCTCGCCCTCGCTCCCCGGCGCGCCCATGAACATGATCGAGAGCGGGCGCGCCCGTGCATCGACGCCGCATGGCACCGCGATCGCAGGCAGCCCTGCGCAATTCGCGAGCGGCGTATACGCACCGATGGCGCGGAGCAGCAGCCCATCGACGGCGCCTCGGAGCAGCCGCGGCCGGATCGCGGGCGCCGGGACCGCCGTCGTCGGCATCGCGAGGAACGGCACGCGATCGAGCCCGGCGAGCAACGCATCGCGGAGCAGAGCGCGACGCGCGTCGAGGTGCGCGCGATCCCCCGCACGAAAGCTCCGACCGAGCGCCACGTTGAGGGCGCCCTGGCCGGACAGCTCACGCTGCGCGAAAGGGCTCTCGGCGAGCTCGAGCGTCGCGGCGGAGATGCCGAGGATCGCGTGGCTCGCAGCGCCGTCCACATCGAGCCAGATACGCTCGCTCCCGAGAGCCTCGAGGACGCGATCGAACGCCCGCGCGATGTCGCGCGTCGCGAGCTCCGGCCCGAGGCCGCGCACGAGGCCCACACGCGCCGGCACGAGCCGCGTGAGTGGGGTCACCTCCTCGCCGGCGAGCACCTGGAAGAGACGCGCGCAGTCCGCGGCCGTGCGCGCCATCGGGCCGGGGACATCCATGGACGCGGCGACGCTCTGGTAGCCGCGCGCGGACAGCCGATCTCGACCGGGCTTGAGGCCGACGAGCCCGGTGTACGCGGCGGGGATTCGCACGCTTCCGAGACCGTCACCGCCGATGCCGTAGCGAACGAGGCCCGATGAGACCGCGACCGCCGTGCCGGTGCTCGAACCGCCGGCGAAGTATCCGAGCGCGCGCGGGTTCTCGGGCATGTCCTGGGGCACGAGCGCACCGAGCCCGTCCATCCCGAGCTCCGTCATGAGCGACTTGCCGACGACGTGCGCGCCCGACGCGCGAGCCCGATGGACGAGCTCCGAGTCCACCGTCGCGATCACGCCGGACGGGAGACCTAGCCCCGTCGCGACACCCGCCACGTCGAGCGCGTCCTTGACGACGAGCTGCTCTCCGTCGAGCGCGCCCGTGCTCGTCGGTCGTGCGTCGCACGCCGCGACGATGGGGCTCGCCAGATCGGGCCCGCGCCCCGTCGGCTCGCGCCCCGCCATCCACTCCACCCACAGGAGCGGGAGCGCTCGCTCGGTGCCCGCGAGCAGCACGCGTCGCGTCGCGCGCCGGCCGAGACGGCTCTCGAGCGCGCGCGCGACGAGTCGAAGAACGCCGGGTGAGACGGTCGGCACGTCGGCTCAGCTCACTACCGCCGGCTCGCCGCTCTTCCGCGGCGCGAGCTCGATCGTCTGGTAGGGCATGTGAACCTTCGCGTCCCGCAGCGCTTCGAACGCGGCCTCGCGCAGGTCCTGACGCGCGACGATGTAGTTCTTCTCGTCGTCCAGCCAGGCCTGGAGCTCGAGCGCCACGTTGTAGTCGTTCAAGGCCAGGACCGCGACCCGCGGAGCGGGCTCGGAGAGAAGCTCGGCGTGTTGCGCCACCATCTCGAGCAGGACGGCACGGACGCGAGAGAGGTTCTCCTCGACCCCGACGGTGATGGCGATGTCGAGCCGCAGGTGCGGGAAGTTCGTGTACGAGGCGACCGTGGTGTTCACCACCGCGGAGTTCGGAATCGCCAGCATCTTTCCGTCGGGCGTCACGACCCGCGTCGAGCGCATGGTGATGCGATCCACGCGGCCATACTTCCCGTCGATCTCGATCAGGTCGCCGATGGTGAACGGTCGATCCCACAGGATGAAGAGACCGCTGATGATGTTCGAGAGCGCGTCGCGCGCGGCGAAGCCGATGGTGAGCCCCACGATGCCGAGGCTGCCGAGGAGCGAAGCCGTGTCCACGCCGAGCTCGCCCAGGATCCCGACGATGGCGATGCTGGCCAGCATGTAGCGGACCACCGCGCCGATGAAGGTCGCGGCCGTGCTGTCGAGCCGGTCCCGTGCGGCCGCAGCCGCGAGCCCACGCCGCGCCACCAAGCCCACGATGAAGACCACGAGCAGGATCGCGGCGATGCCCCCGAGCGTCGAGACGAAATCGGTGACGCGCAGACCTAGGCGAGCCGGCTGACCGGATCCGAGAAGCCCTTCGAGACCATCCATGTATGTCCTACGCCTTCGGGAGCCGACTCGGCGCCAACGCGCGCGAGTGTCGCCCATGATGGGCTCCGCGTCCTGGGCGTCGCGCCATGGCACGTCGCTTGTAGCCGAGAGCATCGTGGACGGAATCGCACGCCGACGGAGAACGACGCCGCTGCGCATCGCGCAGGTCGCGCCGCTCTTCGAGAGCGTTCCGCCGCGCCTCTACGGCGGAACCGAGCGGATCGTCTCCTATCTCACCGAGGAGCTCGTTCGCGAGGGGCACCGCGTCACGCTCTTCGCGAGCGGTGACTCCGAGACGCGCGCGGAGCTCGTCTCGCCCTGTGCGCGAGCGCTGCGGCTGAGCGGGTGCGCAGACCCGCTCCCGCATCACATCGTCATGCTCGAGCGAGTCCAGGAGCGGGCGCGCGAGTTCGACATCGTGCACTTCCACGTCGACTACCTGCACTTTCCGGTGACGCGGCGCGAGGGCACGACGCACGTCACGACGCTGCACGGTCGCCTCGACCTGCCCGACCTCGTCGCGCTCTATCGAGAGTTCGCGGACATGCCGGTCGTCTCCATCTCGAACGCGCAGCGCGGACCGCTGCCGTCCATCGCGTGGCGCGCGACCGTGCTGCACGGTCTGCCCGAGGACCTCTATCGCCTCCAACGACGGCCAGAGGGATATCTCGCGTTCCTCGGCCGCATCTCGCCGGAGAAGGGACTCGACCGCGCGATCGAGATCTCGGCGCGGGCCGGCCTCCCGCTCCGCGTCGCGGCGAAGCTCGACCCCGCGGACCACGCGTACCACCAGCGCGTCATCATGCCGCTCCTCGGGCGGGCTCACGTGGAGTTCCTCGGCGAGATCGGCGATGGGGACAAGCAAGCCTTCCTCGGGAACGCGAGCGCGCTCCTGTTCCCGATCGACTGGCCCGAGCCCTTCGGGCTCGTGATGATCGAAGCGATGGCGTGCGGAACCCCGACCATCGGTTTTCGAAACGGCGCCGTACCCGAGGTGATCGACGACGGCGTGACGGGCTTCGTCGTCGACGGGATCGAAGAGGCCGTCCGCGCAGTCGCGGCGCTGCCGGGGCTCTCGCGCGAGCGTGTCCGGCGCGCGTTCGAAGCCAGGTTCACGGCGGCGCGGATGGCCCAAGAATACGTCGACATCTACCAACGAGAGCTCGCGAGGCGCCATGACGGACGAGAGCACCGACGCCCCTTCGGACTACGCAGTCCTGGTGACCGCAGCGCGCGCGGATGACCGCACGCTCGTCCTCAAGAACGGAGACAGCTTCGGGGTCTTCGACCGTGCCGGGGCCATCCACGGCGCTGGGCCCGGTCGGCTCGGGCTGTATCACGACGGGACGCGCTTTCTTTCGACGCTCGAGATCGCGATCGAGCGGCACCGCCCGCTGCTGCTCGGATCGACCGTACGGAGCGACGACGTGCTCTTGGTCGATCTCACCAACCCCGATCTCACCGACCGTCCGACCGGCCCGATCGCGCGCGACCTCGTGCACGTCTACGTCACGAGTCTGCTCCTCGATGCGGTCTGGCACGCGCGCGTCCGCTTGCAGAGCTACGTACGTCGCGCGCTCGACCTCGAGCTCTCGATGCTCTTCGCCGCCGACTATGCAGACATCTTCGAGGTTCGCGGTGTCACGCGTTCACGGCGAGGGCTGCTGCGGAGACCGGTGGTCGGCGATCGGAGCGCCGTGCTCTCGTACGAGGGCTTCGACCACGTCGTCCGCGCGACGCGGCTCGAGTTCACGCCGAAGCCGAACGTGCTCACTGGCTCGCGCGCATCGTTCGCCCTGCAGCTCGGCGCGCACGGCGAGGCCACCGTCGATCTTCGCGTCGCCTTCGAGACGGATGGAGCCGCGCCTCCCTCGCTCGACTTCGATGCCGCGATGGCGCGCTCGCGCGCGGAGGTCGACCGGCGGACGTCTCGGTGCGCCGTGGTGACGACCACGAGCCAGCGCTTCGACGACTGGCTCGAGCGATCGGCGTCCGATCTACGAATGATGATCACGGAGACCGCGAGCGGCCCCTACCCCTACGCCGGCGTCCCGTGGTTCTCGGCCCCCTTCGGTCGTGACGGCATCCTGACGGCGTTCGAGACGCTCTGGACCGATCCGTCGCTCGCGCGCGGCGTGCTGGCGTTCCTCGCCGAGGCTCAAGCCACGACCGTGGACGCGGAGAACGACGCCGAGCCGGGCAAGATCATCCATGAGATGCGGCGGGGCGAGATGGCCGCTCTCGGCGAGGTGCCCTTCGGCCGCTACTATGGCTCGATCGACTCGACGCCGCTCTTCGTCATGCTGGCCGGCGCGTACTACCATCGCACCGCCGATCGCACGCTCATCGAGTCGCTCTGGCCGAACGTCGAGCGAGCCCTCACCTGGATCGACGCGCGCGCGGAGCCCGACCCGGATGGGTTCGTCGCGTACGAGCGCCACTCGAGCCGCGGGCTCGTCTCGCAGGGGTGGAAGGACTCGGTCGACGCGATCGCGCACGCCGACGGGGAGCTCGCCGAAGCGCCCATCGCCCTCGCCGAGGTCCAGGGCTACGTGTACGCGGCGCGACGCGCGGGGGCCGAGCTCGCGCGCGCGCTCGGCGAGACGGAGCGCGCCTCGAAGCTCGACAAGACGGCCGAAGCGCTTCGCGAGCGCTTCGAGAAGGCGTTCTGGTGCGAGGAGCTCGGCACCTACGCCCTCGCGCTGGACGCACAGAGAAAGCAGTGTCGCGTGCGAGCGTCCAACGCAGGACACTGCCTGTTCGCAGGCATCGTCGAGCCAGCGCGCGCGAGACGCGTCGTCGAGACGCTGCTGGACGAGCGTTCTTTCTCGGGCTGGGGTGTCCGCACGCTCGACGCGCGGGCAGCGCGCTACAACCCCATCTCCTATCACAACGGCTCGGTGTGGCCGCACGACAACGCGATCATCGCGATGGGGATGGCGCGCTACGGCTTCAAGCAGGGGTGTTCGCGCATCCTCTCGAGCCTCCTCGATGCGAGCACCCACTTCGATCAGCGACGCATGCCGGAGCTCTTCTGTGGTTTTCGGCGACGTCCCGAGGAGGGGCCGACGCTCTATCCCGTCGCATGCGCGCCACAGGCGTGGGCCGCGGGTGCGGTGTTCTTGCTCCTCGCCGCCTGCCTCGGGCTCGAGGTGGACGCCACGCGCTCGCGGATCGTCCTCGACCGTCCCGTGCTGCCCGCCGCGCTCGAGCAGATCACGATCCGCAGGCTGAGAGTGGGCGACGCCGTCGCCGATCTCGTGCTCAAGAACCACCACGACGACGTGGGCGTCCACCTCGAGCGCCGCGAGGGGACGTTCGAGGTGGTGGTCGTGAAGTGAGCGACCGACGCCTTCGTCGAGTGACCGACGGACCCGGTTCGTCGTCGGCCCTCGTAGACGAGGTCTGCGGCGGATAGGAAGCTCGCGTCGCCTCACGAGGCAGCGCGCGACCGCGGGTCGTTTATCCAGCTTCGAGGGTGCCTCTCGATGAGCGTCTCATCCGAGGTCCTCTCCGTCTGGAGTGCGGGCCTGCCAGCATCGCTTCTGTGCGGCTGCACGTGGCCCTCACGAACGCGGTACGTGATGTCTCTCCTGGCTCTGTTCCTTCTCTGCTCCGCCGCAGACGATCAGAGGATTAGCGAGCCTCGTGCCAGAGATCATCCGTCGTGCTCTTCGACGATGGCGACGCGCGCCTTCGGATCGAGCAGATACCCATCGTGGTGGCGGGCGAGCATGTCGCGGAGGCCCAAGCGGCGAAGGGTCGCGATCGCGGTGTAGACGCGGCTCGAGACCGAGCGAGGGTGCGCGCGCTGGCCCGGCCAGCCAGCCGCGAAGAGCGCCTCGACGGACGCGGGCTGCCCGGGAGCCGACACGGCGCGGGAGGCGAGCAGCTCCACGATGAGCGTGAGCGCGCCGTGGCGCGCGAGATCCACGACGACGCCGTCCACCCGGAACCACTTTCCGCTGCGCGCGATCTCGAGGCGCGCGGCGGCGTCGGTGACCTCGCTCGGCGCCTCGGGCATCGCGCGCTGGAGGAACCCGAGCGCGCTCTTCACGTCCCAGGAGGAGCCCGTGCGCGCCGCGCGGACGGAGGCCGCGTGCGCGCGAACGGCGGCCCGGACCGCGCGGGCCTCGCTCGGGCGCTTCTCTTCCAAGGTGCGCGCTCGAGCGAGCGCGATGTGATCACGACAGATCGCGACGACCTCACCGCGCACGTCGTCGCCGATATCTTCGAGGAGCCTCGCGCCAGCCTCGATGTGCACCTCGGCCGTGGAGGCGTCGTCTGCGTCCGCGGCGAGCCGTGCGAGCCATGCGAGCGCGAGGCCTTCTACCAGGCGGTTGCCAGACGCTCGCGCGAGAGCGATCGCCTGACCATACGACGCGCGCGCGTCGTCGATGCGCCCGGCCTCTTCGAGGCACGCGGCGCGGTACGCGAGCGTGAGGCTCTCGGCGCTGCGAATTCCCACGCTCCTCAAGAGGGCGAGCGCATCGTCGTAGAGCGCGAGCGCGATCTCGAAGCGACCCTCGTGCTGTGCCAGCGCGGCGAGCGAGAGCATGGACGCGCTCTCGATGCGCGAGTCCCCCAGCACGCGGCTCCGCGCGAGGACGCCCTCGTGAAGGACGCGCGCTTCCTCGGCGGCGCCGCCGTCCATCGCGATCTCGGCTTGCGTGAAGGCCGCGCGGAGCGCGCCATCCTGGTCTTCGAGCTCACGATGCAGCGCGAGCGCCGAGGCGCAGGTCTCCCGCGCTCGATCGAGATCGCCCCGCAGCACGGCGATGCGCGCCAGGTCATCCAGCGCTCGCGCTTCCAACGCGCGGGCGCCGCCTCGCCGCGCGAGCGTGAGTGCGCGCTCCGCCTCGCGCGCGCTCTCGTCGAAGAGGCCCTGGAGCCACGCCCAGCCGCCGCTCGACAAGGCGACCGTCGCCGAGAGCGCCGGATCGCCGTGGACGCGAGCCAGATCGGCCGCTCGATCGAGATCCTCGCGCGCGTCCTCGACTCGGCCGTGGCGCAGGCGCGCCTCCGCGCGCCCGAGATGCGCGTGCGCGTGGCGCGCGACGTCCGTCGGAGCCGTCGGCTCGGCCGCATGCGCCGCGGCAGTGAGCGCGCGATCGAAGGTGTCGAGGTAGGAACGGTTCGGCCCTCGCGCGGCGAACACCGCGCCGAGCCCGAGCGCGGCGCGCAGGGCGAGCCTGGCGCGCGTCTCGACGTCGAGGCCTTCGGTGGAGAGGGGCCAGGCATGCGCGAGCGCGAGGTTGTCGAGATCGGCGAGCAGCCGTCGACGCGCCTCCTCGCGGGCGGACCCGACGAGAGCCTTCTGCGCAAGCGCTTCTCCCCAGCTCGCGAAGTGCTCGGCGTGGCGGCGCTGCGTCTCCACGAGCGCTTCGCCGACCAGCCTCTGGCCGGCGAACTCGCGCACGCTCTCGTAGAGGCGGAAGCGCAGGCCAGGGTGTTGCGTCGAGGTCTCGGTGTTGAGAAGGGACACGTCGCGGAGGCTCTCGAGAAGATCGAGAACGTCTCGGCGCTCGCCGACGCTCAGGACGGCGCGCGCCGCATCGAGGGTGAAGCCATCGCGAAAGACGGAGCACTCGGCGAGGGCGCGGCGCTCGGCCTCGTTCAGGAGGTCCCACGACCAGCCGATGGTGCGCTCGAGCGTGCGATGGCGCTCGGGGACATCTCGCACGGAAGCGCGGAGGAGCTCGAAGCGATGCTCGAGCGCGCGGCTCAGGTCGTCGAGCGAGAGCAGGGAGATGCGGGCCGCGGCGAGCTCGATGGCGAGCGGCCAGCCATCGAGCCGACGGACGAGCGCGGCGAGCAGGCTCTGCTCCGCCTCCGTCGGCGAGAAGCTCGCCCGAGCGTGCTTGGCGCGGTCGACGAAGAGCTGAACAGCATCGCTCGCGCCGGCGGCCTGCCCGTCCTCGGGGAGCTCGAGCGGGCCGACCTCGAGGACCGATTCGGCAGAGAGAGAGAGACGCGTGCGCGAGGTCGCGAGGAGACGCAGCTCGGGAGCCGCCCGCAACCATCGACCCAGCAAGCTCGGCGCGTGAGCGGCCACGTGCTCGAGGTTGTCGAGGACGAGCAACATCGGCCCTCTGCCGGCGAGCGCGGCCCCGACGGCGTCCGCGAGCTCATCGGCATCGGTGCCCCGGTCGAGCGCGACGTCGAGCGCGACGGCGACGGCATGGCAGACGCCGACCGGCGTCGTGGCCTCGGTGAGCTCTGCGAAGCGCACCTCTCCGCGGGCCACGACTGCGCGCGCATGTTCCCGCGCGAGACGCGTCTTGCCGACGCCACCCGCGCCGAGCAGCGTGACCAAGCGAGCGCCCCGCTGCGTGAACGCCTGCTCGATGGCGGAGAGCTCCGCGCGCCTACCGAAGAACGTGGTCGCGTACTCCGGGAGCAGATCGGGCCTCGAGCCGATCCGTTGATCAGCGGCGGCGACGCGACGGCTCGACCTGCGCACGGTCGATCATCGTCGCCCGCGGTCCTCCGTGGGGCAAGGCACGTCGGGCCTGCCGCCGAGTGCGTCGACCCCCTCGTCCGCAGCGGCGGCCGATCCTTCGACCGGACCGGGCGCTGCGGCGGGCTCGGGCGTCGTGGTGGAGCGCCGGCGCGGCTCGGCGGACCGCGAGAGAAGCGTGAGATAGCGGAGAAAGCGCATGGCTCTGTCTCGACGAGGGGCGAGCCCTCAGATGGGCCCTTCGGAGACGCACGCGTTGCCCTGACAGATCAGGCCTCGGCAGCAGTCGCCCGACGCCCCGCAGGAGTCGGCTTCGTCGCGACAGCGATCGGCCGGCGGCGTCTGACACGTGAGCGCCCCGGTGGCGTCGGCGGCGCAGTAGCCCGAGCAGCACTCGGACGAGATCGTGCACTCCGCGTCGGGACGGCGACACGCGAGCGCGGACCAATACGCTCCGAGGTTCTCGAGATCCGTCGCTTGCCCCGGCAGCCAGTACGGCACGTGCGATGGATCGCTCGCGATGAGCTCCGGGAACTCGCCGCCCGGCATCTCGAGCGCGGTGACCCAGATCTGTCGCCCGAGAACGTCCGGCGCAGCCGCCGTTCCGACCTGTGCGTTCCCGTAGTCGCGGCCGGACGTGAACGCCAGCCAGAGGAACACCGTGCCGTCGGGCTCGCGCGAGACGAAGGGAGAGAACGTCGGCCAGTAGTCTCGGTGCCCGTGCGCGCCGCCGACCGCGTTGTCGAGGCGCTGCACGACCGTGCCGTCGCGTGACAGTAGGTAGATCGCGCCGTTCGCGAAGCCATCCGCGAACGTGTCGCCCGTTCCCTGTGTCGTCCGCGACCAGTTCCCGTGCTGCATCGCGACGTACTGCGAGTCGGGTGACCAGCTCGGGTGCGTGTCGACGCGGCCCCCCTCGGGCGATGACGCGAGGTCGTCACCGAGGTGC
>JBBSAT010000130.1:0-19790 GCA_038252025.1 Polyangiales bacterium | reverse complement strand
GGTTCGACGCGGCGCTGGCCGCCATCGAGATGGTGAACCTCGGTCGCGCCCTCAAGACCGCCGGATACTAGAGCGCGCAGCGACCGGGCTCAGCGACGGGCCTTCGCCGCGGCCTCGACCTCGGCGGCTGCCAGCGCGGCCCTCGCGATCTTCTCTTCACGCATCTTCGGCAAGAGGCGCTCGAGGAACTTCGTCGACAGGTTTCCGTTCTCGAAGTCGGGCTCGTCCATGATCCGCCTGTGGAGCGGGATGTTCGTGCGGATGCCCTCGATGATCGTCTCGTCGAGCGCGCGCCTCATCCGGACGATCGCTTCCTTCCGGTTGCGCCCGTAGGTGATGAGCTTGACGAGCAACGAGTCGTAGTCGCCCGGGACGCGCCAGCCGCCGAACACGCCGCCGTCCACGCGAACGCCCGTCCCGCCGGGCGGGTGGTACTCGGTGATGAGCCCGGGCCACGGGGCGAAGCTCTCGGGATCCTCGGCGTTGATGCGGCACTCGAGCGCGTGCCCGCGAGGCTTCACCGGGCCGATCGGGAACTCGATCGGGATCCCCGCCGCGACGCGGATCTGCTCCGCGACGAGATCGATGCCGGTCACCATCTCGGTGACCGGATGCTCGACCTGGATGCGTGTGTTCATCTCCATGAACGAGAGGTTCCCGCGCTCGTCGAGCAGGAACTCGAGCGTCCCAGCGCTCGTGTAGCCCGTCTCCTTCATCGCGCGCGTGATGGTGCTCGCCATGTCTGCGCGGAGCTCGTCCGTGACCGCGACGCTCGGCGCCTCCTCGATGACCTTCTGGTGCCGCCGCTGGATCGAGCACTCGCGCTCGCCGAGGACGAGGACCATGTCCTTCTTCGGGTCGCAGAGGACCTGAAACTCGATGTGCCGAGGCTCTTCGACGTAGCGCTCGAGATAGATGTCGCCGTTCTTGAAGCCGTTGATCGCCTCGGTGCGCGCTTGCGGAAAGACCCGGAGGATCTCCTCGCTCGAGCGAACGATCTTCATGCCGCGGCCGCCGCCACCCGCCGACGCCTTCAAGATGACCGGGTAGCCGATCTTCTCGGCCTCGCGGACGGCGTGCTCCCCATCGACCAGAACGCCGGTCCCCGGGAGGAGCGGGATGCCGAGCGATCGGGCGAGCGCCCGCGCGGGGACCTTCCCGCCCCACTTCTTCATGTCGTCCGGCGTCGGCCCGATGAACGTGAGCCCGCACTGCGCGCAGATGTCTGCGAACTCGGCGTTCTCGCTCAGGAAGCCGTAGCCGGGGTGCACCGCGTCGGCGCCCGTGATCTCCGCGGCCGCCATGATCGCGGGGATGTTGAGGTAGCTCGCAGACGATCGCGCCGGCCCGATGCAGACGGCCTCGTCTGCGAAGCGAACGTGCAGCGCGTTGGTGTCGACCTCGCTGTGAACGGCGACCGTCGCGAGGTTGAGCTCGCGACACGCGCGCAGAACGCGCAGCGCGATCTCGCCGCGGTTTGCGATGAGGACTTTCTTCATCATGAGAGTCGCCCGCAGCGCGTCGTCTGCATCGTCAGGACTTGCGGACGCGGAACAGCGTGTCGCCGTACTCGACCGGCTTGCCGTTGGCCGCGACGACCTCGACGATCGACCCCGCGATCTCCGACTCGATCTCGTTCATCAGCTTCATCGCTTCCACGATGCAGAGGACCGTGCCGGGGCGGATCTCGCTCCCGACGTCGACGAACGAATGCGCGTCCGGCGAGGGGGACCGATAGAACGTGCCGACGAACGGCGACGTGATGGTCACGATGCTCGGGTCGTTCACGGCCAAGGCGGGCGCCTCCGCCGGGACCGGCGGGGGTGGCGGGATGCTCCCGCCTCCTGCGGGCGGTGCGACCGTGCCGGAGGGCGCCGCGACGGCCACGGCCCCGTCGGCACCGCGGCGGAGGTAGATCCGCTCACCGTCCTTCTCGATCTCCACCTCAGTGACGTCGAACTGCCGGAGCGAGCGCATGAGCTCGCGAAGCTGCTTCAGGTCGATCTCCATCGGTTCTCCTACGGTCGCCGGAGATAGCCGAGAAGCGCGCGCAAGCCAAGCATGTACGAGTCGGCACCGAAGCCCGAGATGGTCCCGACGCACACCGGAGCCAGGTAGCTGTGGCGCCGGAAGGCCTCGCGAGCGTGCACGTTGGTCAGGTGAACTTCGACCGCGGGGAGGGCGACGGCGGCGATCGCGTCGCGGATCGCGATCGAGGTGTGGGTGTAGGCGCCCCCGTTGATGAGGATGCCGGCCGCAGACCGCTTGGCCGCCTGGATGTGGTCGACGAGCGCGCCCTCGTGGTTCGACTGGTGGATGTGCAGCTCCGTCTCGAGCTCGGTGGCGAGCCCCGCGAGCGCCGTGTTGATCTCGGCGAGCGTGGTCGCTCCGTAGATCGCGGGCTCGCGCGTCCCGAGGAGGTTCAGGTTCGGGCCGTGGAGGACCACGACACGGATGCGCTCGTTGGGCTTCATCTCGCTGGTCCGCGTGAAAGAGGGGCGGCCTCAGCCCCGAGATGGATCAGCCGCCCAGCTCCGCGGCGAGCTCGGGAACGCGCGTCCGGAGCAGGAAGCGCGCCTTGCCGTAGTTGCCCTCGGGACGGATCGCGACAGCGACGAAGTAGTCGTCGTTGATCAGCCGGATGACGGTCGTGAACTTCTCCGCCTGGATGGAGATCTCGTTCGCGGTCCCGGAGTCGAGCAGCTCGGCTGCCTTCGCGATCTCCTTGAGGATGACGCTGTACTCCATGCCGACGTTCTCGACTTCGAACGGCACCTCCTGGTCACCACGGACATAGGTCTCCACGGCGATCCCGTCGAAGCCCATGATGAGGCCCGCGAGCGCGCCTTCGGTGCGATGCACGACGTCCTTCAGGAGGTCTTGGAACATGCTCGCGATCTGCTCACGGATGGGGGCAGCGGGTCAAGTTCGCGCTAGATCGATCGCGTGCGGGACGTGAACTTGGAGCAAGCGGCGCGGACCCTTCGTGAGGGTGGGCTCGTCGCCTTTCCGACCGAGACGGTCTATGGCCTCGGCGCACGGGCCGACGACGCGCAGGCGCTCGATCGCGTGTTCGTCGCGAAAGGCCGGCCCCGCACGCACCCGCTCATCGTCCATCTCGAGAGCGGCGCCGAGCTCGAGGCCTGGGTGAGAGAGATTCCTCCGGCGGCCCGGCGGCTGGCCGACGTCCTCTGGCCCGGGCCCCTCACGCTGGTCTTGTGGCGGCGGGCGGGCGTGCTCGATGCGGTGACGGGGGGGCGAGACACCGTCGCCGTGCGCGTGCCGCGGCATCCGCTCGCGCTCGCGCTCCTCCGTGCGACAGGGGTCGCGATCGCGGCTCCCTCGGCGAACAAGTTCGGCCACGTGAGCCCCACGAGCGCCGCGCACGTGCGCGCAGAGGGTTTCGACGACTCGGTCGCGCTCCTCGACGGCGGCGAGTGCGAGGTCAGGCTCGAGTCGACGATCGTCGACGTGACGAGCGGAGTCCCGACGCTGCTCCGGCCCGGCGGGATCGACGTGGAGACGATCGAGGAGGTGCTCGGTGCGAAGCTCGCCGACGGCCGCGGCGGCGAGGCCAGGGCGCCAGGCATGCTGGCCGCGCACTACGCTCCGCGTGCACGAGTGGTCGCCGTGCGCGATCTCGACGAGGCCAGAGCGCGCATCGCCGAGAGCTCAGGCAAGATCGCGTTCGTCGGGAGCGCGCCCGTCTCTGGCGCGACGTTCGTGTCTGCTGGAGAAGGCGCCGCCCGTGCACGCACGCTCTACGCGACGTTGCGCGCCCTGGACGCGGACGCACACGACGAGGTGATCATCGAGCTGCCGGAGGAGCGCGGGATAGGTCTCGCCGTCGCCGACCGGATCCGCCGCGCGGCCGCCAAGCCCTGAGAGCGCTGCGCGCCACCTGGCCAGCGCGGCGCTCGTGTACCCTCGGCGCGTGCGCCCGGCCGCTCTCCTCGTCGTTCTCGTCGCCGCGGGGTGCGCGGATCCGCCGCCGCCCGCGCCGCCGCCCGCGCCGCCGCCGGCTCCCGCGCCGATCCTCTCGCCGCGGAGGGTCGCGAGCGCCTCCGCCTTCGATCTCGTCGCGAGCGGAGACTCGGTGCTCTTCGCGTGGGGCGTTCCGGCGAGCGAGGGCGGCGGCGTCCGTTCGATCGAGCTCGGGCCTGCGGGCGCGGCGCGCGGCGCGGAGATCGACCTCGCGCGACACAGCGCCGCCGCCGCCGGAGCGGTCGAAGAAGGCCCGCCCCAGATCGCCGAGCTGTCGATGGCGGCGGCCGCCGGACACGTCGGAGTCGCATGGGTCGTGATGCTGCGGGACGAGTCCGTCATCGAGGCGGCCTACGCCAGCGCGCCCGGCGACTTCACCGCCGCCCGTGAGCTCGCGTCCGCGGATCGCTACGAGTCGCGCGGCCGAGGGAACGTCATCGTCTCGAGCGGCGCAGACGGAGCGCTCTGGGTCACCCATCGGATCGCGCCTGCGCCCTGTACGGCGACGTCCGGGCTCTGCACGCGCTTCACGCGCCAGAGCCTCGGCGCGACGGGCGCCCCCGGTCGCGGCGACACCCCGCTCGAGGTCGCGACCGCGTGCGACCCGCTGCTGCCTGGCGCCCTGTCAGCCGCAGGGCGCTCGTACTACGCGGTCTGTCACCTCGGAGAGCACCCCGCGACGACGGTGTACGTCATCGACCCGGCGGTCTCGTACGCCGCTGCAGCGGAGGTGCTGCCCGGCTGCGTTCCGACCGCCCTCGCGCCCGCCGGGGCCAGCGTGGTCCTCCGCGCGCACTGCCACGGTGGCGACGCGCTCGCGCGCATCACCGAGACGGGTCGCGTTCCTACCTCCGTGCAGCCGGCGGTGTTCGCGGCGCGATGCGATCACGGGCGCCCGACGCTGACCGTCGGAGCGAGAGCGGAGCTCGCGCTGCCGCTCACCGCGTCCGAGAGCCGCCTCGAGGCCTGGCTGCCCGAGGCGCTCGCCCCTCCGGGATCGCGCGCCGTCTGGACCGGAGAAGCGCTCCTGGTCGCGCAACCCGAGTCCGGTGAAGTCTCGCTGCGCCGCTACGAATGCGTCGACGGTGAGCTGCTGCGCACCGACGTTCGATGACCCGAAGGCCCCGGAGGACGCGATGACCCAGCGCCGTACGCTTCTACTTTCGATCGTGATGACCGTTGCGTGCTCGGAGCCCGCAGCTCCGACGGTCGACGCCGGCGAGAGCGACGCGCGCAGCGATGTCGGGATCGACGGCGGCCCGAGCTGCACGGTGCTCATGTCGCATGCGGAGTCCGAGATTCCGATGTGGCCTGCGACCGAGCTCCTCGTCGACGATCCGACGACGCCGACCGGGCAGCGTCTCGAATTCGATCCCGCCGACTACCCGGTGCTGGGCATGAGGCTGGCCGGCTACGCGGGAACGCTGACCGACGACCTCGACGAGGTGGATGGGTTCGGCGTCTCGGCGGAAGCGTACTTCTCGTTCGGGCGGAGCTTCGACACGGCCATGATCTCGGCGCTCTCGCTCGATGCGTCCTCCGGGGTCGGCTTCGTCGTGCTCGGCTCGACTCCCCGGTTCGTGCCGGCGCTCGTCACCACGACGGACGAGGGCGCGACGCTCATGCTCGCGCCGCTGCGTCCCCTGCCCGAGCACGCGCGGGTGGTCGCCTTCGTCACGCGCGCACTCACCTCCGCCGCTGGCGGCTGCCTCGAGAGCTCCGAGGAGATGGCCGCGCGCATCGGGACACCGGACGCCGAGACGCAGGAGGCCATCGACGCGATGGTGAGCGTCGGCGCGATCGCCGGCGCGAGCGAGCTGATCGCGCTCGACGTCTATCCCACGCAGACCACGACGCTCGACTCCAGCGCGGTCGCCGCGGATGTCCTCGGCCGCACGTTCACCTGGGCCACGCCACCGACCTGTGTGGACGAGCCCGAATGGAAACACTGCGAGGGCACCTTCATCGCGGGCGACTATCGCGATGCGGACGGCGTCTTCCGACGCGCGGCGCTCGCCGCCGCGACGCCGGTTCGCACCTACGAGATCCCCGTCTCGCTCTGGCTTCCGCTGACGGGCAGCGGCCCCTTTCCCCTTCTCGTCTACGGCCACGGGCTGACGGGAGCGCGTGATCAGGCCGAACGGCTCGCGCACTTCGCCGCTCCCGTCGGCATCGCGACGGTGGCGATCGACGCCAACGAGCACGGACACCATCCGACGGTCGCGGACCCCGGCCGTCCGGCGCTCGACACGCTCTTCGCCTTCTTCGGCATCAACCTCTCCGCGATCAGGACCCGGGCGCTCGAGGCTGCGCGCCTCCGCGACAACTTCCGGGCGAGCACGTGGGACAAGCTCCAGCTCCTCTCGCTCCTCCGGTCGACCCCGGACGTCGATGGCGACGGCCTGGCCGACCTCGACGTCGCGCGCGTCGCCTACCTCGGCGTCTCGCTCGGGGGGATCATGGGGCCGGAGCTCCTCGCGCTCTCGCCCGACGTCGGCGCGGGCGTGCTCGTGGTCCCGGGCGGCCGCGTCTCGACGATCATCAGCGACAGCGCGACGTTCGGCTCGCTCGTCGCGCTGGTACGCCCACGCGGCACGACCGACGGCGACGTGCGCCGCTTCTTCCCCATCCTCCAGACCATCATCGAGCGTGGCGATGCGGCGAGCTACGGCGAGCACATCCTCACAGCGCGACTGCCGGCAGCAGGCGACCCTCAGAGCGTTCTTCTCGGGGTGGTCCTCGACGACGACACCGTGCCGAACGTCGCCAACTACGCTCTCGCACGCTCGTTCGGGGACCTGCCGATCGTGGAGACCCTGCTGCGCCCTGTGCCTGGGCTCTCGTCGATCGCCGGCCCGATCATGGGCAACTATCCCGACGGGAGCGGAGGCACCGTGACGGGCGGGCTGCTGCAGTTCGACGTCGTCGGCGACGACATGGGCGGCAGCGAGATGGCGACCCATGGGAACGTCGGCGCCAGCGATGTCGGCGCGTCCGCGTGGCTCGACTTCCTCGACACGCACTTCGCCGGCGGACCGGCGCGCATCCGGGATCCCTACGCCGAAGTGGGCCTCGCGCACGCCTCGCCCTGAAGCGCCGCTAGGCTTTGACCGCCTGGCACGGAGCGCGTAGGCCACCCGGCCGTGCTCGACCCGAGCTCCGCCAGACCGCGTCTTCCCGAGCGTCCGTGCCCCGTGTGCGGCACGCCGGTCGAGCCCCTGCGCGCGGCCGAGGTGGTGCTCATCGCGGAGGGGTTTCGCTTTCTCTGCGGGCAGGCCTGCCGCGCCGAGTACGCGCTCACCCTGCGCGTCGAGAACGCGGCGTCGACGAACGAAGAGCGATCGCGGTCGGCGAGCTCCTCCTGGCCGTCGTCCGGGATCGACGCTGGAACGCGCTCCTCACGTCGGCGTCGCGCGCGTATCGGCAGCGGCGAGTGGACCGGCGCTCGGCTCGCACAGCCGGCCGCGCCGCCCGCTCCCCCAACTCTGGCGCTGGGGCTCGCGGCCGCCTCGCTGCTCGCTTCGGTCTTCGCGACCAACTGGACCCTCGCGAGCATCGGCTCGACGCTCGCGCTCGCGTCCGCGGCCGTCGCGCTGGTGCTCGGGGGCCACGTCCGACTGAGCGCTGGCATCGCCACCTACCTCGCAGCGCCGCTCGGAGCTCTCTTGGCTTGCGCGGCCGGGATGGTGCGCCTCAGCGGAGGCGGCGATCCGAGGTGGTTCATCGCCGGCGCCGCGCTCGCTGCCGGCCTCGCGAACGCGCGCTGGTGGCTCGACGCGACCTCGGCTCTCTCGGTGGAGCACATCGTCCGCGCGCTCGCTGCGCGCATGCCCTCCCGCGCTCACGTCCCCGCCGGCGTGGAGGGCAAGCCCCTCGCGGTCGCGGCCGCGGACATCGACGCAGCGCGCGTCCGGGTCGGCGAAGAGATCCTCGTCCGCGAGGGCGAGACGGTGTGCGTCGACGGCGTCGTGCGAGCGGGGGAGGGCTACGCGCTCCTTCATCCGACCGCGACCGCGGCCGCGAAGCGCTCTCCGGGTGACTCGCTCGTGGCCGGGGCGCGCTTGGTCGAGGGCGCGATTCGCGTGCTCGCGACTCACGTCGGGGACGATCGCGCGCTCCTTCGCCCTGCTCGCTTCGGCGATGGCTCGGCGGCCGATGCCGCGACGCTCACGCGCGTGGCGCTCCGCGCGGAGGTGATCGCGACCGGCGTCCTCGCAGCGGGCGTGCTGCTCGCGGTGACCGTCGCACACGCGGGTGACAGCCTCGCTGCGCGCCTCGGCGCGGCCGCCTCCGTCTTCCTCGCTGCGCCGCTCCTCGCGCTGCGCCGCGCAGCCGACACGCCGTTCGTCGTGGCCGGCGCCGCCGCCGCAGAGCGCGGCATCACGTTCGCGAGCGCGCGCGCCCTCGATCGCGCGGGGCGTACGAGCGTCGCGGTTCTCTCGGTCCGCGGCACCCTCACCGAAGGCGCGCCGGAGGTCGTGGAGACGCATGCGTTCGAGGGCGGTGACCTCGATGGCGCGCTCGCCCTGGCCGCGTCCGCCGAGGCGGCTCTCGAGCCGAGCGCGATCGGTCACGCGATCATCAAGCACGCCGTCGAGCGCGGGATCGCGCTCGTGCCCGTTCGGCGCGTCTCGTACGTACCCGGTCGCGGCGTTCGAGCGACGGCTCCCGGGGGCGAGTCGATCGTGATCGGCACGCGGCAGTTCTTGCTCGAGGACGGCGCGACGATCGCCATCGCAGAAGCCGACGCGGCGCGCGCCGAGGCTCGCGGGCATCTCGCGCTCTTCGTCGCCGTCGATCGACGCGTGCGAGCGTTGATCTCGCTTCGCGACGAGGAGCGCCCTGGGGCCCGCGCAGCCGTGCAGCGGCTCATCGATCTGGGGGTCGAGGTCGTGCTCCTCTCGGGGGACTCGCGCGGCACCGTCGACGCCATCGCGAAGGGCCTCGACGTCGACCACGTGCGCGCGGACCTCACGCCCGAAGAGCGCGGCGCAGAGGTGCGGCGGCTGCGTGACGCGGGCGGCGTCGTCGCGAGCGTCGCGCACCCGGAGCACGACGCCGACGTTCTCGCGGCTGCCGACGTTCCGGTGGTGCTGGCAGCGGCGGGCGGCCCCGACGGCGACCGGGCGATCGCGCTCACGGGCGAGGACGTCCGTGATGCCGCCGGGGCGCTCTGGATCGCGCACGCGGCCAGGCGGGAGGCAACGCGCGCGACGGCCGTCGCCGCGGTCGGTGGAGCCTCGCTCATCGCGCTGGGGGCGTTCGGCATCGCGTCGCCCGCGCTCATCGCGATCGCTGCCGCTTGCGTCGACGCCTTCGTCCTGCCGACTGGCGCCCGCGTCCTCCGCCGGATCGAGCTCCGCCTCGCGTCGCGCGGCTGAGTCAGCCGAGCTCTCGGAGCTCGCGCTTGAGGATCTTTCCCGTCGGGTTCTTCGGAAGCTCCGGCAGCACGCGCACGTCCTTCGGCACCTTCGGTCCGCTCAGCCGCTCCCGGCAGAAGCGCTGGATCTCGACCGGATCCGCCGTCGCTCCCGAGCGCAGCGCCACGTAGGCCCGCACCCGCTCGCCGAGATCACGATCCTCGATGCCCACCACCGCCGCCTCGAGGACCGCGGGATGTTGCGCGAGGACCTCCTCGACCTCCGCCGGGTACACGTTGACGCCGCCCGAGATGATCATGTCGCGCTTGCGCCCCTCGATGTGGAAGAGGCCGCGCTCGTCCTGGCGCGCCAGGTCGCCGACGCTGAAGAAGCCATCGCGCATCGAAGCGCTCGTGGCCGCGTCGTCCTGGAGGTACGCGACGAGGAGCGCGTTCTTCACGAAGAGCTCGCCCGTCTCCCCGCGCTTCACCTCGTGACCTTCGTCGTCGAGGAGGCGGATCTCGTTCCCGCGCACGGCGTGCCCGATCGTCCCCGGCGAGAAGAGCAGCTCGTCGGGCGTCGCGATCGTGTTCATTCCGGTCTCGGTGGCTCCGTAGAAGTTCCAGAGCACGTGCCCGAACTCCTCCATGAACTCTCTCGCGAGCACACCGGAGAGCGGCGCGCCGCCCGAGAAGACGGCATGGAGGCTACGCGTGTCGTGCGCGGCGCGGACCTCGGGCGGGAGCGCGAGCAGACGCGACAGCATCGT
Organism: Polyangiales bacterium; assembly: GCA_038252025.1. Taxonomy (GTDB): domain Bacteria; phylum Myxococcota_A; class Polyangia; order Polyangiales; family Sandaracinaceae; genus JBBSAT01. Next base: position 9,677 of record JBBSAT010000130.1, on the reverse strand, counting down.
GGGCACCATCGCCGTCGTGGTGATGCGCTCGGCGGCGATCAGCCGCAGCGTCGCTTCCGGATCGAACTTGCGCTCCACGAAGACCGTGCCGCCCAGCAGGTACGTGATCGAAGCGAACGCGAACGCGGTGGAGTGGTAGAGCGGACAGACCGCGAGATGTCGGTCCGCGACGCTCACCGGGAGCTCGTCGAGCATCTGCGCGTACGCGAGGTGACCCTCTTTGCCGAAGCGCCGAACCGCGCCCTTCGGCTTGCCCGTCGTCCCCGACGTGTAGATCACCACCGACGCGGCCTCGGAGTCGCCGTCGTGACGCTCGGCGGGACCGTGCGACACGACGTCGTCGTAGGCTTCGATGCCGGGATGGGTGCCGCCGATCGCGAACACATTCCGGAGCGGAAGCGTCGGGAAGCGCTCCGGCGCGCTGGTCACGAGGTCGGCGAGCTCGCTCTCGATGAACATCACCTTCGCGCCCGAGTGGGCGACGAGGTACTCGAGCTCGGCGCGCGTGGAGCGCCAGCTCGCGGAGACAGCCGCCCCGCCGATGCGGGCCATCGCGGCCTGGACCTCGATGAACTCGGGCCGGTTGTGCATCACGGCGATGGCCGCGCTGCCGCGCCCGACGCCGTGATGGCGCACGAGCCGGGTCACGAGCCGATCGATGCGCTGATCGAGCTCGCCGTAGGTCAGCCTCAGGCGGTCGTCGACGAGCGCCAGCGCGTCGGGCTGCGAGCGTGCGTGGACGCGGAAGATCCCGGCGGGTCCCAGCGACCCTGCGAGCCGCTGACGCGCGAGGACCATGAGCCCTGCCGGCGAGGCCTTGAACGCGAGCCCCTTCCGCAGCGCGACGCGGCCTCCAACGGTCGCCATCTCCGCGGCGTCACGAAGCGCGTTTCGTGCACGCAAACTCCACTCTGCGCGAAATCGTTCGATGTTGTTGACCATGAGCGCCGGTCTTCCGTACGATACGAGCCTACGTCAACGGAGGCGAACATATGGGATTCTGGGAAGACGCAAGTCCAGCCGTGAAAGGTTCGATCGTCGTGGGTGGGCTCGCGATCGCCTACTTTCTGCTCGCCATGGTGACGGGCCTCTGGCCCTACAACGCAGTCGACAGCGACGTGGTGCAGCAGACGCGAGGTATCGCGCCGGCGGGTACGCCCTGAACCTGGGCTGAGGATCTGAGCTCGCGAGGAGCGCCGCGCTCGAGAGAGCCGGCGCTCTTCTCGCTTTCTGGGGCCTCACTCGCTCGTCTGAAGGAGGGCCGAGGCGGCTTCGACGATCGCTTCGGCTTCGGCCTCGGGGCGGCTGACGAGCTCGCTGTCGAGCTCTTCCAGACGGCGCGCGACGGCGTCGACGACGATCTGAAGCAGGATGTCGGTGTGCGGCGAGACGTCGCCGAACTCGCTCGACCAGCCGAACTTGACGTCAGCGTGCGCCCGGCGCTCGGGCCCGAGCGGGAAGCGCGCCGTGACGACGTCCTTCGCGCGAGGACCGACGCTGGCGGGAAAGCGCTTCACGAACGAGCCTTCGCCTTCGGGCGACGTGCTCGTCGCGGCCACGAAGCGCACCACCTCGACGAACTCGAGGCCGCCTCGGGTCCTGACCCAGTCGAGAACGGCGAGGACGCCCTCCTCGGTATGGGCGAGATCGAGGTGGGGGCGAAGCTCGTACATCACGCTGCGCAGCCGCTCGGTCTCCCGGCTCCGGATCCTGGCGCGCTGCCGACGCGCGGTGTTCAGGTGCTCGAAGTAGCCGATGAAGCGCACCAGGCCGAAGAGGACGGCGATCACCGCGATGATCGCGACGCCGATCTCCCAGCTCCTGCCGAGCGCGATGGCGATCGAGCCGACCGTGAGGCAGACGCACACGCCGTAGATGATGAGCACCGCGCGCCGGTGGGTGATGCCCATGTCGAGCAAGCGGTGGTGGATGTGCCCCCGATCCGGCGAGAAGAGCGGCCGCTTCTCGAGGAAGCGGCGCAGCATCGCCAGCAGCGTGTCGATGATGGGCACGCCGAGCGCGACGACGGGCGCCACCAAGGAGACCGTGAACGAGGCTTTCTGGAAGGGCGCCGAGATCGAGGTGACCGCCAGCACGAACCCGAGAAAGTACGACCCGGAGTCGCCCATGAAGATGCGGGCCGGGTTGAAGTTGTAGAAGAGGAAGCCGAACACCGAGCCCAGCACGATCACCATCCACACGGCGACGAGGGGCTCGCCCGAGATGATCGCGACGACGAAGTTCGTCACAGAGGCGAAGAACACGACGCCCGCAGCGAGCCCGTCGAGCCCGTCGATGAGGTTGACCGCGTTGATGATGCCGGCGATCCAGATGACGGTGATCGGTAGCGAGAAGATCCCCATCGAGACGCTGCCGAGCAGCGGAATCTCGACGCCGTCGATGCGGAAACCGCAGGCCCACGCGAGGGCGCCGACGATCAAGTGCGTGATGAGCTTGTGCGACGCGCGCAGGCCGCGGAGGTCGTCCACGAGACCGACGCAGAACATCGTGACCGCGCCCGCAAACAGGGCACCGATCCGCATCACGTTCGTCTCGTCGGCCGCCAGCGCGCGGACCTCGGGCGAGAACGCGATGAGACACCCCAGCGGGATGACGAACGCGAAGAACATCGCGATGCCGCCCACGCGCGGCGTCGGCGTCGTATGGACGTTCCGTCCGCCCGGGTTCGCGACCCAGCCGTAGCGCAAGGCGAGAGCCCGCACGATGGGCGTCAACAGCGTGCTGATGGCGGCCGCTGCGAGGAACGCGATGACGTAGGTCTCGACTCGCATGCTCAGGCGGTTCGTTGCGCTTGGGTTATCACAGATTCAGGAAATCTGGGTGGCCTCCGCCCACCTTCGACCCGCGATCACACGATTCGTTCACGATGGTGACCCGTGCGGGAGCCAGCGCGCCGCCCATCGCGCTTCGATGAGCGTGTTCCAGCGCTCGAGGGGTGTCTCCCCGGCAGGCATGCCCGCGGGCTCCGCGATGCCGAATCCGCTCTTGGGGCGTCGCGCGAGCGCAGGGTCGACGACGCGCGCCGCGAGGTCGCGCAGGATGCGCTTGAACGTGCCGCGCTGCGCCTTGAACGAGGTCGGCAGCGACTGGGCTAGCTCCACGATGCGGTAGTCGAGGAGCGGCGAGCGAGCCTCGAGGCCGAACGCCATCGTGCCTCGATCGACCTTCTGGAGGACGTCGTCTCGAAGGTACGTGACGGTATCGAGCGCCGAGAGCGCGCTGAACATGTCTCTCCCGATGGCCGCCTCCCACGCATAGCCCGGGTAGGCGCCGCGAACCGTGTCGAAGAACGGTCTCGGGTCGAGAAGCGCGCGGTCGCTGGGCGAGAGCATCGAGCGAAGCCTCGTGGCCATGAAGAGCTCGTACACGTCGCGAGAGCGCGGGAGGTCGAGCGCGTCCTCCAGGATGCGGAGCTTCTTCGCCGTCGAGCGCGGCTCGAGCCCCAGCGCCGCCACCAGACGCGCCACGGCGGGAAGCGCGCCGGGCGTCCGAAGGCCGCGGAGGAGCACGCGCGACCCCGGGAGCCTCGCGAGCAGCCCCCGTGGGACGCGGAGCGTTCTTGGGTGCGCGATCCATGGGTATCCGAGGAACAGCTCGTCGCCTCCGTCGCCGGTGAGCACGACCGTCACGTGCCGCTTCGCCGCCTCGCTCATCGCCATCACGGCGATCTGCGAGCTCGCTGCGTGCGGCTCGTCGAAGTGGAACGGAACGAGATCGATCAGCGGTCCGTAGCGCGCCGGATCGAGCGGCAGCACCTGGACGTCGAGACCGAGGTGCCGCGCCGTGGCGAGCGCTCGCTCGGACTCGTCGAGGCGAGGGTCCGCGGCCTTCACCACGAAGGCTCGAACGTGCTTGTCGTGCTGCTTGGCGACGCTCGCTGCGATGAGGCTCGAGTCGATACCGCCGCTCAGGAACACGCCCACCGGCACGTCGGCCTCGAGCCGGATCCGGGTCGCGTCGTCGATGAGCGAGGACACCTGGTCCATGGCGTCCGCATAGCTTCCCGAGAAGCGCCGCGTGAAGCCGCCGAGAGGATCCCAGAACGACCGAGGCTCGATGTCGCCGAGCGTGGGGCGGCGAAGATCGACGCTCGCCCAGGTCGCCGGCTCGAATTTACGGCACTCCCGCCAGATCGAGCGCGGCCCCGGCACGTAGCTGAGCCACCGAAAGTGCGCGAGCCCGGTCTCGTCGAGCGTCAGCTTCAGCCCGAGCGCCTCGAAGCACTTGAGCTCGGAGGCGACCGCCAGCACGTCTTCGGTCTGATAGACGAAGAGCGGCTTCTTGCCGAGCCGATCGCGCGCGAGGACGAGCCGCTCGGCGCGCTCGTCGAAGAGCGCGACCGCGAGCATGCCGTTCGCGGCCCGGAGCGCGGCCTCGGGGCTCTCCAGCATGCTCGCGAAGAGCACCTCGGTGTCGGTTCGCGAGCGCAGCTCCCAGTCCGCGGGCACGAGCGCGCTGCGGAGGCTCGCGTGGTCGTAGATCTCGCCGTTGAACACGATGGCGCCGCGATCCTCGCGGACCATCGGCTGCCGTCCCGCATCGCTCAGGTCGAGGATCGAGAGGCGCGCGTGCCCGAAGAAGACCTCCCAGTGCTCGTTCCTGTGCACCCGGGCGACGCCGCTGCCGTCCGGTCCGCGATGGTGGATGGACGCGACCGCGCGCGCGACGTCGGCTTCGACGAAACGCCCCGGGCGAGCGACCAGCGCGACGATCCCACACATCAGGCGCGCGGCAGTGATGCGTGTCGCGCCCCCGGGGGTCAAGCGCCTGAACGCGAGGGGAGCGAGCGGCAACTTTGCGGCATCGCCGCGCTTGACGCGGTTTTCGGCCACCGATAAAGCACCCGACCCAGGGGAGACACCGTGCAGAAAGACGACGTGGAGAAGAACCAAGCGGAGACGATCGCGGTCGTCGGCCTCGGATACGTCGGACTGCCGGTCGCGCTCGCGTTCGCACGTCGCTTCGCGAACGTGGTCGGGCTCGACATCAACGCGCGGCGCATCGCCGAGCTGCGCGATGGCATCGACCGCACGAACGAGGTCGACGAGGTCGAGCTGAGGACGACCTCACTTCGCCTCACTGCCGATCCCGCCGAGGTGGGCAAAGCGACGTTCATCGTGGTGACCGTCCCGACGCCGATCGACATCGACCGCCAGCCCGATCTCACGCCCCTCGAGCGCGCGTCGGACACGGTCGGACGTCACCTGCTCTCGAAGGGCGCGGTCGTCGTCTACGAGTCGACGGTCTATCCGGGCGTCACCCGGGAGCTCTGCGGGCCGATCCTGGAGGCGCGCTCAGGCCTGCGCGTCGGGACGGACTTCTTCCTCGGCTACTCGCCCGAGCGCATCAACCCGGGTGACCGCGAGCACACGCTCGAGCGGACCATCAAGGTCGTCGCGGGCAGCGACGCCGCCACCCTCGATCGCGTCGCGAGCGCCTACGCCAGCATCATCCCAGCCGGCGTGCATCGCGCGACGAGCATCGAGGTCGCAGAGGCTGCCAAGGTCATCGAGAACACGCAGCGCGATCTGAACATCGCGCTGATGAACGAGCTCGCCATCATCTTCGATCGCCTCGGTCTCCGGACGCGCGACGTCCTCGCGGCCGCCGGCACCAAGTGGAACTTCCTGCGCTTCACACCCGGCCTCGTCGGCGGGCACTGCATCGGCGTCGACCCGTACTACCTGACGGCGAAGGCCGAGCGCCTCGGCTATCACCCGCAGGTCATCCTGGCGGGGCGTCGCATCAACGACGGCATGGGGACCTACATCGCGCAGCGGACGATCAAGATGCTGATCGCGCAGGACCGCCCCGTCAGTCGAGCGAAGGTCGGGATCCTCGGCCTCACGTTCAAAGAGAACGTGCCGGACCTCCGCAACAGCCGGGTGCCGGACATCATCGCCGAGCTGAAGCAGTTCGGGATCGAGCCGCTCGTCCACGACCCGCGCGCCGACGCGCACGAGGCGCACGAGGAGTACGGGCTGACGCTCTCACCGATCGGGGCCCTCGTCGATCTCGACGCGGTGATCCTGGCCGTCTCTCACCAGGAGTTCGCGGCCTACTCGGGCGAGGGCATCCATGCGCTCGTGCGAAAGGGCGGGGTCGTCGTCGACGTGAAGTCGGCGCTGGAGCCATCCGCGCTTCCGGGCGACCTCGCGTACTGGTGTCTCTGACATGGCCGAGGCGGGTCACTCATGACGAAGAAGTTCCTGGTCACCGGCGCGGCGGGGTTCATCGGATCTCACGTCGCGCACCTGCTGGTCGACCGCGGCGACACGGTCGTCGGCCTCGACAACGTCAACCCCTACTACGACCCGAAGCTGAAAGAGGCTCGCCTCGCGCGGCTCGCGCCGAAGGCTGGGTTTCGTCTGGTCCGCGGGGACGTGTCCGATCGAGCGGCGGTCGACGATCTCTTCCGGAAGGAGCGCTTCGACGTGGTCGTGCACCTCGCCGCACAGGCGGGCGTTCGCTACTCGCTCACGAACCCGCACGCCTACGTCGACTCGAACCTCGTCGGCTTCGTGAACATCCTCGAGGGCTGTCGTCACCACGGCGTGAAGCACCTCGCATACGCGTCCTCCAGCTCCGTCTACGGCGCGAACACCGAGATGCCCTTCTCGGTGCATCACAACGTCGATCATCCGCTGAGCCTCTACGCTGCGACGAAGAAGGCCAACGAGCTGATGGCGCACACGTACAGCCATCTCTACGGCCTCCCGACGACCGGCCTCCGCTTCTTCACCGTCTACGGGCCCTGGGGCCGGCCCGACATGGCGCTCTTCCTGTTCACGCGCGCGATCCTGAACGGCGAGCCGATCCAGGTGTTCAACGAGGGCCGCATGCAGCGGGACTTCACGTACATCGACGACATCGCCGAAGGCGTGGTCCGCGTCGCGGATCGTCCGGCCGCGTCTGACCCGGCCTGGTCGGGAGCCCACCCCGATCCCGCGTCGAGCCGCGCGCCATATCGGATCTACAACATCGGCAACAACCAGCCCGTCGAGCTGATGCACCTCATCGCGACGCTCGAAGCGGCCCTCGGGAAGACCGCGACCAAGGAACTCCTTCCGATGCAGATGGGCGACGTGCCGGCGACCTACGCCGACGTCGATGACCTCGTGCGCGACGTCGGCTTCCGACCCGCGACGCCGATCGAGGTCGGCGTGGGCCGCTTCGTCGATTGGTACCGCGGCTACTTCGAGCCCTGAGCTGAGATAGGTTGGCCAGACGGCGGAAGGGGGACCGACCGGGCGGCCGGACGAGGCCGGGGGAGATACTCCCGACGGCAGCGCTCGTGCTGGGGGCGACACTACCGCCTCTCTTGATCGGCGGGATTCCGGCCTGGGCGATCATCCTCATCGCGGTGATCGGGGCGTCGCTCGCCGCGGTCTTCCTCTGGCGCGTCGGCCCGCCCCGCGAGCGATCGCCGCTGGTCCTCGGTGCTGCCGCCGGATTGATCTGGACCGCGCTCCAGCTGGTTCCGCTTCCCGCCGGAGTGCTGCGCTTCCTCTCGCCCCGCACGGTCGAGCCCGTCTCGCTCGAGCAGGCCGAGTGGGCTGCGACGCTGCTCGAACGCGACGCTCCGACGTGGGCGCCGATCACCGCTTCCGTGCCGGGCACGAGCGAGTCGCTCGTCATCGGTGCGGCGCTCCTCGCGTTCGTCCTCGCCGGAACGCTCGCGGTGCAGGACGGTCGACGGCGCGTACTGCTCGCGGCGATCTCGATCTCGACGATCGTGATGGTCGCCCTCATCGCGCTGCACGCTCTCGCGGGCGTCGAGAACATCTACGGGATCGTCGAGCCGCCCGTGCCGCTCACGGTGACGAGCCCGCTCTTCAACGAGAACCACGCCGCGGCGTTCCTGGCGCTCGGCGTGCCGTGCGCGCTCGGCCTCGCGCTCGGCACGCGCGTGCAGAACGAGGCGCTGGCCTGGTTCATCGCGGCTGGCCTCTGCGGCGCCGGATGCGTGGCGTGCGTGAGTCGCGGCGGGCTCATCGGGTTGGTCGTCGGTCTCGGAGCGTTCGTGGCGCTCCGCTTCGCGTCGAACCGCGCGAAGGGACCGAAGCGCATCACGCTCTCACCCGTCGTGCTGGCCGGCAGCGGCGTCGTGCTCCTCGGCATCGGCCTGATGGTCTACGCGGCGCTCGAGAACCTCTCGTACGATCTGCACAACACGACGCTGAACAAGCTCCACTTCATCCTGTACGGGCTCGATCTCGCGGTTCGGTCGCCGTGGGTGGGCGTGGGCCGCGGCGCGTACTCCACGGCGCTCGTCCACCTCACCGGCTCCGACGTGCGGTTCGAGTACGTGGAGTCGTTTCCCATCCAGTGGGCCGCCGAGTGGGGCTTCCCGTTCGCCATCGGGATGATCGGGATGCTCGGCACGGCCGTTCTTCGTGCAGTGCGCTCCGAGCTCTCCGCGGAACGAGTCGGAGCGCTCGCCGCGCTGGCTGGCCTCGCGGCCCATGAGCTGGTGGACTTCTCGATCGAGATGGTGGGCGTCGGTAGCGTGGCGGCCTTGCTGGCTGCGGCTGCGCTGACCGAGCGGACGACGGGCGCGTCGACGCCAGCCCCAGGACGGCTGGCCCCTGCCGCATTCGCCGTGCCCGCGATCGCGCTCGCGCTCGCCGTGTACCCCGGCGCGAGCATGGCCGCGTCGCGCGTCTCTGCCCTTCGCGACGAGCTGACCGTCACGATCGAGCGAGGCGACTCGGACGCGGTCGACCGTGAGCTCAGGGAAGCGATCGAGCTCCACCCCGGCGAGCCGATCTTCGCCTTGCTGGGCGCGTACGCGCACGCGAGGCGCGGGGACCCGGCGACGCCGCGGTGGCTGAACGCCGCGATGCTCCTCGCGCCGCGCTGGTTCTCCCCGCATCTGGTCGCGGGAGAGTGGCTCGCGAACTCGGGGCGCCGGGATCAGGCCTGGCTCGAGGTGCGCGAGTCCGAGCGGCTGCAGGCAGGGCACGCGAGCGGGATCGCGTGCCGCCTTCTGGTCACTCCGTCGGACGTCGAGGAGGGCATTCGCGTCATGGGCGGCGAACGGAACGGCGTCGCGTTCCTGGACTCGCTCGCGGAGGCCTGCGCCAGCATGGATCACGAGACCGCCAGCGCGTTCACCGTCGCCTTGCTCGAGCTGCAGGCCCCGCGGGCAAGGCGCCGCACCGCGTCCCGGGAGATCGCGAGTGGGCGGCCCGAGGCCGCGCTGGACCTCCTCGACGGGCTCGACGAGGCAGAGGACGGTTGGGTGCGCCTCGTGCGCGTCGACGCGCTCCTCGCTGCCGGGCGCGCCGCCGACGCGGTCGCCGAGGCCGAGGCGGCCGAGGCCCCAGGCATCCCTTCCTCCGAGCGCCTCGTCCGCCTGGCCCGGGCCCAGACCGCGGCGAGGGACCAAGAGGGAATGCGCGTCACCATCCAGCGGCTCGAGGGAGAGGCGGGCGGGAATGCAGGCCGGATCGCCGTGGCGCTCGTGCTCCTCGGCGACCTCGAGGCACAGCTCGGCAACTCGACGGCGGCGTACGCAGCCTTCGATCGCGCCGACGGGATCGACCCGAGCGGCGGCGCGCTCGGACACGCCATCTCGGCCGCGAGCGCGGCCGGGGACACTCGGCATGCGAGCGATCTCCGTGCTCGGCAGTGCGCGCGGTCGCCGGCCACCC
>JBBSAT010000129.1:0-19841 GCA_038252025.1 Polyangiales bacterium | reverse complement strand
TCGACGCGCTCACCGTTCTCGATCGCGTACCGACCGACCCTGCGGGCTTCCTCCGGCTCACGGCTCGGATGCATGTCGAGCGCCGCGAGAGCGTCGTTCAGCTTCTCCGCGTCGCCGGACGGGATCCACAGATCGTAGTCGGCCGTGAGAACCGGGATCCCGATCGCGATGAGCGCGCGGCGACCGATGAGCAAGACGCGACGCCGCTCCCGGCGAGCGCGCGGAAGAAGTCCGCCTCGTCGAACTCCATGGCACGAGTGTCCCCACGCGGACTGGCCACGGCAAGCGCTCTCGCCCGCGCACGGGCGCGACCGCCGGACGTGGACGAGAAGAACGAGGAGTCGCCGTTCGATCCGAACGCCGTGTTCATCACGGACGCGGCTGAGTGAGGGTACGAGACCCGCGGGGGTTGCGAAGCCGCAGCCTCCGCGCGGTCGTTTTCGCTTCGGTTCGTTTCCCGGCGCCGATGCGCCTCGATCGACGTGATGCCATCCTCCGGCGCACGTGCGGAGGAACATCAGTCAGGCAGCCCTTCGGCTGGCCGCGCTTGCGCTCCTCTTTCACGGCGTCACCGCTCCGCGCCTCGGTGCACCGTTCGGCCCCGCGCGCGCGGCAGACGTCGCGCTGCTCTTGGGGCTCGGTGCCTTCGCCGTCGGCGCACGCGCCAGCATCCAGCGCGCGTCTCTCGGCTGGGCGGCGTGTGTCGCGATTCTTGGTCTCGGCATTCCGTGGGCGGACGCGCCCGGACGAGCACTGACCCAGCTCTTCGTGCTGCTCTACGTGGGCGCACTGTTCGCGCTCGGCCGTGAGCTCGGGCGTCGCGACGTCGGCTCCCTCGCGCTGACGGCGTTCGTCGCCGGCTGCGTCGCGTGCTCGCTCGCCGGGATCGCGGGGGTCGTAGGTGAGGTGGTGCTCGGCGAGTCGTTCGGCTGGGCGCGCCGCTACGCGTTCATCGTCACGACCCCGCGCGCGGTCGGGCCGACCGAGTCGCCCGCGATGCTCGGCATCGTCGCGGCCTGCGGGCTCGTCGGGGTGTGGGCCCTCCACCGCAGCGGCGCTCTGGGTCGTGGGCGCGCGATCGCGCTCGGCATGACGCTCGGTCTTGCGCTCCTGCTCACGCAGAGCCGGCCCATCCTGGATCTCGTGGCAGGCGCGTCGGTTGCGGTGGCGATCGGGAAGGGCTCACGCGGGACGAAGGCCCTCGCGCTGGCATGCGGCGCAGGGACGATCATCGTCCTGCTGCTGACGCTCGCGTTCCGGTTCTCGCCCTTCTCGGCGGTGCCGCCGTTCATCGACACGCACCCGTCGCTCTACGCGCTGACGCAGGACATGGCGCTGCGGATGTTCGCGGATCACCCGCTCGCGGGCGTCGGGCTGGAGGGCTTCCAGGGAAGGTGGTCGGAGTACTTCGACGCCGCGCGCTACGCGGCCCACCTCGACGGGCTGCCGCTCGACCCCGCCCAGTTCGGCCCGATCGATCCGCACTCGACGTACGCGGGGTTTCTCGCTGAGGCGGGGCTGGCGTCCGTCGCGGCGTTCGCGCTGCTCTTCTTCGGGGGCGCGCGGCTCTGGCGGCGCGACCGGCCCGAGCTCGTCTGCCTGCTCTGCATCGCGGTGCTGGCCGGCACCCACATGGACGTGCTGACGAACCGGGCGCTGGCCCTCGGGGTGGGCCTGCTGGCGGGGTATTCGGGAGCTCCGACGAGTCGCCGCCGCTGAACGCATCGCACTTCGCGAGCAACGGTCCCGGGTATGTTCTTCATCGAGGTCGGGCCGGCGTCGCTGCCGCGGGCGAATTCTCACCCGGCAGCTCCTTCGCGAGGGTGCGGAACGGCGATCCCCACTTCACGTGCGTCCCGGCGGGGATCTCCTCCGAGACGGAAGCCCGCTCGGCGGATCTGCTCCGACCGGAATCAGCGAGCTGCCTCGCTGATCATCTCGTCGAACACTTCGCGTGAGGCGCTTCTCGACGCACGCGGAACTCTGCTACGGTGCGCGCCATGAGCGACGAGACACAGGTCCCGGCCACGCCGGCTGAGCAGGCGCAGAAGTCCGAAGAGTCGCGCGTCATGGCCCGTCGGTTCTTCATCAAGTCGGCGATCTACGCAGCGCCCATCGTCGCATCGGTGGTGTCGGTCCAACACGCGAGCGCCCAGCTTTCCTGCTGTCCGACTTGTCTTCCGACCGGGGACCCAAGCTGCAATCTGCCGCCCCTTAACTGCTGAGCGGGACGCGTGGCGGCATCGCAGGTCCAGCTCGTACGCGACTGGTTCGTCGTCCGGCGCGAAGGGTCTGTGGGGCTGATTCGGGCGACCGACGGGGCCGCACTCGACGTCACCGAATCAGTGACGAGCGGCGATTCCCCGGATGTCCCCGCCGCCGTACGGCTCCTCGCCGAGTTCGACCCGCTGGCAGAAGACTTCGTTCGCGCCGCCACCGATGGGGCCGGCGTCACCGATCGGCCGGCGCTCCTTCGCGGCACGGGATGGAGTCGACTCTTCGTCGAGCTCACGGATCGCTGCAACGAGCGCTGTGTTCACTGCTATGCCAGCTCGGCCCCGGAGCTGACCACCACGCTCGACTGGCCGACGCTCGCGAGGGTGATCGAAGACGGCGCGAGGCTCGGTTTTCGCTCGATCCAGCTCACCGGCGGCGACCCGCTGCTGTCACCCTACTGCGCGGACGCCGTCCGAAAAGCCCGCGAGCACGGGATCCCCGAGATCGAGATCGCGACCAACGGGCTCGCGCTCGTTGGATCCCTGTGGGAGGTGCTGCGCGACCTGCGCGTCTCGCTCGCTTTCTCTCTCTACTCTCACGACGCCGAGACACACGACGCGCTCACTGCAACGCCAGGCAGTCACGCCCGGACGGCTCGCGCCATCCAGCGGGCGACGTCGGCTGGGCTTCTCGTTCGCGGCAGCATCGTGCTCTGCGGACCGAACGACGCGCACGAATCGGCCACGAGGGCGCTCCTCCTCAGCCTCGGTGTCACGGCGCCAAACGTGAACTGCGACGTATCGCGATCGGTCGGCCGGGGAGTGCAGATTCGAACGTCCGGCGTGGCCGCGACGCAGGCGCGAGGAGCAGAAGGTCTCGGGCACCGTCCGGCCGATCGAACGTTCGGCGGAACGATCGCGGTGGGTGCGGACGGCGACGTGCGCGTGTGCGTGTTCTCGCGTCACCGGTCGCTCGGGAACGTGCGAGAGACCCCCCTCGCCGCGATCGTCGAGCGACCGGGCGAGCTGCGTTGGCCCGGAGATGGACCGGCGCTGCGCGCCGCCATGCTCCGGGCTGGCGCTCGCCTGACGTGTAGCGAGTGCCAGATTCGAGACGTGCTGCTGGGCAGCACGGACGGCCCGTGAGGCCCGGTTCCCGGCCACGTCGGCGCGAAGGGCTCGCGCATCGACTCTCGGACGACGGGGCGGTGGCGCTCTACGATCGCGAGGGAAAGCGTCTGCTCGTTCTCGATCCCATCGGCTCCGGCGTATGGCTGCTCGCAGACGGAGCGCATACCATCGAGCAGATCGTCGATGAGATCCTCGATGTCTTCCCCGTCTCACGGGAGACGGTGTCGGCAGATGTCGAGCGCTTCATTGCCTCGCTCGCGCAGGACTCCCTGATGGACATCGAATGATCGGGGAGCCGAGCCTCGTGATCCACGTCTCGGATGTGCGGATCGAGATCGTATGCCCCGACGGGACGGCTGCCTCCCTGCGTGCTGTCTGGGATCCGGCGAGCCGGCCCCTCATTCCGGTGCGACGAACCACGCGCTGGACAGCGTGCGCGGACCGCGACGGATGGACTCTGACGATCGACGACGTGTTCGTGGAGTCTGGCTCCGCGGCCACCTCGCTCGCGCTGGTGATCGAGCGCGAGCTCATGACGCGCCTCCGCGGCTGGCACCCCGACGCATGCATCCTGCATGCAGCCTTGATCGAGGTTGGAGGGACGTGGGCCATCCTCCTCGGCCAGTCCGGGGCCGGGAAGAGCTCGCTCACGCTGGCGGGTGTGCGTGCCGGCGGGCGCTACGTGAGCGACGAGCTGGTTGTGACCGACGGCGCCCGCGTGTGGGGCGTGGGACGCTCCGTTCTCTTCGACGTGGGCCCCGTCACGACGCCGTTGCCCGAACGGATGGCCCAGGCCGATCGGTCGTCCTACCGATTCCGCCTGCCCAGTGGCGACGAGGTGGCAATTCCGATCATGCGGGTCCCGCCTGCGCAATGGGCGACGGCGCCGGTCGACGCGAGATCCGTGGTGATCGTGAGCCTCGACGGTCGAGGCTCCGACTGGGTCAAACCCCTCAGCCCGGCACATGGCTTGGCGGCGCTCCTCACCGCTTCGTACACGCTCGAGTGGCGCGAGCTGGGTCCGCTCGCTCGGGAGGGTCAGTGCTTCTCGCTCGGATGGTCCGATCCGGCGCGGGCCATCGCCCTGCTTACGGAAGCCACCAGCCATCTCGCGAGCGATCCGGTCCAGTCGGCTCCGTGAGGTGGGCGGCGAGGCTCCGCCCGGCCGTCTTGAGATCCGTGTTGAGCGCGTGGATCAGCGGGATGCCGACGGCGCTGCCCAGCTCGAACCGAGGCAGGGCACGAGTTACCACGGCCGCAATGGCGGCTCCCCTCCGATCCCGGGGCAGGGCAGCAAGAACTCTGGTCGCGAACTCGTCATCGGCCTCCTCGCACGCGAGCCCGAGGGTGTAGCGAGCCGCGCGCGCGAGCCCATGCCGAACGAGATGGTCCGCGCACTCGGTCGCCGAGACCTGCATCCACCGTCCGATCGCGAGGAAGTCGCTGAGGTGCCGGGCGTCTCGTCGATCCGCTCGGCCTTTCACGAGGTGGCCGACCAGATGGGCATACATGTCGAGCGGATGCATGCGGAGGATCTCACGCCCGAAGAGGCTCTGATCCCGCGTCGCACGGGCGTGGACCCCCACCGTGTCGAGGGCGAAGTAGCCGCGGAGAAACAGTGCTCGATGGAAGTCGACCGGCATCGGCAGCGCCGGATGCTCGAGCACGCAAGCGGCTTCGTTTCCTAGCGACGTCACCCAGCCGCGGGCGCGAGCAGCCGACAGCACCCGGCGTGCGTCTCGCGGGGCGACCAGAACGTCGACGTCGATCGTCCCGCGCTCGGTCGCGGGTCGGATCCCCAGCGCGACGAGCATGACACCCTTCAACGGCATCACGGGCGCATTCGCCCCTCGAACGTCGTCGAGGAAGGTCTCCAAGACCTCGCGTGCGAGGAGTTGTTGGAGGAGCGGTACCGCCGATCGGTCGCCTGAGCCCACGGGCGGTCTTGCCACGAGCTGCCGCCGTGCGCCGCCGGGCCGCGTCGTTCCCGCGGCTCCGAGCCCCTTGCTTCCCGGAGCCAACTCGCGTACGCAATGTGCATGACTAACGTTGGGCGGGGTCTTGGAATCCTTATTGGACTCACGGCCCTCGGGGCTGGCGTCGGGCTCGCTAGCTACGCGTTTGGGGGTGCTCCCGCGGACGAATGTCCAGCGGCGCTGCGGGCGGCCTGGATCCGCTCTACCCAGCGAGATGCTTCCCCGCAGTATTTCTTCGACGGCTCGGACAGCGCCGCGCGCGTCTCCGTCGGCACGGGTCGGTACACCGTCGCGCAGGACGGCCTGGGCCTGAGCGAAGCAGATGCCGCGTGGAGCGCGCAGCTGGGAACCGCCCGCGTCGGTCGGTCGGGACGCCTCGTCGACATCTCTCGAAGCGCGCCGATCGTCAGCACGAACGAGGCACGGTTCGAGGGCGCGGGAATGACGGAGCTCTGGGTGAGCGGACCGCTTGGCCTCGAGCAAGTCATCGAGATCGAGCGACGTCCCGCCGGAGCCGGCGAGCTGGTCGTCGAGCTTCCCGTGGGCGGCGACCTGACCCCTGCGCTCGCCTCCGACGGGCTGTCGATCGAACTGCGCGATGAGACGGGCGCTGTTCGCGCGCGGTACGGGGATCTGTTCGTCGCAGACGCGGCGCACCACGCGATCCCTGCGCACCTCGAGGTCGCTGCCGCGACCTTGCGGCTCCGCGTGGACGATCGTGACGCGGAGTATCCGCTGTCCATCGATCCGCTCGTAGGTGTGGAGCAGGACCACTTCCGAGGCAGTACGACGGCGGCCGGTGATTGGTTCGGGTACGCCTTGGACATGGACGGCGATACCGCCGTCATCGGCGCTCCCTTCCATGACACCGTCGCAGGCGCCGACGCGGGGACGGCCTACGTGTTCGTCCGGACCGGCACGACGTGGGCAGAACAGGCGCGGCTCGTCGCGGCCGACGGCGTTCTGGCCGACCAGTTTGGCAACGCCGTCGCCATCAACGGCAACACGATCGTGGTCGGCGCGCCGTTCGACGACACGTTCGCGGGAGCAAATGCCGGCTCGGTCTACGTCTTCACCCGTGTCGGGTCGACTTGGACCGCCCAGGCACAGCTGTTCCCCGGCAGCCCCGTCGCGAACGATCGCTTTGGCGGCGCCATCGCAATCGAAGGTGACACCCTTATCATCGGCGCCGCGCGCCGCGCGCCCGGTGGGATATCGAACGCCGGTCAGGCGTTCGTGTTCTCCCGAACCGGATCGAGCTGGACGGAGCAGGCCCAGCTCACGGCGAGCGATGCCGGCGTCAACGACCTCTTCGGTTGGGCTGTCGCCATCTCCGGCAACACGGTCGTCGTCTCGGCCTTCGGTGACACGCGCCCCGCGGGCGCCAACGTGGGTTCGGCCTACGTGTTTCTGCGCGCGGGCAGCACGTGGACGGAGCAGCAGCACTTGTTCGCGTCTGACGGGGCGGCGCTGGACGCGTTCGGCGGGGCCGTCGCGATCGATCGCGACACGATCGTGGTCGGCGCGGGCAACCACGATACCGGTGGGCTGACAGACGCCGGACAAGCGTACATCTACACGCGGAGCGGGACGACGTGGACGCAGCAGGCGATCCTCGCCGGCATGGGCGCGATCGCGGGCGACCGGGTGGGCGCGCAGGTTTCGATCGACACCGATACCGTGCTGGCGAGTGCCACATCGGCATCCGTGGGCGCGGGCTCGGCGTTCATCTTTCAGCGCTCCGGAACGACCTGGAGCCAGACCGGTCGCATCGTCCCGGCGGATGGAGTTTTCGGCGACAGCTTCGGCGGCGCCCTCTCCCTCGTTGGCGACTTCGTGTTGGTGGGTGCGTATCGCGACGACACCACTGCGGGCCTCGATTCGGGGTCCGTGTACGCGATGCTCATTCGTTCCGCGAACGGCGACACGTGCACGTCTGGCGCGAGCTGCGCCTCGGGCTTCTGCTCCGACGGAGTCTGCTGCAACACGGCGTGTGGCAGCGGAGCGGCCGACTGCCAGGCCTGCTCTGTCGCGAGCGGTGCGGTGGTCGACGGAACGTGCGGCGCCTACGTCGCCGGCACGGTCTGCCGCGCGGACCTCGGCCTCTGCGACAGCGAAGAGGTCTGCGATGGGGTCGCCGGGACTTGCCCTGCCGATGTCGTTGAGGTCGCCGGGGTGTCGTGCCGGCCGTCGCTCGGCGACTGCGATCCCGCCGAGGTCTGCACGGGCTCCTCCGGCGCCTGTCCTGGGGACACTCGGACTCCTTCTGGCACGGAGTGCCGCGCCGGCGTTGGCATCTGCGACCCGGCGGAGACCTGCGACGGCAGCCCCAGCTGCCCCGCGGATGCCCTCTCGCCCGATGGCACCTCGTGCTCCAACGGCGTCGCCTGCGACGGCGCGGAGACCTGCTCCGGTGGTGCCTGCACCATCGGCGCGGCGCCCACGTGTGACGACTCGAACGTCTGCACCGCCGATGCGTGCGCAGAGCCGGGTGGCTGCATGAACGTAGCGATCGTCGGGTGCTGCAACACCGACTCGGACTGCGATGATCTCGACGACTGCACGGGCGACATGTGCTCGGGCGCCGGCGGGACTTGCAGCCACGTTCCGCTGACCGTCTGCGTGGACGGCGGACCGCGCGAAGACGCAGCCGTCGTGATCCCGGACGCCGGACCGCGCGACGCCGGCCCGGATGCCGGACGCGATGGGTCGGTCGCCGATGGCGGCGCGCGTGATGGTGGTGACGCCGGTGACGCAGGCGATCCGGGCACGGCCGCGGGCGGCTGCGGCTGCGCGGCGGTCGGCACCCGGAACCTCGGCAGCTCTGCCGCTCCGCTCGGGCTCCTCGGGCTCGCGCTGCTCGTCGCCCGTCGGCGTCGGCGCCGGTAGAGGTCGGCTGGTTCTAGGAGGCCCCGGAGGGTGCGAGAGCGCCTTCCGGGGTTTTCTTTTTTTGGGGTCAGAAGGACGCCAAGAAGAAGCCCCTCACCCCCGCCCTCTCCCCGGAGGGGCGAGGGAGGAGAGAAGGCCCTCTCCCCAAAGGGGCGAGGGAGGAGAGAAGACCTCTCCCCGGAGGGGCGAGGGAGTTTTTGGGAGGAGAGAGAAGAGAGAGAAAGCAGAAGGGGCCGCGACGCGGGCGGTGCTCGGCGGAGCGGGCGTGCCCCACGAAGCGGGCGTTCTGCTCACCCGCGGCGGGGCTTCACGCCGGCCAGCTTCAACACGTGCGCGAAGTGCGACCTCTCCACTGGCTGCACGCTCAAGCGCTGGCCCTTCGCGATCACGAGCATGTCCCTCAGCGACGAGTCCTTCTTCAACGTCTCGAGCGACACGACCTTCGCGAAGCGCTCCACGAAGCTCACCTCCACCATCAGCCAGCGTGGGTCGGTCTTCTTCGCGCCCGCGTCGTAGTAGTCGCTCTTCGCGTCGAACTGCGTCGGATCCGCGTACGCCAGACGGCTCACCCTCGCGAGGCCCGCGATGCCCGAAGGCTCCGCGTTCGAGTGGTAGTACAGCACCAGGTCGCCGAGCTTCATCCCGTCGCGCATGAAGTTCCGCGCCGTGTAGTTCCGAACGCCCTCCCAGGTCGTCGAGCCGGCCTTCTCCAGGTCCTCGATCGAGAACACGTCGGGCTCGCTCTTCATCAGCCAGGTGCGCGTCCCCGCGAACCTCGCCCACGGGCCCTGCCAGATCGGAGCCAGCTCCTTCGTCATGCGGGCCTCTTCGGCGGAGTGACGCTCGCCACGGCGAGCTGCTGGAAGCGCATCTTGCGCTCGCGGTCGTAGGTCTGCGTGTACGTCAGCGCGAGCTGATCGAACGTGACGCTGCGGACGTGGCGGAAGCCGCAGTCGTAGAGGAGAGGGAGAGGGTCGTCGGTGCCGAAGCGGAGCGGCTCGCCCATCTCGGCGACGAGCTCGCGCGCGCGGTGGTCGATCGGATCCTTCACGTCGCCGCGGACGAAGCGCTTGCCGACGAAGTCGAACGCGAGGCGCGTCTCGAAGTGACAGGACGCGATGCGCGTGGCCGTGTGCCGGATGGCGTCCTCGGTGAGGTAGTAGACGACGCCCTCCCAGACGAAGATCGAAGGCGCATCGAGACGGAAGCCCGAAGCGACGAGGAGCTCGAGGAAGTCCTCGCGCTCGAAGTCGCAAGGGACGTAGGTCGCGGCGTCGTGCGGGTAGGCGTGGATGCGCGCGAGGCGCTCGAGCTTCTCCTTCTGCGTGCCCGGGAGGTCGACCTCGAAGAAGGCGACGCCGCGATGCGCGAGGCGCGCCGCGCGCGTGTCGAGGCCCGCGCCGAGGATCACGACCTGGGTCACGTGGTCCTGGATCGCGCGCCGTACCTCGTCGTCGAACGCGGCGGTGCGGAGGCCCATGTAGAGGACCATGTGCGGATGCGCCTCGTGATAGCCCGTGGCGGCGTCGGCGCCGTCCTCGCCACCGAGCGCGAGCGCGAAGGGATCGCTCAAGAGCGACGGGTAGAGCTCGGCGGCACGGCCCCGAAAGTGAGCGACCATCTTCGCAGTCCGACTGCCCGAGGCGTCCATGGTGCGGGGAGGCTACACTGCCCCCGCCGGAGTGCGGGCAACGGCCCGCCGATAATCTGCCGGAGTGCGGGCACCGCCCGCCGATAATCTGCCCATACCTTGGAGCTTCATCATGACCCGTGAGCCGCACTTCGTTCGATTCGCGCAAGCGCTCGCCCTCGTGACCGGCCTCGCGGGCTGTAGCGCGACGACCACCGGCACGGGCGATGCGGGCGGCACCGGAGGCGACGCGGCCAGCGGCGACGACGCGGCGATGGTCGCGGACGCGGGCGGCGGAGGCGATGACGCGGGCGGGCTGGGCGACGACGCGGGCGCGGCGGACGACGCCGACGTGGCCGACGCGGGCGGCTTCGACTGCACGACGTGCGACTGCGGGTTCACCGGGCTCGATGCGGGCCTGCCGGTCTGTCCGGTCGAGGCGCAGGTCGTCTGCGGCTGCGTCGCGATCGGGCCGCTCGCGCCGCCCGACCTGATGGTCTGACGATGAGCACGCTGACGGCCGCGCTGTCGGGGACGCCGCTCGAGAAGGAGCTCGCCGCGATCCAGTCCGGGCTCGAGCGCGTGCCGAGGACGGATACGCACTTCGATCTGTCGGCGTGGGATCCGAAGACGATCGTGGCGGTGCGGGCGCAGTGGGAGATGCGGATGATGGTCGAGCACCGCTCGAGCATGGTGTTCTCGCAGCTGGCGCAGCAGCTCTTCGAGGCGAACGCGTCGCTCGACGCGAAGATCGTGATGATGCGGATGGCGCAGGACGAGCTGCGGCACACGGGGACGTGCGCCGAGGTGATCGAGGTGCTGGGCGGTAAGGCGGAGGTGGAGGCGGACCTCGTGGTGCAGCCGCTGGCCAAGCACGGGAACGCGACGCCGGAGGAGCGCGCGCTGCGGAACGTGATCTACACGACCACGATGTCGGAGATGATCGCGTGCGCGCGCTTCGTCGCGACGCTCGATCGGACGACGGATCCGTACATGCGCGATGTGATCCGGCGGCTCTTGTCGGACGAGATCCTGCACGGGCAGTTCGGGTTTCACTACCTGGCGGCGTGGCGGCCGTGGCTCGATGCGCATGCGGAGGTGCGGGCGTCGATCGAGCGGTATCTGATCCATGCGTTCGCGATCTTCGAGGAGGAGCTGGCGCCGCGGGGGGCGTTCCCGGCGCTCTCGGTGGACGAGATGAGGCTCGGGGCGGACGATCCGAAGCTGGCGCGCGAGGTGTTCTACGGGACGGTGGAGCACGCGATCGTGCCGGGCCTGGAGAACCAGGGCCTGGCGGCGGGCGCGGCGTGGAGAGAGCGAAGGCGGCTGGCGTAGGTCGGGAGAACCAAACCCCCCTCTCCCCCGCCCTCTCCCCGCTCTCGCGGGGCGAGGGAGGAGGTCTCTCTCCTCCCTCTCCCCGCCTGGCTGCTTCTCCTCCCTCTCCCCGCCTGGCGGGGGGAGGGCGGGGTGGGGGGCCAGCTCGGCAAGCGCCACCGCGCAACCGTCCCCGCCCGGCGCCGACACGCCGGCATGGAGCGCTCACCGATCGATCGCCGGCGCGGGCTGAGACAGCGCGCCACCGACGCCGAGCAGATCCTCTGGCGCGCGCTGAGGCAGAAGCGGATCGGAGCGAAGTGGAGGCGGCAGCACTCGATCGCGTCGTTCATCGTCGATCTCTACTGCGCCTCGGCGCAGCTCGTCGTCGAGCTGGACGGAGGTCAGCACTACGACCCGGAGCAGCTCGCGTACGACGCGCGGCGGACGCAGATCCTCGAGAGCCTCGGGCTGCGCGTGGTGCGCTTCACGAACCTGGAGGTGCTGCAGAAGCGCGAGGACGTGCTCAGGGAGATCTACCGGCTGGTGGAGGGGTGAGGAGAACCAAACGCCCCTCTCCCCCGCCCTCTCCCCGCTCTCGCGGGGCCTCTCCTCCCTCTCCCCGCCTGGCGGGGGGAGGGCGGGGTGGGGGGTCGGGCGCTGCTGGCGGCGCGAGGCGCTGCTGGCGCGAGGAGAACCAAACGCCCCTCTCCCCCGCCCTCTCCCCGCTCTCGCGGGGCGAGGGAGTAGGTCTCTCCGAGCAGCTCGCGCTTGGGCTGGCTTCTCGCGTCTCTCCACCCACTCCCCGCATGGCGGGGGGAGGGCGGAGTGGGGGGTGAGGCGCTGCTGGCGCGAGGAGAACCAAACGTCCCTCTCCCCCGCCCTCTCCCCGCTCTCGCGGGGCGAGGGAGTAGGTCTCTCTCCTCCCTCTCCCCGCTCTCGCGGAGGGAGGGCGGGGTGGGGGGTGAGGCGCTGCTGGCGCGAGGAGAACCAAACGCCCCTCTCCCCCGCCCTCTCCCCGCTCTCGCGGGGCGAGGGAGTAGGTCTCTCTCCTCCCTCTCCCCGCCCGGCGGGGGGAGGGCGGGGGGGGGGGTCGGGCGCTGCTGGCCGCGCGAGGAGAATCAAACGCCCCTCTCCCCGCTCTCCCGCTACCGCTCGATCACCAGCCCCGTCCATGGCGGCACGCCGTCCGTGTACGCCGCGAGCGGCGGGCGCTGCATCTCGCCGAGCCCCGACACGATCGGCGCGACCGTCGCAGGGACGAGCACGTCGCCCGCCACGCCGAGCGACTTCAAGTGCTCGCCATAGAGCGCCACGCGCGCCGGGAGCTTCCGCAGATCGGCGAGCGCATGGACCGCGATGTTGCGATGGCCCGGGCTCGAACGGATCGCCGACGCGCCCTCGTAGCTGACCGCATGCGCGACACCCTCGTAGAGCGTGTGCAAGCCCGCCGCGACGCCGCGCCACTGGACCTGCGCCGCACCGACCTCGACCGGCAACAGGCCCCGCGGCATCGAGCGCTCGATCCGCACGAGCGCCGCATCGAGCATCCCCGCGAACGCCGCCGGCGAGAACACACCGCCCTCCTCGACCAGCACCGCCGCAGGCGAGAGGCAGCCCTGCTGATCGTACGCCGCGACGTCGATCGCGAGCGCGTCCACCAGCGCCTCCGTCACCTCCACGCCTCGCGCGATCACCGCGAGGCCGAGACCGTGCCCGTGCGCAACGAAGACCTTCTCGCTCGGCGTGCGCGCGCGTAGAGCCTCGATCGTCCGGTCGCTCCCGTGCACCGAGATCACGTCGACGCTCTCCGCGAGCTCGTCGTAGCGCTCGGGCGTCTCGCGCGAGAAGCGAGCGAGGCTGACCGCGTCGCCGACCGCCGGCGATGCGCGCACCAGCGCCGCACGAAAGAGCTCGACGAGGCCCGCATCGCTCGACGCGAGCTTCACGCGGACCGGCACGCGCGCGAGGAGAGACCAGACGACGGGCCGCAAGCCCGCCGTGAAGACGTTGCCCGCGAGCACGAGGCCGTGACTGCCCACCGGCGCCGCATCGAGCGCGCGCAGCTCCTCGAGCGCGGCCCCCAGATGCACCGGCGCGAGCACCGCGAGCGTCGTGTCGAGCGCCCAGCGAGTGCCCTCGATCGACAGACCCGTGCGCGCGCCGAGCGTCTCCGCCGAAGACGCGAGCTCGGCCACCGCCGCTTCGATCGCCGCGAGCAGCTCCGCGTCGCTCACGCCGCGCAGCCCGCTCATCGGCCCGGCTCCAGCGCCTCTTCGATCGCGAGCGAGCAGCCGCGAGGCGTCGCGCCCGGCGAGCGACCGAGGAGCACGACGCGATCGCCATCGAGGAAGCCGAGGTCGGCCGTCTGGATCGACACGCACGAGTCGAAGTTCGCGAGGTCGTCGATGCGCAGGATCCCCGTCGCCCCCGCCGGCACCGGCCGCAGCGTGTCCGGGTCGACGGGAGTCACGCGCACCCAGGGCGGAGCAACGAGGCGCTCGCGACCGTCGTCGTGGATCGATCCGCGCGCGAGCCCGTCGCCGTAGAGCTGCGAGCTCAGCTCGGTCATGCCGTACTCGGACACGACGCGGTGCTCGGGCAGGACGAAGCGCTCGGACAGGAGCGCGCGTAGCTCGCTCGCCTCGATCTCTCTCGCACGCCCCTTCAGGCCGCCCGTCTGCATGACGAAGCTGCCCGCCGGCAAGGGCAAGCGCTCGCCCTCATGGAGCGCGTCGAGGAGGTGCACGAGCGCGAACGACGTCCCGAGGATCGCAGTCCGCTCGCGCGCCTCCGAGAGCGCGCCGCGCACGCGGTCCACGTCCACGCCGCGCTCGGTCCAGGCCCAGACCGGCTCGCCGATCCCGAACCACGACGTGAAGCGCTCGAGCATGAACGAGAGCGACGAGGTCCTTGCCACGTCCGGATGCGGGGCGAGGATCACGAGGCGCGCGCGCTCGCCCCGGAACAGAGTGCGGGCCGCCATCGACTCGGCAGCGACCTCGTAGAGCGTCAGGTCGCGGAACGCGTGCTTACCCCGCGCGCCGTTCGTCGTGCCGCTCGTCTCGAACACGCGCTGGTCCCGCTCCTCCGGGAACGACGCGATCCTCGCGTAGCGAAACGCGTCCGTGGGGATGGCGGGCCAGCCGTCGGGCCCGACGTCGAAGCGCGCATGCCGCGCGGCACAGAGGCGCGCGAACACACCGGCCCCCGACTCGAGGCCCGCCTCGAGCTGCAGCTGCGCGACCCGCGCGAGCAAGGCGTCGCGCGGGTCTGCGGGACCATGGTCCGCGCTCGCCGCGATCCAGATCTCGACCCGCGCCCGGAGATCTTCGCGCTCGCTCAGAGCGGCCTCGCCATGCGCATCACCTCGTCCAGCGCGTCCACGAAGCCCGCCAGCTGCGCGGGATGGATGCCGAGCGGCGGCGTCAGCGAGAGCACGTTCGCAGACGCGCCGGCCGCGAGCGTGATGTAGCCGCGCGAGAGAAGGGCGGACGAGACCGCGAGCGCGCGCGCCTCGCCCTTCATCGCGACGCCGACGAGCAGCCCACGCCCACGGATCGAGGCGAGGTACTCGTTGCCCGCGAGCCGTTCGGCGAGCGTCGCGCGGAGCTGAGCGCCGACGAGGGCCGCGCGCGCGGCGAGCTCTTCCTCTTCCATCACGTCGAGCGTCGCGAGCGCCGCAGCGCAGGCGATGGGATGCCCGAAGAACGTCGCCGTGTGGATCGACTCGCGATCCGGATCGCCCCAGGCCTCGAACACCTCGTGCGACCCGAGGCAGGCCGAGACGGGAAGGCCGCCGCCGAGCGCCTTGCCGATGCAGATCAGATCCGGGACCGCGCCGTCGTGCTCGAACGCGAAGCGCGCGCCCGTCCGCCCGAGGCCCGTCATGATCTCGTCCACGACGAGCAGCGCACCGAGCTCGCGCGCGAGCTCCGAGAGCCCGGCGAGAAATCCGTCCGGCGGCACGACCACGCCGCCGCGCCCGAGGATCGGCTCGACGACGATGCAGCCGATCCGCTCGCTCCCGATCGCCTTCCTCGCCGCATCGAGCGCATCGCCGACCCTCACCGCGTCTCGATCCGGATAGGGCGCGAAGACCACGTGCGGGTTCAGCTGCGCCTGGAAGGGCTCGCGAAAGCGCGCTGCGTAGCCGGAGATCGCGAGCGGCGCGTGCGCGAGCCCGTGGTAGCCGCCCTCGAAGGCGAGCACGCCGGGCTTGCCCGTCTTCAGCATCGCGGTCTTGAGCGCGGCCTCGATCGCGTCGCTGCCGTGCGCGCCGAGGATGACGCGCGTGCTCGGCCAGGGCGCGAGCGCGGCGAGGCGCTCGAGCAGCTCGATCTTCACGTCGGACGGATGAACGTCTCCGAGCGCGTGGAGGAGCTGCCCCGCCTGCTCGCGGACGGCGGCCACGACGCGCGGATGCCCGTGACCTACGGACATCGCGCCGAACCCCGCCGTGAGATCGACGAGGACGTTGTCGTCGGCGTCGACGACGTTCGCGCCGCGCGCGCGGGCCCAGACGATCGGATCTTGCGGCGCCCCGGAGCGCTCGCGCCGCCGCACGCGCCGCGTCGTCAGCGCCGGGCACTCGGTCTCGGCGAGCACCTCCACGAGCGCGACGGAGCGCGGCCCCGGGATCGGGGTCGAGAGGGACGGGAGGAGATCGCCGAGCTCGGGTTCCACGCGGCGCTTCTCTACCATCCCGCTCAGGGTCCGGCCCCTTCGAGCGTCTCGACCGGCGGGGGAGGGCTCTCGAGCACGGCCCGCACCTCGTCGAAGCGCTCGTTCGGGACGGTGACGGTCAGGTTGTACTGCGCGATCCGCCAGGCTCCGTCCTCCCGCACGAGCACGCCGCTGCCGCGCGAAGGGCCGAGGTTTCGCGCCTCGAGGTCCTCGTCGAACCAGGCGACGTCGCCCCGGACGACGACGTCCCGGCGAACGCTCGTCATGACCCAGCCTCGCCCCTCCGAGAACGGCCGGCGCGCGTAGGCCTGGAACGCGGCGACGTCCCAGCGCTCCGTCGCGTCGGTGCCGAGGAAGACGCCGCCCTCGGCGAAGTGCCCGAAGTACCGCGCTTCGTCGGAGGCTGCGGCCGCCGCGTGCCAGTCGTCGAGGACGGCGTCGATCGCCACGCGCGCGGGATCACCGGCGGGGAGCGCCACGCTGCGGGCGGGCGCGCCACCACAAGAACAGAGGACGAGCGCGGAGAGAGCGAGGGAGCGGTTCATGGAACGAACGCTACACGCGAAGGAGGATCTGCCACACACTGCGAGCGCGCATGGCCGATCGCGATCAGGACGGGCTCACGACCCGGGTCGTCCCAACGGGCAGCTCGATGCCTCAGGAGCAGCCGGGATCGGGCCGTGCCCGCCTCGTGGTCCTCCAGGGCTCGCAGCCGGGCCGAAAGTATCCGCTCGACGGGCACAGCTCGATCGGCCGCGCCTCGAGCTGCACGGTTCAGCTCGACGACGCGTTGGTGTCGCGCGAGCACGCGCTCCTCGAGCGGACCGCGGATGGAACCTGGGTCCTCGTCGATCTCGGGAGCCGCAACGGGTGCCGGCTCAACGGCCGCCGCGCCGGACGCGATCCCATCCGCTTCGGCGACCGCGTCCAGATCGGCGACACCGTCCTGCTCTTCTCGCACGTCGATCCGCTCGAGGAGAGGATCCTCCACCGCCAGAAGCTCGAGGCGATCGGGCGGCTCGGCGCCGGCATCTCGCACGACATCAACAACGTCCTCGGCGGCATCCTGATGAACGCCGACTTCATCCTCGCGCTCGGTGACGCGAAGCTCTCGGACCCGGAGGTGCGCGAGGCGCTCGTGGATCTCCGCGCCTCGGCGGTGCTCGGCGCCGACCTCACGCGGCGGATCCTCTCCGTCGCGCGGCGCGGCTCCGGCGAGCACGGTCAGGTCGATCTCTCCGCGCTCGTCGAGGAGGCGCTGGGCCTCGCGCGCCGCAGCTTCGACCAGTCGATCCGCATCGAGCGGGAGATCGCTCCCGGGATCCACGTGCGCGGCGATCGCGCTCAGCTGCACCAGCTCGTCATGAACCTCGCGCTGAACGCGCGGGACGCCATGAGCGCGGGGGGAGCGCTCATGGTGCGCCTCGCGTACGCGGAGTCGACGGAGGTCGACTCGGAGATGGTCGTGGTGGCCGGCCCCCACCCGTCGCTCTCCTAAACCCACCCCGGCGCCGGGATGAGCGAGGAGACGCGAGCTCACATCTTCGAGCCCTTCTTCACGACGAAGCCGGCGGACAAGGGCTCCGGCCTCGGTCTCTCCACCGTGATGGACGTCGTGACCGGGCACGGCGGGACGATCGTCTGCCAGAGCGAGCCCTTGCGCGGCGCGACCTTCACGGTGGTGCTCCCCGCGCTCATCGCGACGGCGCGCCCGGAGACGCGCACACCGATCGGCATGGTCAGGCACCCGGTGGTCCGCGGGTCCGCCGCGATCATGGTCGCGGACGACGAGCCCGTCTCTCGCCGCACGCTCTGCCGGCTCCTCGCGCGCGACGGGCACAAGATGATCCCGGCGGGCGACGGGCGCGAAGCGCTCGAGATCTTCACGCGCGACCCGACCGCGATCGACCTCGTCCTGATGGATCTCGACATGCCCGAGCTCGACGGGCAGGAGACCCAGGACCGGATGCGCGCGATCCGGAAGGACGTCCGGGTGGTGTTCCTCACGGGCTTCGTCGAGGACTCGCGCAAGAAGCAGCTGCTCGAGGCCGGGGCGAGCGAGGTGCTGGCGAAGCCGTGCGACGCGCAGACGCTCCGGGCGGCGATCGCGTCCGCGCTGAGCAACCCCGTGACGATCAGCGCGGCGCTGCGCCAGACCCGGGACTGAGCAGCGGGAGGTGCAGGTGGTCGTGCTGCACGGAGAACTGCACGAGGCGTAGATCGCGCCGCGTACGGGCAGCGAAGAACGCCGGGACGACATGACCGAAGGCGCGCCGCGTTCGGAGGTTGCTGACGTGCCTGCCCACCTCGAGCGTGACGCGCGCGGGCTCGCGCCCCGAGAGCATCCCAGCGTGAAGCGCTGGGAATTTCTCTCAGTCGAAGGGAGCTGACCAAAGTATTTGGTCAGACCTTCAGTGCACGTGGCGGCGTTGAAACCGGCGCTGCGCGTCCGCTCAGGTCGGGGCTCGCCAGCGCACGTCGACCACGCACTCGCTCGCGCCGTCGCTGACGCAGGAGACTCGGCTCGCGACGACGTCCTCTCGTCCGGTCAGCTCGAACACGGCGCACATCGTCTCGATCGTCACTTCGCAGACGAGCGGGTGGTGCCCCGGCCAGTCCCACGTCCTCGAGCGCGCGAAGCCCTCCCGCTCGATGAGGATCTCGCGGTTGCCTGTGTCGTGCAGCATCCGCCAGAGGCGCTGGATGTTTCGCGCGTAGAAGCTGGGCGTCACGATCTGACCGATCACGAAGCGATAGACGCCGCCGGCCGAGGCGCGCACGCCCTCGCGCGCGGCCGTCGCGAGCAACGCGTGGCGCACGCCCGCCGGGTAGGGCGCGACGAGCTCGTCGAGGAGCGCGTGCACGATCCGCACGTCGTACCAGGTGCTCGAGAGGATCCCGAGCGTCTCGTCGGCGAGGTCGAGCTCTCGCGCGAGCTCCGGCGGCATCTGCTCGGCGGCGTGTCGAACCGTCTCGGCGCCGTGGGTGCGCGCGTACCAGCGAACGATCTCGCGGACGGCGGAGCCCTTGATGCGCGGCGGCTTCACGCGCGGAGCCGGCACGCCCGGCCGGACGTCATCGGCCCTTGCCGAGGAATTCGCGGATCGACTCCACGATCGCCTCGCGATCGCGGATCTCGCTGGTGATCACGCGGTCGTCCTGGCCCAGGTGCTCGCGGAGATCTTTGACGAACTGCCCGCTGCCGTAGGGGCTCTCGACCTGGCCGTAACAGAACACGTTGCTCACCGGCAGGAGCTTCTGCTTCAGGATCTCGATGCAGGTGAGCGTGTCGTCGACCGACCAGTTGTCGCCGTCCGAGAAGTGGAACGGATAGATGTTCCACTCGCTCGCCGGGTAGTGGTTCTCGATGATCTGCGCGCAGAGCTTGTAGGCGCTGGAGATCATCGTCCCGCCCGACTCGCGCGTGCTGAAGAAGGTGTCCCGGTCCACCTCGCGAGCGACGGCGTCGTGGATGATGAAGCGGGTCTCGAGCCCCTTGTATTGCTTCTTGAGCCAGGCATCGATCCAGAAGCTCTCGATGCGGACGATCTCCTTCTGCTCGTCGCCCATCGAGCCGGAGACGTCCATCATGTAGACGATCACGGCGTTCGCGATCGGCTCCTCCTCGGTCTTCCAGGAGCGGAAGCGGAGGTCGTCGCGCGTCGGGATGATGATCGGATGCTTGGCGTCGTAGGTGCCGGTCGAGATCTGGCGGCGGAGCGCCTGCTTGTAGGTGCGCTTGAAGTGCCGCAGCGAGTTCGGGCCCACGCGGCGGACGCCGACGTAGCGATCCTTCTTGTCGACGAACTTCGCCTTGCCGCGGTTCTCGATGTTCGGGAGCGCGAGCTCCTCGCCGAGGATGTCCGCCAGCTCGTCGAGCGTGATGTCGACCTCGACGGCGTGCTCGCCGGCGTCCTTGCCGGCCTTGCCCTTGCCGTCGCCTTCGCCTTCTTCGCCGCCTACCGGATCGCCGTCTTCGCCCTCGCCCTGACCGACGCC
>JBBSAT010000128.1:0-19897 GCA_038252025.1 Polyangiales bacterium | reverse complement strand
GTCGTGTCTGACCTCGCGCATCGCCTCCCTCGTGTCCGCCGTGAGGCGCTCGACGGACGCGATGGCGCCGAGCTCGCGAATCGGTTCTTCGACGTCGTGACGATCCAGAAGAGCGCATCGAGCTTGCTCCTCGACGGGCTCGAGATCGCGCTGACGGTCAGCGTAGGCCTCATCGTTCTCGCCTTCTATCATCCGCTCCTTCTCGCATTCGACGTGGTGCTCGTCCTCGCGCTCATGGGCGTGGCGTGGCTCGGACGACGCGGTCCCTCCACCGCGATCGACGAGTCGAAGCAGAAGTACGCGCTCGCGGCGTGGCTCGAGGAGCTCGCGCGACATGACACGGCGTTCAAGCTCGGGGGCGGTCTCGACTACGCGGAGGCGCGCGCCGACGCACTCGCGCACGGCTGGCTCGACGCGCGCCGCGCTCACTTCCGCGTCGTGCTGCGCCAGGTTGTGGTCGTTCTCGCGCTCCAGGCCCTCGCAAGCGCCTGCGTGCTCGGGATCGGCGGCTGGCTGGTCATCGACCGCCAGCTGACGCTCGGCCAGCTCGTCGCGGCCGAGATCATCGTCACCGCGGTCGTTACGGCACTGGCCAAGGTGGGCAAGTACTTCGAGAGCTACTACGACCTCCTCGCTGCGGTAGACAAGATCGGGCACCTCCTCGACCTTCCGCTCGAGACCGGGGGCGGCACCAGCGTGGCCTCTGCGTCGCCTCGGGGAGCGGCCGTCGCGGCGGAGTCGGTCGTCGGCGGGTATGCCGGCGGCCCGACGACACTCGACGGAGCGAACTTCGTGCTCCCTGCGGGGGCTCGGGCGGCGCTCGTGGGCGCTGACGGATCGGGCAAGAGTCTGCTCGTCGAGATGCTGGCGGCGCTCCGCGCTCCCGTGGACGGCCGAATCCGGATCGACGGCCTCGACCTGCGCGACGCGGCGCTCGCCGAGCTCCGCTCGCGCATCGCGGTCGTGCGCGGCGCGGCGATCGTTCCGGACACGGTCTTTGAAAACGTGCGGATGGGCCGTCCCGGCATCGACACGGCTCGCGTGCGTGAGGCACTTCGTGCGGTGGGGCTCGAGGGCACCATCGACGGCCTGCCGGACGGGCTGTCCACGGTGCTATCGGCCTCCGGTGAGCCGCTGTCGCGAGGGGCGCGGTCACGACTCGCGATCGCGAGAGCCATCGTATCGCGGCCAGCTCTCCTCGTGCTTGACGACGCGCTCGATGGCGTGGACCCGAGCGTGAGCGGGCACCTCCTCGACCAACTCTTCACAACGTCGCAGCCATGGACCCTCATCGTCGCAAGCGACGACCCGGACGTCGCTCGCCGCTGCGACCACGTTCTCCGGCTAGAGGGCGGACTCATTGCGACTTCGGTACCGAGCCTGCCTCCGCCTCCCACCGCCACCACCGCACGGAGTGTCCGATGAGCGCCACGTCCGAGTCTTCGCCGTACCGCAGTCCCGCGGTTCCGACCTTCGGACTGCCGAGCCGCCGGCTGGTCCCCGCCCCGGTTGGAGCGCGTCGCGTCGCAGCGACCCTCGCTCTCGTTGCACTCATCCTCGCCGTGGCCGCGCTCGTCGCGCCCTGGCAGCAGACCGTCACCGGCTCGGGGCGCGTGGTCGCCTACGCGCCGCTCGATCGACAGCAGACGGTGGAGGCGCCGATCGACGGGCGCGTCACGACCTGGCACGTCCGCGAGGGCGCTCGGGTCGTCGGTGGTGAGCTTCTCTGTGAGCTCTCGGACAACGACCCCGAGCTCACCGAGCGCCTCACTCGCGAGCGCGAGATCACCGCGGACCGCGTCGAGACGTATCGGGCTCGTACCGACGCGCTACGTGACTGGCTCGCGTCCGTACGCACCGCGCAGGACGGTGCCGTCCGCTCCGCTCGTGCCCGGGTGGGAGTCGCCGAGGATCGTGTCGAGGCTGCCGACCAAGCTCGCATTGGCGCAGATGCTGATCTCGACGCGCAGCTCATCAATCTCGCGCGAAGCCAGCTGCTGGCGGACCAAGGGCTCGTCTCGAGCCGGGATCTCGAGCTCGCTGTCCTTGCGGAGGCCCGCGCGAGGACGAGTCGCGACGCCGCGCGCGCAAGCCACGCGGCCGCCATCGGCGAGCTCGAGGCTGCACGGGCATCGTACGAGCAGGCTCAGGCGAGCGCCGACGCCGAGTTCGAGAACGCGACCGCGAGCCTCGCGTCGGCCGAGACCGATTTCCAGAGCGCCGAGGCTTCGCTCCTCCGCCTCGACACACGAATCGCACGCCAACGCACGCAGCAGGTCTTCGCGCCGCGCGCGGGTACCGTGCTCCGCATCCTGGCGAACGAGGGCGGTGAGCAGGTGCGCGCGGGGGACCCGCTCCTCACGCTCGTACCGGACACGGACGATCGCGCCGTGGAGGTCTGGATCGATGGCAACGACGCATCGCTCCTCGCAGACGGG
The DNA here is from genome assembly GCA_038252025.1 of Polyangiales bacterium. Lineage (GTDB taxonomy): Bacteria > Myxococcota_A > Polyangia > Polyangiales > Sandaracinaceae > JBBSAT01. The sequence goes on along the minus strand of JBBSAT010000128.1, from coordinate 17,459 downwards.
CGACCCGTGCGCCTTCAGTTCGAGGGCTGGCCCGCGGTGCAGTTCGCGGGCTGGCCGTCGGTGGCGGTGGGAACATTCGGGGGCGTCGTCGCCTTCATGGACGCGACTGACGACGGGCGCGGCAACTTCCGGATCGTCGTCCGTCCAGACCCGGATGACGAGCCGTGGCCCAGCACGCGCTACCTCCGGCAGGGAGTCCGGGTGAACGCATGGGTCCTCTTGAACCAAGTGAGCCTGGGCTTCGAGCTCTGGCGCCAGCTGAATGGTTTTCCGCCGACCGTGACGCCCGCTCCGGCAACGGGACCGAGCCGCTCGAGCGCCACTGGAGCGAGCGGCACGTCGTACGGCGGTGGCACCGGGAGCTACGGCGGCGGCTACGAGGCCGGCGATGACGACAGCGCCGGCTCCGGCGGAGGGGTCTACTGATGCGAACGCCAAACTGGCACCGGGCCGTCTGCTACGGCGTGGTCATCACCCTCGCCATCCCGTGCGGTGCCCTCGCGCAGAGCGCAGAGATCGCGGTGCGCGCCGAATCCACGCTTCTCCTCGACGCGCTCGTCCCCACGCCTCTACCGAACCTCGGAGGAGGCAACGTGCTCGAGCTCTCCGACGTCCTGGCGTCCGTCGACCTGCACCACCCCGCACTCGAGATCCTCGAAGCGCGGACGGACGTTGCCGAAGGGGCCCTCCTGTCGGCCGAAGGGGCGTTCGACCCGCTACTCGCCGCCCGCGGAAGCTTGTCGCTCTTCGGCTACTACGAATACGGCCGCGCGGACGTTTCGGTCGTTCAGGCGACTCCGCTCTACGGTGCGTCGTTCTTCCTCGGCTGGCGTCTCGGCAGGGGGCTCGATACGGGCGGGATCCCCGAGTACTACGGCTACGACGAGACGCTCGACGGAGGCGAGCTGCGCGGCGGCGTCACGGTCCCGCTGCTCCGCGACGGCTGGATCGACGGCCGCCGAGCGGGCATCACGAGAGCCGAGCGCGGTGTCGAGGCCGCAGAGGCCGAGCTGGACGCGCGCCAACTGCGCGTTCGTTTCGCAGCGACCGAGGTGTACTGGCGATGGGTAGCTGCGGGGCTTCGGCTCGCCGTTGCCCACCACCTCCTCGCGCTCGCAGAGGTCCGCGATGAGCAGCTCGCAGCGCGCGTGCGCGCTGGGGCGCTGCCGCCGATCGAGCACCTCGAGAATCGACGGAGCGTGCTCGAGCGGCGGCAGGTCATCATCGCCGCACGGCGCTCGCTCGAACGAACCGCCATCGCCCTCTCGCTCTACCTCCGCGACGCAGACGGCACCCCGGTCGTCCCCGACGCGACGAGGTTGCCGCCGCAGATCGCGGAGCCGTGGCACGTGGTGTCGGACGAGGAGGCAGCGGTCGCCGCGGCTCTCGAGCTCGGGCCGGCGCCGACGTTGCCGCAGAACTCGCAGACAACCAGGTCTTGCCGCGTCTCGACGTCACTCTTGCGGCAAGTGCGGACCTCGGCGGGACCGACGACGCAATGCTCGCCTCACAGCTCGTGGCGCCGGTCGGCGAGGCGATGGTGGTGCTCTCTTTCCCGCTCCTCTTGCGCGAAGCCCGTGGTCGCGCCGACGCCGCCCACGCGGAGGTGCGCGGCATCGACGCGGACGCGGAGCTCCTCGCGGACACGGTCGCCATCGAGGTCCGTGACGCGCTGTCGGCGGTGGCTGCCGCGACGGAGGGTCTGGCGGTCGCGATCGAGAGTGCATCGCTCTCGGAGCGCGTGGCCGAAGGTGAACGCGCGCGCTTCGCGGCGGGCGCAACGACGCTTCTTATCGTGAACCTGCGCGAGGTCGCTGCGGCCCAAGCGGAGGGCGGTCGCATCGACGCGCTCGCGGACGCGCAGGTCGCCCACGCACTCCTCGATGCGGCCACCGCGGCCTCAGGAGCCGAGTAGCGATGGAACCCTCGATGGACCGGCTGAACTACCATCACCTGCTCTATTTCTACCTCGTGGCTCGCGAAGGATCGATCGCGAAGGCAGGCAAGCTCCTCCGCCTGTCGGAGCCCACCATTAGCGAGCAGATCAAGGCGTTCGAGAGCGCGCTCGGGCACCAGCTCTTCGTCCGTGCGGGCCGGGGTCTCCGGCTCACCGAGGCGGGCCAGGCCATCCTCCCCTTTGCGGAGCGCATCTTCACGGTCGGAGCCGAGCTCCAGGACGCGGTTCGTAACGGCCGGAACGAGCGCACGGTACGACTCCACGTCGGTGTCTCTGGTGTCGTTCCGAAGCTCATCGCGTGCAAGCTGCTGCTCCCGGCGATGCGCGAGACCGGAGCGCGGCTCTTCTGCAGTGAGGACCACACCGAGCGCTTACTCGCGGCCCTTGCGATCCACGAGCTCGACCTCGTCGTCGCGGATGCGCCGATCGGTCCCGGAGCACGCATCCGCGCGTACAACCACGTGATCGGCGAGTCGGGGGTCACCTTCTTCGCCGCACCCGGCTTGCACGCGAGGCTCACAGCCCCGTTTCCGCGGAGCCTCTCCGAGGTTCCGATGCTCCTCCCCGCGCCGAGCACCAAACTACGCGCACAGCTGGACGCGTGGCTCGAGCGTCAACGCGTTCGCCCGCGAATCGCGGGTGAGTTCGAAGACAGCGCGCTCATGAAAGCCTTCGGCGAGCAGGGTGAAGGGATCTTCCCGGGCCCGACCCTGATAGAGAGCGACATCCAGGCTCGCTACGGTGTGTCGGTCGTCGGGCGTACCGACCGCGTCCGGGAGACCTTCTACGCAATCTCGACCGAACGAAGAGTCACGCACCCAGCGGTGCTCGCGATCACCCGTGCCGCGATGGTCGCCGCCGGCTAAGGGCCCGCTCAGAAATAGCCTGCGCAACGGCCGCCGGGGCATCCGCGATGGCTGCGTTGCTTCGTCGGTCAGATACCGCTGGTATCTCCCCTCCTCGCGCCTTGCCCTCGCGGCGCCGCGGCGCCCTAGCTGATCATGTTATTTCCGAGCGGGCCCTAACTGGGTGAGGCGACGTTTGTAGTTGCACATTCCAGGAGGCGCGATCGCGGCTCCGTGGACCCCGAACTTCGCTGGGCGCGCATCAGCCGGCGCGCCCCGACACCGCGCGGCGGACGCCGGCGAGCTGCTGGCTCGGCGGGCGCCCGACGAGCGGACGGAGCGATCGCTCGCTCAGGTGCACCCCGGTAGCGGCGAGGCGTCGGATCTCCGCCTGGACGTCGGACGTGAGCTCGAGGAGGTTGAGAAGCTGCGTCACCCGCGCCCGGGTCAGTCCTTCGCGTCGAGCCACCTCGGCTCGATTTACACCTCCCCCCTCGATTGCCGCTCGCGTAGCCTCGGCGCGATCGAGCAGCTCGACGATGGTCGGCCGACGTTTTCCCCTTTGCTTGCGCGGAGCTGGCTCTCCCGGACCTGCGAGCACGACCGCCTCGGCCCAGTTCTCACTTGGGGAAACGTCAGGGAGTCGGTCGCCTCGGTTACGAACCTCTTGGTTAACGAGAAGCCGCGCGAGATCCGCGCGGCTTTTCGCGTTCTTGGGGGCCGGACGGAGAGCGGGAGGGCCTCGAGGCGAGCCTCTGAGGGGCCCGTCTGAGGATTTTCTGCACGGCGGGTCTTCGCGACTCGCAGTAGGGCGTCGTCATCCGGCTCGGCCGTGACCGCGGGCGACGCGTTGCCATGTCACACGATCTCGATCGCGATCGGAATCCCGACCTCGGTGGCCACCGGCGTCCAGAGGTCGACGTCTTCGCGCGGGGAGTCGATCGAGATGACGAGCGCGTACCGAACGCCTCGCTCACTCCGATCGTGCTTCGGCTGGTCCTTCCACCAGCCGGAAACCGGGAACACGCCGATCGACGAGCGACGCGCCAGCTCCGCGGCCGTGTCGTGCCACAGGTCCGCGTGGAGCGATCCGTGGTGCCGCAAGTTCGTCCCGAGAGTCCAATCGTCCGAGTCACCATCTCTCGACGGGCGCTTCTCCTCCTCGTCCAGCGCGCGCTTGTTGGTCCACTTCTTGAAATCGGCGACCGAGTCCGTCGGTCCGATGGCCTCGAAGCGAAGGCCATGCGAGGCGTACCGGTACCGTGTCCGCCAACCTCGTCGCGCCGGGTTCGGCTCGATGAAGTACGAGAGCGTGATGCGGAGGCGCACCTCGGTCGCGCCCAGCGCGGCGAGCTCGTCAGCCGGCCATGGAAGCTCATGCATCTTCATCTCGCGCAGCTTGCCCTCCGAGAAGGGTCTCAACGTGTCCTGGACGACCAACGTCAACGCGTTGGTGGCGCTGCGGCGCGCGCGGTCGAGGTCAGGAACGCCGAAACCGAACCGGCGAAGGAGCTCGCGCTCTCGCTTCCCTCGCGTCGCTCCCTTCGGCGCGTACGCCCACATCGGCTTCGTCCACTCCGCGGAGTGCACGATGAGCGCGCGGATCGTCTCCGGCCAGAGGCCCGGGTACTCCGCGGCGAGAACCCCGGCGAAGCGGGCGACCTGCGCGGTGGCAGCGCTGGTCGCCCAGCTCGGCGCGATCAGGCGCTCGGCCGGCTTGTAGAACGTCGAGACCGGCGAGAGGACCTTGATCTGATCGTGCACGGTCGTGCCGTCGTGCACGAGGTTGCCGCCCTCGAAGACCACGTCGGGCTTGATGGGCCACGGAGCCTCGAACAACAGCGACGTGGCGCTGTAGGGGGAGAGGTCGCCATGTCGTGCGACCGGCTTCAGCGGAGCGTGATGAGCATCGAGCGTGACGAGCTCGGTCGACGCGCCCACCGTCAGGGCGTTCCACGCTTGCCCCGGGTCCTGAATCGTTTCGGTGTCGCTCTGCGCGAGATGATCGACCTCGAAGCGACCTACGTTCCCTGCGGAGACGACGAAGAGCCGTCGCGTTTCGCCCTCGGCATCGTCGATGTACTCGAGCCCGCGGGTCGTTGGATCGAAGGACCGGCCTGCGGCCAGCGCATCGAGCGCGGCGGACCAAGACGTTGGCTTGCCGTGCTCCTCACCGTCCCCGGCGCCGATCGACATCGAAAAGCTGCGAGGCCGCCTCGGCGCCTGGACCTCGACGCGGGCAACGGCCTCGGCCGTGATCGCGCCGTAGAGATCCTCACGGTTGTGCCCAACCGGCGGCAGGATCTTCACCGACTCGAGGCGATGCAGGAGACGGATCGAACTCCGGCTCGCCAGCGGGCCGGTGAGGTCGCCGTAGATCGCCAGCCCGGCCATCTCGGTGCCGTGGCCGTCGTGGTCGGCGGTTCCCCACAGAGGGTCGACCGCGTGCAGATCCTCCGGCCCCAGCGAGCTCTGCAGCAGCGCGTGGCCTCGGTTCACGCCCGTGTCGAGAACGCAGATCGCGGGGGCACCCGCCCCGGCCGGAGTAGTGCGCTGGGCCAGGTCGGTGACCCACTCCGCGTGATCCTCGGTCGTCAGCTCGAGAAGCTCGCCGGGCGCAACGCTCAGACGGCGCAGCTCAGCGACGTCGTTCAGCACGTCGATCGACGCGCCGAGCTGCTCTGCGGTCGCGCGGATGCTCCGTACGATCCGATCCGGGAACGTGAGCCGCTTCGATCCGAGGGGCAGCTTCAACTGCGTCGAGATCGTCGCGAGTCGCTCCTCCTCGTTCCCGTCGGTCACGCGCAGCCAGACCTCCCACCAGACCTGCTCGTCGGGTTGCGGATATGTGTCCGGCGGATCCGTCCAGAGGGCGCGTAGCGTGGCGAGCTGGATCTCCGCAATGCGTTCGACCAGTTCGCGATTCTTGCGCTCGCCCGTCTTCGTTCGCTGAGCTCCGGCGTAGTCGGTGAAGCGTGTCAAAAAGTGCTTCACCTTCCCGTCGGGGACGAACACGGTCGCCCACTCCTGCTCGCCGACGTGCGACGCCGCCACGAGCTCGATGCCCGAGCCGCGTGCGTCGAGGCTCTCGAGCTTCAGGTCGACGTCGTCGAAGCTCCGAAACTGGACGAACATCCCCGGCTTGAGGCCCGGAACGGAGACGCCTATGGTCGCGCGGCGCGTGCGGGCCGCATCGAGCGCCGCTTGCATCGACCTGCTGAGACCGAGCCCGTGCGCCACCGGATCGCTCGGCGGCGGCATCGGTCGCTTCTCGATGCGCTGGTTGTGCCGGCTATACGGATCGGGCGACGGGCCCTGCTGGACGATGATGTGGCGCCGATCGCGTGCCATGGATCCCCCGGCCGCAGGCGGCTATTCGCGTCTGGCCGCGCGCCGCTCGCGGACCGCCGCAACCAGCCCGACGGTGTCGACATGCGTCGTCTCGGACAGAATCGCGTTCTTCGCTGCCTGCTCACAAGCGCGCGCGATCTCGGCGTGGCTGAGGCCCTCGGCCTCCGTCGCTGCCAGCGTCCAGTCGAGCCCCGCGGTTTCGAGGAAGGCCAGCCGCGCGCGAAGCAACGTCTCCGTCGCGTCACGCGACGGCAAGACGTACTCGACGATCGCGTCGAACCGCCGGAACAGTGCACGATCGAGGAGTGCCGGGTGATTGCTCGCCGCGACGATGACGCTCTCAGACTCGTCCTGCTCGAGCATCACGAGGAACGAGTTGAGCACGCGTCGGATCTCGCCCACGTCGTTCCGCGACGCGCGGTCGCTCCCGAGCGCGTCGAACTCGTCGAACAGGTACACGCCGCGGGTGTCGTGCATGGCCTCGAAGACGAGGCGCAGCTTCGCGGCCGTCTCGCCCATGAACTTCGTGATCAGGCCATCCAACTGGATCGAGAAGAGCGGCAGCGAGATCTCCGAGGCGAGCGCACTCGCCGACATCGTCTTGCCCGTCCCGGGCGGACCGAGCAGGAGGAGCTTCCGTATCGGGGAGAGGCCATGGGAGAGGAGCGCCTCCCGGCGACGGTGCTCAAGCACGACCCGATCGAGCTGCAGACGGATCGTGGCCTCGAGAACCATGTCGCTGAGCTGCGTGCGCGGATAGCTCGCACTGAGAAACGCGCCGAGCTCACCGCGCGGCTGCACGACGGGGATGGCGCGACCGCGCGGGCTGCGGGGCGGTTCGGCGGCGACCGCCTTCGCCCGATCGACGAGCTCGCGCAGCTCCTGTGCGAACCGTCCGTGCCCACTGCGAGCTGCCTGCGCCGCGACCTGCATGGCGACCGCATAGAACCGCGCGTCGTCGCCCTCGGCGTGGCTCCGGATCAGCGCCTTTACTTGGTCAGCGGTAGCCATGGCCGTGTTCGTGGACGAGGTGAAGACGCTGAAGCGCGAACGGACTGACGGATCGTGCCGCGAAAACAGAGCCCTCGCGAACTAACGGCCGGGGCGATGGTGTCGGACCCGATCACCCCGGTCAATCGTCGCAAAAGGACGCCCAAGCGCGTCGCTGAAGGCTCCAAGTTTTCGCCGCGAACGAGCGCACCGCCCGTTCACCGGTGCCACCCCGGGGGTCCCTCTTCTCGGTCGTCAGGATCGCCTCCTGGATGTCGGGCGCCAGGAGCGTCAGGTCCAGCATCTGCGTCACCCGCGCCCGAGTGAACCCGAGCATCCGCGCGAGCTCGGCCTGGTCCTTCACCTCGCCGCGGTCGATCATCGCCTGCATCGTGTGCGCGAGCGCCAACGTGCGCGCGATGACGGGCGGCCGCGACTTCGCCTCGACCACGGCCGGCTCGCCCGCCTCGAGGCTGACGCGCGCACCCCGCCCCACGCGCCGCCGACCGATCGGGACCTCGAGGACCTCGCTCACGCGGCCACACGCGCCATCGTCGCGGCACCGTCGCGCAGGTGAACGGCCAGCTTCCCGCCGCGCTGGTCGACCACGACCTTCTCGACGATCGCACGCACGAGGCGAGCGCGGTTCGGGCGCGTCATCGCCTCCCACACGCGGTCGAACTGGCCGAGCGTGCGCGCCGTCCACGCGACGTCGAGCACGACGTCCCCGTGTGCAGCCAGCTCGGCCTTCAAGCTCGCGAGCCGGGCCTCGTGTGCCCGGAGCTGGAGGCCGACGTCGTCGAGGCGGTTCGCGATGTGCTCGCGTCCGCCAGGCTTCGCCGATGCCAGCGCGTCGGCGAGGCGGTGTGCATCCGTTGCGAGCTTCGCGATGACGCCGGGGAGCTCCGCCTCCTCGCGACGGAGGCGCACGCCCTCACCTTGCACCCGTTCTCGCGCACGACGCGCGATCGCATCCAGGAGCGTCCGGTCTCCCGCGATTCCGCGGACGCGGTCGACGACCGCGCGCTCGAGCTCGGCGGCGGGCAGCGGCTTCGTCGGGCACGCGTCCTTGCCCCGCTTGTCCCGCGTGATGCAGCGGTAGTACCGGTACTCCTTGCCGCGCGTGTGCGCCGACGCGGCCGTCAGGCCGTAGCCACACGCGCCGCAGCGGACCAACCCCGCCAGCAGGTAGCTCTCGCAAGTTCGGGCCTGCGCGCCCGAGCGGCGGTTCCCGAGGAGACCGTCGACCGTGTCGAACGTCGTTCGATCGATGATCGTGACAGCAGCGCCGACACTTTCTTCGCCCCTCGGTACGCCTCGTAGAACTGACGCATCCGGAAGAGGTTGCGGCGCGTGAACCCGCGCAGGCCCGGATGCTCGCGCGCGATCGCGCCCGCCAGCTCGTCGACGACTCCGTCGCCCCATTCCGCGCTCGCGAGCTTCGTGCTGATGTACTCGCCGATTCGCCAGTAGAGACTGACGAGCTCGGTGTTCACCGCCTGGTACGCACGTCGCTTCGCGGCGTCGATGAGCGCGAGCACCTCGTCGAAGGGTGCCCGCCGCTGGACCACGGCCGAGGAGCGCACCCGGGGCGACGCGCTCTTCGATTTCGAGCTCGTCGAACGACTCTTCCGCCTCGGCGTCTTCACGAATCGGAACGTACACGGCCCGGCTGATGGGATCACGTTCGAGAGAGCCCCGCCGCTCGACCGCCGAACTCCCTGCCGAGCGCGTTCTTCGGCGGCCGGGGAGATTGACGGAGGCGGGATGGCGAGAGGTGACGCTGGCGAGCGGCAGACGCGACGGACGGCGGGGCGCACGGTCGATCGTGGCAACGTTAAGGTTCACGTGGTCATCGAGCGGCTCTCTCACGATGCCGTGCTGGAGCTCGTGCACTCGGCGGCCGACCTGCTGACGGATGCCCAGGTCACGGCGTGGCTCGATCGCCACGCGCGAGGGCGAGCTCCGCCCAGACGCGCGCACCGGCGGAGCCTTGCTGACGAACGTGCGCGCGTTCCACACCGCGAGCTTGCGCGGCCACCACTACGAGAGCTTCAACGTCAACTCCAAGAACTACATGCAGCACTCGCGGGGCACGCGCGCGTGGATCGCGGAGTGCCAAGCGCCTCCTCGCGCGATGCGTGGCCGCGAGTACCAAGGGCCGCTTGCGAGAGGCGCGCGACTCGTTCGAGCTGATCTTCGATCTCCTGCGCCGGCTCGACGAAGGTGAAGACATCGTCTTCTTCGCTGACGAAGGCGGCGCTTGGCAGGTCGGAGTGGAATGGCGCGAGACACTGCCCGGGTACTTCACGTGTCTCGCCGCGACCGCGGAGCCCGCCGAGTTCGCGGCCGCCGTCCGCGGCGTGATCGATGCCCACGTCGGCCACGATCACGCGAGGCACCTCGGCGACGCGAAGCGGGTTGCGTCGCCGGAGCAGCGCGCCGCCCTCGAGCGGCGGCCATCACGGGCGCGTGCGCGTCGAGGATAGAAGCAACGCTCCTCACGGCTCGAGGCGGTACTGCCGTTCGACGATCGCTGCCGCGGTGGGGCCACGCCAGTAAGGCTCGACCCAGCGCGGGCGATCGTCCTTCCAGCCGGCGTTCGCGCGGCGCCAGTGGCCGCGCACGAGGCAGCGGTGGACCTGCTCGCTGTCGCTGGAACCGCGGCGGGCCCGCTGGATCGCGCGCAACGCAGAGATGTCGATCGTGCCGGGGAGGAAGAACACGCTCTCCGAGGAGATGCTCGCCGTGGCGCGGCCGGCGTCGACGCGCCTCGGCGGAGCCACGCGCTCTTCGCACCGCGCGTCCGCGCTCGTCGCATAGAGGATCGCGTTGATCACCAGGTGCAGCAGATCGCGCAGCGGAAGGCACGCGAAGATCGGATCGAGGTCGTCCGCCTTCGAGCCGTCCCAGCGGCTGTCGAGGATCGTCTCGAGGTCCGCGTCGGGCGTCACCCGCAGATCGCGCGCGAGCAGGTACGGCCAGTCTCCGTCGAGCGCGTCGCAGCCGAACGCGACGCGTAGCCCGAAGGCATCGTCCGCCTCGTCGAGCTTCGTGACGTAGACCGTGAGCACCCGGAGCATGCGACCACGAAGGCGGGCCCCGGGCTCGCGTGAGATCATCTTCTCGGCGAGCGCGAGCGCGTAGCGATCCGTGAGCACGAGCGCGAAGCTCGCGAACGGCACACGCAGCAGGTTACCCGTCACGTCGAGCTTGGTCGTGCCGAGCGCCCACGAGAGGGCCTCGTCGACCCAGAAGACCTTGCGTAGGTGGAGCTCGAAGTTCGCCCGCAGCGCGACGTGCGAGGCGAGCAGCATCGCTTCGTTCACGGCGGTCTCGTTGTCCGCGTCCTTCGCCACGGCGCGCGCGTGGGCGCGGACGAAGCGCTGGAGCGCCAGATCGCTCACGAGGTCGTCACGATCGATCGTCCGATCGAGAGCGCCGCCGCTCTCGCGACGGACGCGCTCCGCGACCTGCGAGGCCAGCTCCGCGAGGCCCGGCACGAGCTCGCCCATCGTCTCGTGCGCGAGCGGGGGTGGGTGAAGGCGTCTCGTCTCGTCATCCTCGTGGATGCCGAGCTCGTCTCGCAGCCACGACGGATCGAACGCAGGCTCGCCCTGCTCGAGCGCGCGCTCGTAGAGCCGCTCCAGATCCTTCAGCGCATCGGCGACGCGCGGGCGGAGCACCGGCGATGCGGCGGCTTCGCGCGGGGTGCGGTCGTCGAACATCGGCACTCGCTCGTCGAGCCAGTGCTCGTAGTGGGCCTGATAGCGTTTCTCCAGCTCGAGCGTCAGTTGCTCGCGGAGCTCGGGGTGCATCGTCGAGTCGGGTGTCGGCCGCCCCCCGCGGGCGAGGCGCTGCTCGACCGCGCGCTGAACGTCCTCGGTCTCCGTCAGCCGATGGTGGACCAGCTCGCCGAGGGCCTCTTGGAGCATCGCGCGTCCGCGCTCGGCGCGCTCGCGGGAGTTCGTGTGAAGCACGAGCCTGTCGTTCTCTCGCGTGACCCAGCCTCGAACGATCGGCTCCTGGCGATTGGTACCGATGCCGGACCACGTCCACTTCTCGACGGACGCGTCGTCGCGCGCAAGCCCTGGGACCGCGTCGAGCAGCTTCACCGCAGCCTCGGGCCCGCTCAGCTCGAAGAACGCGCGGGTCTCGATGAGATCGTCGCCGTCGTAGTTCACGAGCTTCGGGATCGCCATCGGGAGGCGCCATGCCTGGTGGTAGATCGGCACCAGCGTCTTGTGGCGCTCGATCTCGGCGAGGTTCGGCTCCTCGCGGCGTAGCTTGTCGAGCTGCCCGCGCACCTGGAGGAGCAGGGACTCCTTGCGGGCCGGCGGAATCGGGAACATTCCGCCATCGAGCTCCGCTTGCCCGGACGCGCCGATCGGAAACACCCGCGCTGCGATCACGTCCCAGCGATGAAGCGACCGCGACGCGGACCGCTCGCGAACCTCGCGCACGGTGTCGTCGAGCAAGTCGCGGAGCGTGAGGGACTGCCCGGGTCGCACGACGGTGATCTCGTACGGGCGCATCGAGGTCGAAGATGCCATCTCGAGATACGCGCGCTCGCCGACGCCGAGCTCACGATCATCGATGAGTAGAACGTCGACGAGTCGATCCCCGCCGCCGATGTCGACGTCGAAGTAGCACCAGCAGTCGAACGCGAAGTCGCTCATCGCGAGCACTGCGGGCTCCTCGTCGTCGGCGACGGGAACCTCCCCCCAGAACACCTCGCCGAGGTCGCGCCACAAGGCGTCCGCCTCGATCTCTCCGCGCACGTGCTCGAGCTTCTCGAGCGCCGACTCACGATCCGCCGACGTGTACCGGGCGACGCGCCCACGCTTCTTCGCGCAGCACTTCTTGTAGTTCCTCCCGCTGCCGCACGGGCACCGATCGTTCGGACGCACCCTCGCCATGCCGCCGATCATCGTCGGGCCTTGGACCGAGCGCAACGCTGCTCCGCACGGGATACTCTGCGCGCATGGCCAAGCGCACGAGTCCGACCGCGGTCGCGCACACGAACCGCCTCGGCGACACGTACTACCTGCACGAGGGGCGAACGAAGACCGGCAAGCCGCGGTACTTCTTCGCGCGCGACGCCGCGGCCGCCATCGCGACGATCCCCGAGGGCTTCGAGATCTCGGAGAGCATCAACGGCCAGGTGTCGATCCGTCGCAAGCGCGCGCCGATCGATCCGATCCCCGACGCCGACGTGCGCGCCGTCGAGACGGAGCGTGCGCGGCACGTGCACCTACAACACCACAAGGTACGGGCGGCGGACGGCGAGATCGTCATCTACGCGCCGGACACCTCGCCGGACGTCTATCGCCGACACGGAGGCCTCTTCGTCAGCGAGCAGACGATGGCGGAATTGATGGCGCGTGCTCGCTACTCGCCGGTGATGAAGTTCGTGCGCGACGGCCGTGGGTACGTCGTCCATCGCATGACCTACCGTGGCGAGGGCGGCTGGTCCTGGGAGCTCGCGAGCGGGCCGATCGCCCAGCTGGCGAAGCGCTTCGTGAAGCCGATCGGCACGGATGACTTCTTCGAGCTGATGTGAGACGGCGCTGTTCAGCGTGGGCCGAGCACGCCGGAGGCGGCGGCCGCGTCTGCGGCCTCTTCGATGACCTCGCGTAGCGTGACGTCGTCTCCCTGCCAGCGTCGAACCGCTCGCACGAACCGAAAGTCCAGCCAGCGCGAGAGATCGTCCATGGTCTCGTTCTCGTCTTCGGGGCACATGGGCGCGTCCTCGACGAGCGGCACGTCCGTGCGCGGCCGACCGGGATCACGCCGGCGCTTCGCGAGCTCTTCCTCCAGGGCCTGCATCCGATCGGAGCGTCCCGCGATCGCGCGCCCGATCTCCGCGAACTCGGCCTCGGCCTCCTTCGCCGTCACCTCGGGGTCGATCACGACGACGTCGCGGTCGAGCCAGCGATCGAGCTCGCCGACCTCTCCGGTCTGTTCCTCGGCGGCGAAGAGCCGGTTGACGACGCGGCAACGCACGAGCTGGAGCCCGGGGCCGATCGCCTTGCGAGCCAGCTTTGCGATGCCCTTGGCCCGCGCATGCGAGCGCACCTGCAGCACCAGGGTTCTCCCCTGGACGCGGAAGACGCCGATGATGACGCGCTGCCCGAGCAGCTCGAATTTCTTCTCGGGCGCGCCGAGCAGTTCGCGCGCCTCGTCGGTCAGCCACACCGTGAGCATCCCGCCCTGGCGATCGTCGGTCACGCAGCGCAGCTTGGAGAGCGCCTTTCGTGCGACGGCGGTCGACGGAATCGCGAAGGTGAGCCGCACCGGCTGGTACGGCTCGTTGGTCGACGTGACTAGGAGCGCCTTCTCGATCACGTCGGCGATGATAGCGCCGCCTGATCGGCGTGGACGATCGTCGGCGGTCCGTCTTGCGTCTCGCTGGACGATCACCGCCCCCGTGCCCAGTGGCAGTAGGCCGCGATCCACTCGGCGCCGTCGGGCTCCTGCGCCGGGAGCGGAAGGTCGAGCAGCGAGATGCGCTGCCGGTGCGCTCCGCGCCGGCACACCGCGACGATGTCGCGCTCGCCGGCCTCGATACTGACGACCTCCACGGGCATGCCGAGCACCGTCGTCTCGAACGGCACGGCGACGTGCTCTTCGATCGCGTTCGCGAGCCCCATCACCTGCTCCGACTCGTCGTGGCAGTCGATCGTCGCATCGTCGACGAGCGCATCGAGATCGAACTTCGGCGTGCTCTGCCGTCCGCCGGTCCGCTTCGTCGGTCTAGCCACGCGGGAGGGATCGCCGATTCTCGCGTCCGGGTCCAGCGCGGCGAGTTTCTCCGTCGCGTCTCGGTCGTTTCTCCGTCCGTTCTCGGTCCGTTCTCCGTCGCGCGCTCGGACGGAGATTCGACGGAGAACGTGTTCGTCAGCGGCGTCGTTCGGGGAGCTGACATTGTCTGTAGAGGGAGAAACGCGTCGCCGGTCACGGCGGCGCGTTCTCGCTTTGGGCGCACGGCTCGATCGTGATCTTGTCGTCGTCCACGACGATGCGCGTGATGAGCTGTCGAACGTCGGTGCGTCGATGATCGGCTCCACCGACAAGGCGAGCCACTCGCTCCTTGGGCGCACGATCTGACCGCGGGTCGCGTGACGCCCCCAGTAGAACGTGCCCGCGACTGTCGTGTCGGCGAGGACGTTGAGCACGACGGTCTTGTTCCACGGCTTGCCGCGGTGGAGCAGTCCGCGCTCGTTGAGCGAGCGCGCCACGGTGAGGGCGCCGTGGCTCGCGATGTACAGACGAAACAGCTCGCGCACGATCGGCGCCTCGTCTCGATCGAGCACGAGACGGTGCCGTACGACGGCTGGCCGGATCTCCACAGGCGCCGTCGCGTAGCCAAAGGGTGGGCGCGCCCCCGGATAGAAGCCCTGCCGGATGGACTCGCGCATCGCCGCCGCGGTGCGCGCGCCGATGAGACCGGACTCGAACTCGTCCATGCATTCCATGATGCCCTCCACCAGATGACCCGATAGATCGTCGGCGATTTCCTGCGTGGCCGAGACGACGCGCACTCCGACCTTGCGCAAGCGGCGCTTGATCAGGCGGGCCTCGGTCGCGTCGCGCATGAAGCGCGAGGTGTGCTGCACCACGATCGTGGCGATCTCGCTGTCACGCGAGAGCGCGTCGCCCAGCGCGCAGCTGTGGGCGGTGGACGTCGCGAGCTGAGCTCCCGGCATCGATGTACTCGTGCACGATCATCGCCCCATGCCGGGCGGCGAGCTCTGCGATGGCTGCGCGCTGGGCCGGAATCGAGAGATCCCGCTCGGCCTGATCGTGCGTGCTGACCCGCAGGTAGCTCACCCAGCTCGGCGCCTCGCGAGCGGCTCAGGTTCGCTCGACATCGGGCACCTCCCTGGGCGCGCCCGTCGACGGTTGGGGCTTCACGAACCGTCCGGCCAGGATCTCACGCTCCCACGGCGCAATCTCGTCGGTCGGAGCCACGTTACCCACGATCTCGAGCTCGCGCCGCGCACGGCGCTTCTTGACCTCGTCCATGTCGACCTCCACCGGACGGCGTGGCCGTTCGGACGACAGGGATGCAAAGCGCGCGACGGCTGCCGAGGGCACATGTCACCGGACTCAGCGGCGCGGCCACTCGCCCAGTCGGCGGAGCCCGTTCGGCCGGGAGCATCTCGAATGCGAACAGGTACCTGGTCGCCCGACGTTGACGAGGCCGACGATCACCCAGTCGAACGTCACGCCCAGGGGCGGGCTCCTCGACCGAGCAACCAGAAAGCGTCGCGCCACCTCTCGCTGGTGCACGAGATGTCGCTATCCTCGGGCGCCGTGAAGAAGCCGAAGAAGAACGTGTCCGTGCGGACTACTCCGACCGGCGCTGGCGGCGACGATGCCCTCTTCGCTCGCGTCGTCGACATCATCGAGGCCGCCCGTGGGCACGTCGCGCGCTCCGTCAACGTCGCGATGGTCCAGACGTACTGGCTCATCGGGCGCGAGATCGTCGATGTCGAGCAGCACGGTGCGAAACGCGCAGGCTACGGTGAGCGCGTGGTCGAGGCGCTGGCAGCACGGCTCGCGGGGCGCATCGGCAAGGGCTTCAGCGTGCCGAACCTCCGCAACATGCGGCAGTTCTACCTGACGTACCGCGAAGGGTCGGCGCTCCCCGAGGCCATGGCCGATGCCGCGAATCGCTCGGCGCTGCCTAGCGATTCTGCGTCGACCAAGATTCGCTCGGCAGTGCCTAGCGAATCACGCGCGGCCGCTCGAAAACGACCTCCGTCGACGACGATGCCCGCCATCTTCCCGCCGTACCTCGGCTGGACGCACTACCTCATCCTCATGCGCGTCGCGAACGAGACGGCGCGCGCGTTCTACGAGATCGAGGCCGCGAGAGAGAGCTGGTCGACCCGCGAGCTCGAGCGGCAGATCGCATCGCTGCTGTTCGAGCGCCTGGCGAAGAGTCGCGACAAGGAGAAGGTTCTCGCGCTCGCGCGGCGCGGACACCGTCTCGAGGCCCCCGGGGACGTCGTGAAGGACCCGTTCGTGCTCGAATTCCTGGGCCTGGGCGAGCGCGCGGAATGGCGCGAGCGTGACCTCGAGCAGGCCATCATCGATCGCTTGGAAGCATTCCTGCTCGAGCTCGGAAAGGGGTTCTGCTTCGTCGCGCGGCAGAAGCGTGTGACGCTCGAGGGCGACCACTTCTACGTCGACCTCGTGCTCTACAACCGCCTGCTGCGCTGCTTCGTGCTCGTGGACCTCAAGCTGGGCAAGCTCACGCACCAGGACCTGGGCCAGATGCAGATGTACGTAAACTACTTCGATCGCTTCCAGCGCGCGGAGCACGAAGCACCGACGATCGGCGTCGTCCTCTGCTCGGAGAAGAACGACGCGATGGCGAAGATCACGCTCCCCGCGAACAACGAGCAGATCCTCGCGGCGCGCTACCAGATGTACCTGCCCACCGAGGCCGAGCTCGCCACCGAGCTGGCGCGCGAGCGCGAAGCCGCAGAACGCGCGCTGCGACTCGCGAAGCACGAAGACACCGACCGGTGATCGATCTCGCCGCGATCGCTGCGACACAGGAGGAGCGATGCCGATGCGAACCAAGAGTCCCGAGGAAGCGACGGGTTCTCGGCTGAAGCGGAAGCGTTGAGCGCATCCTCCGTGACAGGCAGGATAGCTGCATGACCCCTGCGTCCTCGACTCGACGGGATGGCCACGCAACAGGCATGGCTGGTGAGTTCTTCGTGATGGAGAAACTCTTTCGGCTGGGTCACGAACCCGCCCTCACGTTGGGCAACGCGAAGTCCATCGACGTGCTCGTGCGCAAGGCGGACGGCACGCTGCGAGAGATCAGCGTCAAAGCCATTCGGGGTGGCGGGAAGTGGGGCGTGTCGAGCGCCGACGAATCACGTGAGACCGCTCGCGTCTATGTGTTCCTCCTCTACCGCGACTTCGACGACCCCAGAGCAGACGTCGACGTGTTCGTCGTTCCCGCCCGCGACGTGCACCGGATGAAGGAACCCTGGTTCAAGGGGCACGCGCTCTACTGCAGCAACAAGGAGTCCCGCGCCAGGCTGGAGAAGTACCGAGACGCCTGGCAACACGTCTGACCCCTGTCCCCGCCCGCGAGGCCCACGCGCTTTGCTTCCCCCGGAGGCGAGGCGCGTGGTCCAGCTGCTCGGTGCCCAGGTGGACTGCCTCCTCGCAGGCTGGCCAAGCGCCTCGCCTCCGCTGTTTTGCGGAGTCCACCATGCGGCGCACCCTCAAGATCTTCGTCATCCCAGCAGGCAAGCCCCCGGGCACGCCGCCTGAGCCCGGCCCCG
>JBBSAT010000127.1:0-19930 GCA_038252025.1 Polyangiales bacterium | reverse complement strand
GGCGGGCGACGCGAGGCCAGCACAGATCGCCAGGGAGGCCGCCAGAAGGAGAACGCGGATCATGGCGGAGGATCACATGGGCCGCGCCACGAAACAACGCGGGTTTGCCGGCGACCGGCACGTTGCAACGCGAGCCGCCGCCCTCGCGCCGGCGTGCCCCGAAAACCTGACACACAGCTGACAAAGCCAGCGCGCACGCTCGGAACATGGACCATTCCCACTCCCCCCAGCGCTCGAACCACCACCGTCGAGAGGTCGCGCTCGCGGCCATCGCTCCGTTCGCTTTCGATCACTCGCTCAGCTTCCTCTGCTCGTTCGGGCCGACGCGCTGCGAGCAGGTCGTCGAGCGGCGCGCGCTCACCAAGGCCGTGTCGGTGGACGGAGAGGCCGCGCTGATCACGGTCCGCGAGCGAGGGGAGGGCCGCCTCGCGTTCGACGTCACCACGCGCGAGGAGCTCTCCGCCTCGGCGCTCGAGCGCCTCGTCTCGCGTGTTCGGTTCCAGCTGAGCCTCGACGACGACCTCGCGCCGTTTCACGAGCTGGTGGCGGCCGATGCCGCGTTCGGGCCGGTCCAGCGTCGCTGGCAGGGCCACCACCACGTGAAGTTCCCGTCGCTCTTCGAGATCGCCGTCTGGGCGGTCCTCGCGCAGCGCGACCAGCGGCTCGGTCGGCGGATCAAGGACGCGATCGTGGTGGCAGCGGGGCCGCGGATCGTGGTCGATGGCGTCGAGCACCGCGCGTTTCCAGAGCCCGAGGCGCTCCTCGATGCGCGCAGAGCGCGCGCGATCGTTCAGGACCCGGCGAAAGCCGACGCGATCGTCACGCTCGCGCGCACGTTTCGCGACTCCGACGTGCAGCGCGATCTGCTCGCGCGCCCGTATGACGAGGCCGAGGCGTTCCTCCGCGCGCTGCCGCGGATCGGTCCATGGTCGGCTGCGTTCATCCTGTTCCGAGGGCTCGGGCGGATGGAGCGGCTCGCGGAGCGCAGCGCCCCGATCTTCCTCGCCGCCCGAAAGGTGTACGGCGCGCGATCCGAGCGTGAGCTGCGAGCCATCGCCGAGGGCTATGGCGCGTGGTGCGGGTACTGGGCGCTCTACCTCAGGCGAGGTTGATCGACGCCCGGGCTCTCGTCTGCGCCTGCCTCGCGCACGAGATGCATGGTCCGCGTCGGGAACGCGAACGAGAGGCCCTCTTCCTCGAAGCGCCGGTAGATGCCCAGCAGGAACGCCTGTTGGCGATCCATGAAGATCGTGTAGTCCGGCGCGAGCACGTAGAAGACCGTCTCGAAGTCGAGAGACGAGTCGCCGTAGCCCTTGAAGTGCGCGCGATCGAAGCGGACGCCCTCCACCGCCTCGACGACTTCGCGGATCATCTTGGGCATCGCTTCGACCTTCGCAGCGGGCGTGCCGTACTCGACGCCGAACTGCACGACGACACGGCGCTCCTGCATCCGCTTGAAGTTGCGGATGCGGCTCTGCGCGAGGTCGCTGTTGGCCAGCACGATCATCTCGCCCGAGATCGAGCGCAGCTGCGTGGAGCGCCAGCCGATCTTCTCGACGTTGCCTGCGTAGTCGCCGACCACGACGAAGTCGGCGAGGTCGAAGGGGCGATCGACGTAGATCGAGAACGCGGAGAACAGATCGCCCAGCACGTTCTGCACGGCGAGCGCGGCGGCGACACCGCCGATCCCGAGGCCAGCGATCAGCGTCGAGACCTCGACGCCGAAGTTCGACAGGACCACGAGGATCACGACGGTCCAGACGACCAGGTTCGTCACGAACGAGGCCGCGGCCCCTGCGGTCTTCTGACCCGGGGGCCGATCGGGATCTTGCTTCGTGTCGAGCACTCGCTGGACGGAGTCGGTCAGCCAGCGCCCGAGCTGCACGCAGAGCACGACCACGAGCGCGCGGCCGACCCAGAGGTCCGTCTCGCCGGGAAGATCGAGCACTCGCGCGCCGGCGGCGAGCCCGGCCCCGGCGATCGTCACCGGGCTCGTGCGATCGAGGACCTTCACGAGGACGTCGTCGTAGAGGGTCGTCGTGCGCTCGGACATCCGGCTCAAGCGGCGGACGACCGCGCGCTTGACGACGAACAGGAGAGCGATCGTGCCGAGCAGCGTCGCCGTGGCGAGGAGCCAGCGCAGCGCCGTGTTTCCGAGCACTTCGTAGCCGAGCACGTCCTCCATCATGGAGGCACCATGGGACCGTTCGGCGCGAAGTCCAAATCGCGCCATCGAAGTGCGAGTCGTTCAGGGCCTCAAACACGGGTTTCCCGAGGTCACGCGCATCTTCATCGAAGCAGAGACGCTCACCAAGAAGAGCGAGCGGGCGAAAGGGCTCGACCCTGACCAGACGGACCGCCGCTCGTAGCGGGGGCTCCGCTGATACGGCGCGCCTCGACACACGCCCGGGATCTCCGGCATCCTCCGGCCCATCGCGCCGCGTGCGCGGGGAGAGCACGATGCTTCAGTTCCTTCAGAGCGCGCTGCGCAACATCCGGCTCTTCTTGCTCGTCGTCTTCGTCGTTCCCATCCTGATGTGTGCCGGCGCTTTCGCCGCGGTCGAATGGTGGTCGGGCAACGGCACGCTGCACATCCAGGCCTCACCCGGCGAGTCGCTGAGCGTGAGCATCGACGGCGCGCCCGCCGAGGCCGTCTATCCCGGGCAGCACTTCACGCGCGAGCTCCCGCAGGGCGCGCACCGCGTCGCGATCAGCGGGGGCATGGGTCAATCCAGCTTCGACGTCGACGTCTCGAACGGCATGTGGCAGCAGCTCGCGCCGACGAGCCCACAGCAGTGCTGGGTCGAGCTCGACGTCTATCCGTTCTACTACTCGCCGAGCCGCAGCATGCCGACCA
Organism: Polyangiales bacterium; assembly: GCA_038252025.1. Classification (GTDB taxonomy): domain Bacteria; phylum Myxococcota_A; class Polyangia; order Polyangiales; family Sandaracinaceae; genus JBBSAT01. The sequence goes on along the minus strand of JBBSAT010000127.1, from coordinate 17,073 downwards.
TCGAGGGTCGATATCCCGCGTCGGCGCTCATCTCGGTGAGCTCGGGCACGTACTACGACGACACCGTGCTTCCGCGAACGGTGTCCGAGCACACGCACGTGGACCTCATGCAGCCGATCCCGTGCGGGATGATGAACGCGCCCGACGATCAGATCCTCAGTACGCTGCGCTTCCAGCTCTGAGCGAGGCGAAGAGGAGGGCGGAGCGAGCGGTGGATGGCGGTCCGCCCATCCGCGCGTAGGCTTCGCTCCACATGCTCGAGACCGCACGCTCCGCCCATCTGCTCTCGGCGCGCTCGCGCGCCCTTCTCGTGTCGCTCGGCCTGCTCGCGCTGCTGCCGGCGTGCTCGGTCCAGGGCGCGCCCGCCGACGCGAGCTTCGATGCTTCGCTCCGCTTCGGCGAGGGCGGGCTCGACGCTCCGCGGGACTCGCCCGACACCGGGCCGCTCACAGAGGGCGAGATGGTCGGCGCGCTGCACGCGATCCACGAGGGCGACCTCCAGGTCACTCGGTTCATGGCCGCGAACACGGTGCGCGCCGACGTGATGGCGTTCGCGGTCGACCTCACCGCGCGGCACACCGCCGCAGACGCGAGCCTGCTCGCGGCAGCGAGCGCGGCGGGCGTGACCATCGCGGACAGCGTCATCCGGCAGCGGCAAGTGTCGTTGCGGATGCAGGAGCTGGAGGCCGTGACGACCGAGAGCTGCACCGCGCGCGACGAGCGCTACCTGGGCTTTCAGAGGCTCGTGAGCGGAGAGGCGCTCTCCCTCATCGACGACAACTTCCTGCCGGCCGCCGCGAGCTCGGCGCTGCGCACGGAGATCGAGACGACGCGCGCCATCGTGCTGACGCAGTCACAGGGCCTGCCCGTGCCGGACGGCGCGATCCCCGAGGCGTCCATGCCCAACTGGGAAGCCGGCGTCCCCGTCGACTCGGGCTGCCCGAGCACGGAGCTCGACGCGTACATCGACGTCGGCACCGACGCGTGACGCGGATGCCGGCGGCTCAAGCCGGTACGGACGTCGGCAGCCCGAGGTCTCGCCACCTCACCATGCCGCCTTGGAGGTTGGCGCTGCGCGTGATCCCGGCCTTTCCGAGGATCACGGCGCCCATCGCCGATCGCCGCCCCGTCTGACACACGACGACGACCGGCTTGTCGGCGTCGACCTCCGCGACACGCGCGCGGAGCTCGTCGAGCGGAATGAGCTGCGCGCCGTCGAGGTGACTGAGCTCTCCGTCGAACTCTGCCGCGCTACGCACGTCGAGCACGTGAACCGCGCTCCGGTGCTGGGCGACCCACTCGGGCGCGATCTCGGGGAGCCCAGCGTAGGTCGTCACGACCGGGCCCCAACCCGGCGCGAGGGGGGCGCTCTCGTCCACGGGCTTCCCGGCGCGCAGGTTCGCGGGCACGGCGAGGACGATCTGCTTCGGGTGCGGAAGCTTGAGGTTCTGCATGTACCCGACGAAGTCCTCCTCGCGCGCGCCGCCGCCGATGCGCGGGTTGTAACGGCGCTCTTCGCCGATCGTGCTCGACGTGCGGCCGTCGTAGTCGTGGCCCGGGTAGACGACGCACTCATCCGGGAGCGTGAAGAGCTGCTCGCGGATCGAGCGGAAGAGGCGCGACGCGTCCCCGTCCTGAAAGTCCGTGCGCCCGGCGCCGCGAACGAGGAGCGCATCTCCCGTGAAGACCATCGTGCGCTCCGCCGTGACGAACGACAGGCAACCGTTCGTGTGACCGGGCGTGGCGCGGACCTCGAGCGCATGAGCGCCGAAGCGGACCACGTCGCCGCCGGCCAGCGGGAGGTCGACGTTCTGGGCCTTGTAGGCCGACGAGAGCCCGATCTGGCTTCCGAGCGCGACCTTCATCAACCATGCGCCCGTCACGTGGTCGGCGTGACAGTGGGTGTCGAGCGTGGCGAGGAGCTTCAGCTCGAGCTCGCGGATCAGCGCGGCGTCACGCGCGTGCTGCTCGAAGACCGTGTCGATGAGCACCGCTTCGCGCGCCTGCTCGTCGGCGAGGAGGTAGGTGTACGTGCTGGAGACCTGGTCGAAGAGCTGTCGAAAGATCATGGTGCGCTCCAGATTGCGCGCCGCGGGGCGCGAGCGCCGGCCGATCTGGCCGTGGACCGCGTGATGTGGCCGCTCACTCCGAAGCGCGCTCGCCCGCGGTGGCCCAGCCCTGCGCGTCCGCGAGATCGAGCGCTGGGCCGGTCAGCGGCGCCGTCGCCGGGGCGACCGTGATGGGCACGCTGGCGGTCTGTGCGCCGATCGCGATGGTCACGCTCCCGGTGCCGACGGCGTCGGCGCGGAAGCCCACGCATCCTTGGATCGGCTCGCCACCGACGGTGGGGATCGCGTCTGCCGCCTCGGTGACGAACGCTGGGTAGGTCGCGGTGACGGGGGCGCCTGCGATGAGGCCGCCGGGAGCGCGACCGAGCGCGCAGATGGAGCCTGTGCTCCCGACCTCGATCTGTACGGTGGCGTCAGCGGGGAAGAGCGCGATGTCGGTCGCTGCGCTGACGACCGGGAGCGAGATCGGATGCGTCTGGGCGTCGCGCGCGAGGCTCAGATCGAGGCTGCCCGACGCGGGCGCGACAGCGCTGAATTCGAGGCCCAGGGGAAGCTCGACGAGCGTCGACGGATGGCCCGTCACCTCGAGCGAGTCGTCCCAGAGCACGCCCCCGTCCGAGTCGAGGAGCGCCGCGACGAGCTGGACGGACGCGCCGCTCCAGACGGCGGCGATCTCGTCGTCGGTCGCGCTCGAGAACGCGGCGAGGAGGGTCGTGACCCGGACGCGGCTCACCGGCGCGACCCGGATGTCGACGCGATCGAGGAGGATGTCCGTCTCCGGCTCGACGATGCGGAGGTATGCGTGGCCGCTCGCCGCGCCCAGGACGGTGACCTCGGGGCCGGAGGACGAGCCGATGTCGAGGACCGATGCGTCGCTCGAGCGTGCGTCGAAGCTGCCCGCGTACGCAGTGTGGTTCAGGCCGGGCTCGATCTGCACGCGAACGCGCTCGGTGCCGCCCTCGGCGATCGCGAAGAGCGAGTGCGCGGTCGGCACCACGCCGGAGAAATACAGACCGTCCACGAGGGTCGAGCACTGCTCGCCCGCCGGGCAGCCGACTCGAGTCCGCTCGCCCCCGGTCGTGCACGCGACGGCGAAGGGGAGCGCGATGATGAGGATGAAAGCGACGTAGCCGAGGATCCTGCGAGTCGTCATCGCGTGTCCCTACGCCCCACGGGCGCGGGCGCCACGTCCTACCCCGAAGACGACGCGCCGCATCACCGCGCGTCCATCGCGTCTGGCGGAGCGAGCGCGCGCGGCTCAACCTGCTTCGTCATTTCGGAGGCTCGCGTGACGGAACCGAGGTCTGCCCCACGATCGCAGCCTGTCGTGCTCGCGCCGCACGATCCCGCGTGGGCTGCGGCTGCGGAGCGCGAGGGCGCCCGGCTCGCTCGTGCGCTCGGCGACCTGATCGTGAGGGTGCATCACGTCGGCTCGACGGCCATCCCGGGGATCTGCGCCAAGCCGATCCTCGATCTGATTCCCGTCGTGCGCTCTCTCGCGTCGCTCGAGAAAGCGCGCGCTACGCTCAAGGCGCTCGGCTACGCGTGGTGGGGCGAGTACGTGCTCTCCGGCCGCCGGTTCTTCACGCTCTCGGACGACCGAGGGCTTCGCGTCGTGCACGCACACGCGTACGAGGAGGGCTCCGAGGAGATCACGCGCCACCTGGCCGTCCGCGACCACGTGCGCGCTCACCCGGAGATCGCGCGCGCCTACGATGCGGCGAAAGCCCGCGCGCGCGCGCTTCATCCGGACGACTCGCTCGCGTACTCCCGGGAGAAGCACGCGTTTCTGCAGCAGCTCCAGGCCGAGGCGCTCGCGCTCGTCGCTCACCCCGGAGGATCGAAGCGGATCGTGTAGTCGGCGTCGCGCGGCGAGATCGGGTCCACGGTGATCTCGTAGTCGGTCTCGTAGTAGCGGCAGAGCCCCTCGATCGTGCCGATGGGATAGAGCTCCGCGAGCCCGGGGAAGCGGCGATACGTGAGCCGGATCGCGCCGTCGTCGAGCGCTTCGGCTCGGACCTGCGTGCTCCCCTTGAGGATGGCGCCGTAGAGGCCCTCGGCCTGGAGGAGCGTCGCGCGTGCGTTGGACGCGAAGGAGAGCATCACGCGGCCCAGCGTGCTCTCGGCGAGGCGCTGGAAGTCGAGGCGGGCCGCACGACGCATCGCCTCGGCGTTCGTCACGTTCGGGTGGAGGCGCACGGCGACCTCGTGGATGAGCACGTAGTAGTCGGCCACGAGGTAGTCGCCGAAGGTGCGGTAGCTCCGCAGGAGGCGCGGATCGAGCGCGTCGAGGCTGACGTTCGAGCGCTTCGCGAGGTCGAGGATGCGCTCGAAGAACATCCCCTTGAGGAGATCGGCGCTCGTCGCGTCCCGCACGCGCGCCTCGAGGTCGAACGTTCGATCGAGCTTCGTGGTCGACGTGATGCGGAAGGATTTGGCGCCCGGCCATCGACGCCAGCTTACCGGAACGGACCAGACGCGAAAGTAACCCGCCTTCGGCTACGCTCCGGCGCCGAGGTCGACCATGGGCATGATGCCGCCTTACGATCCGTTCCAAGACACTGCGCTCGCCTGGGTGATCGCGCGCGTCGCTTCGATCACGCCCTCGCGCCCGACCTGGTCGACGCCGGCTAGAGTGGTGCTGCAGATCGAGGAGGTGCTCCGCGGCGCGCCTCCTACCCAGGTGGAGGTCCAGTTCGGTCCGCCGCGCGAGGCTGGACAGGAGCAGTTCTATCTCGTTCGAGGCCTCGGTCCGCCTCCGTGGTCCAGAGAGCAAGAGGCCGAGCTCGAGCGGCAGCGAGCCGAGATGGGCGCGCGCCCGATCGAGGTGCCAGACGTGGGCGAGCGGATCGGCGTGTGGCTCTCGATGTTGCCCTCGGGCGAGTGGGAAGTGCCGACGCTGCGCACCATCGGTGGTGCGACGCCCATGCCGATGCGCTCACGCTGGATCGCGGAGCCGCACCTCGCCGCGCTTCGCGCGCACCTGCCGGGGTGACCCACGCCCTCGTCGCGATCCTCACATGCGTGGCCGGAGCGGCCGGCGCTCTTCACTCCGGCGACCGCTCGTCGAAGCGCGTGAGGAGCTGGCCGACGACGTGGAGAGCCTCGCGCGCGCCTCCTGCGCGTCGACCTCCGCGCGCGCGCGATCGAGGCGTGCCTGACGCGCCGCTTGCGTCGCGGCGAGGACGTTGATCCGCGACGCGCGTCGCTTCCGGGCGCACGCTTCGAACGCGCGCTGCGTCAGGTGCTGTGCGGGCCGACCAGCGTCGCGCGTCTCCGCGGCACGTGCTCGAGGGCAGCCGAGAGGACTCGGCCCGCGAAGATCGTCTCGGACCCGTGTCCGTGGTCGGGCGCGCGCAGCGGCGCCAGCATCTGCGCGAGCTCGTCGAAAGCTTCCGCTTCGCCGGCGCAGCCTCGCGCAAACGTCGCGTACATCACGATCGCTGGCGCGAGGAACGGCGGGATGTCGCGCGCGAGGAGCAGCGCCTGCTCGACGCGCGAGAACACGCCTGGCTCACCGACGATCGCGAGACAGCAGGCCTCGAGGGCGAGACCGCGCGCATGCAGCATCGGGTTGGTGGAGGCGCGATCGAGCGTCTGTCGGCCTTCCAGAGCGAACCGCAGCGCGCGAGACCACTCGCCGCGCATCAACGCGACCATCGCGAACGACTGCAGCGCCAGGCCGAGCGGGAAGAGCGCGTTCGCGGTGCGTCCGAGGACCATCGCCTGCCGCGCGGCGCTCTCCGCCAGCGCGAGCTCGCCGGTGCCGACGTGGGCTTCGACGAGGTACGCGAGCGCGGTGGCCATGAACCGGGTCTGGCCGAACGCGCGACCTCCGCTCAGCGCCGCTTCGCACTCGACGAGCGCTCGCGGCGTGTCCACGAGCTCCATCGCTACGAGCGCGCGGAGGATCGCGATGCGAGGTCCGAGCGCGGAGCTGCCGAGCGCTCCGATCTCCGTTTCGGAGGCGAGGGCCGCGCGTGCGACGGACATGTCGCGCCGTCGCACTGCGCCGATCACGACCTCCCAGTGGGCGAGGGCGCCGAGCGCTTCGAGGCCTTCCGCCGCTGCGATCCTCCCGACCTCGACGAAGGCTGCGGCCGCCTCTGCGCTCAATCCGCGACGCTTGAAGATCGACCCGCGCGTGGCGAGAGCTTCGGCGCGGACCCGTGGTGCGTGTGCGGCGAGTCGGATCGCTTCCTCGGCGTCGTGGCTAGATGGGACGAGCGCTTCGTCGTGGACCCACGCGCGCGCGAGGTAGGCGCGCGCCAGGGTCTCGTCCATCGCTCCGAGCGCCGGAAGCGTCTCGATGAGCCGGTCGAGCAATGGGTGCGCGGCGTCGAACCTCGGCAACGTCGGATCGAGGCAGGTGTAGAGCATGTCGACGAGCACGCTGAGCTCGCCGAGCGTCGGTGCGGCGAGCCCGCGGTCGACGGCCGCGGCGAGCTCCGGCCGCAGCAGCGCGAGGCCGCGGATCGCGTCGGCAGATCCCCTGGCGCGGGCCACGTCGAGCGTCACGATCGCCTCGCGGAGGCGCGCACGCAGCTCGCCGCGCGCAGCTTCCTCGCGTTGGTCCCGGGCCAGGAGATCGCGAACGCTCGCGCGGACAGCCGCATGGAGGGCGGGACCGTGCTCGCGGCGCTCGAGCAGTCCGTAGGCCTCGAGCTCGTCGAGCGCGTCATCGAGCCGCTCACCATCCGCGACGCGGAGGAGCGTCGCGCCGCGATCGGTCGCGATCGAGAGCAGCTCGGCGATGCGCCTCACCGGCTCCGACAGCATCGCGAGCACGCGCTCTATCAAGGCAGCGAGCGTCTCACCACGTCGGATCCCGTCCAGGCTCTGGTCCGACCGCTCGGCTCCGAGCGCGAGCAGCTCGAGGCTGAGAGCGTGTCCTCCCGCGAGCGGTGCGAGCGTTCGCGCCAGCGCCCAGCGCCCCGTACGGACGCGCGACGCGAGGAACTGCTCCGCTTCACCGGACGTGAGCGGTGGAAGATCGATGATCTCGGCGACGCCGGACGCCGGCGGGGGATGCTCGGAGGTCACGACGCACAGCGCATCGGGCACCTCCTCGTGCACCAGCGCGATCAGCTCGGCCGCGAAGCCCGCATTGATGGGCAGATCTTCGAGCGCCACGAGCACAGGGGCGAGCTCGCGCAGCACGGCGCGCACCTGAGCGGCGTCTCGCGCGCTCTCGAGCCCGAGCGCCGACGCGAGGGAGCCGATGCCCATCGCGCTTTCCACCACCAGCACCGAGCCCGAGTCGCAGCGCATCGCGACCTCCGAGACGAGCCGCGTCTTGCCGGAGCCCGCGCGGCCGAGCAGCCAGCAAGCGCCGCCGCGGCGTCCGACGAGACGTTCCATGATCGCGTCGCGACCGACCAACGGTCCCTTCCCCGACGCGAGCGCCGTCCGATCGTCGGAGGGCTCGCTCGCCATCGTCTCGCCGCTGAGAACACGCAGCTCCCGCGCGACGGTCGCCAGCTCGGCGTACGGCTCGCGCGCCTTCAGGACCGCGAGCACCTGAGAGGCGTCGCTCGGCCGCTCCCGTGGGTCCTGCAGCAGGCAAGCCGCGAGGAGATCGGCGAACCACGCGGGCGCGCGCGACGCCGGCAGCCGTGGCGCGACGTGCTGTGTGACCGCGATCGCGCGCGCGAGGGCGCTCTCTCCGTCGAACAGTCGCCGTCCCGTCACGAGCTCGTGGAGGACCACGCCGAGCGCGAACACGTCCGCTGCGCGCCGCGGTCGCTCGCCGAGGATCAGCTCGGGCGCGATGTAGCCGGGGCTGCCGCCGAACTCGCTCCCTTCTCCTTCTTCTGCGGTCGCGATGCCGAAGTCGACGACCTTCACGGCCCCCGAGGCGTCCAGCATCAGGTTGCTGGGCTTCACGTCGCGATGGACCAGCATGGCTTGGTGTAGCGCCGTGAGGCCCGCGGCCACGCCGACGCCGATCGAGGCTGCGACCATCCAATCCGACGGCCCGCGCCGGATGATCTCGGAGAGCGGCGTGCCGTGGACGAGCTCCATCGCGATGAAGCCTGCGTCTTCGTGCTCACCGAGATCGAAGATGGACACGAGGTTCGGGTGCACGACGCGCGCTGCGTGTCGCGCCTCGGCGAGGAACATCTCGCGCGCGTGCGGCTCGGTCGAGCGCGCGAGCTTGATCGCGACCTCCCGCCCGAGGAGCGGATCCTCGGCGCGGAAGACCACGCCCATCCCTCCGCCGCCGATGCGCTCGAGGAGACGGTACCGGCCCACCATCCGTTCGGTCTCGGCTCTGGCCACGGTCGGCTCGATGATACGCGATCGCCCCGCGCCACTGCGCTCGACGGTCACGGCAGTCGGATGCAGCCTGGCGCCCAGACGGGGTTACCTGCAGCGCCGGCGTCGCCCGTGAGCGAGGACGTGAGGTTCCGCGGCGAGCCGCCGTCGGCGTCGACGACGAACACGTCGCGCGCCTGGGTGAACGCGATGACGTTGGTCGGGCCCCACGCAGGGTTCGGCGAGTTGCTGACGGTCGCGTACGACAGCAGGTCCTCGGCCACCACGCGGCCCGTGCTGCAGTCCGCCGGGAGCGATGCGAGCGAGTAGATGCGCAGCTCGGTCGTGTAGGTGCCGGGGCAGGAGATGAGCGCGCCGAGCTGCGTGCCATCTGGCGAGAGCGTCGGGTTCGCGAACGGGATGACGGTGAAGTCCGAGACGAGCTCGGAGATCATCCCGGTGCCGTCGGTCTGGATCGAGCCCGTGAGCCCGGCGGTCGTCCAGAGGATCGTGCTCGCATTCTCGAAGACCGGATGCCCGTAGCCCCAGCTGCAGCAGCCGATCTCGTAGGGGCCCGTGATGAGGGTGCGGCCGTCGGTTCCGTCGCGTCGCACGACGCGCAGATCGAGCCCGTCGGCATACGAGATGAGCGACGCGTCGGGAGAGAACGCCGGATACGAGACGCTGGTGCCGAGCGACAAGAGCTGCGTCGTTCCGGATCGCACGTCGTAGACGCCGACCGTCGAAGGAGTGAGGGGGTCGCCGAGCAGGACGAACGCGATGAAGCGGCCGTCGCGCGAGACGGTGGGGTAGAGGATCGGTTGGTCAGAGAGCGCGACGCGGTGGAGCTCACTGCCGTCGGCGCGCATCGCGTACACATCGGCGACCGGTGACTCCAGATGGTCGAAGAGGATCCACGGCGGGTCCGTACAAGGCTCCGGAGCGGCGCCTTCGCTCACGAGCAGGCCGGTTCGAGATCCGCAACCGACGAGCGCAGAGAGGAGGACGAGCGCGAGAAGCAGCCGCTCTCTCGCGTCGGGCTCGCACGGTCGGTGGGCATCCATCGTGAGGAGGCTACCCCGTTCCCGTTGGAGCGAGCGGCCCCCGGCCCTCACGGGCGCCTCGGTCGTGAAGGCCGGAGCGATGCCCAGGGCGAGGCGGGTAGCGCTGACGCGAGAGCTCGCGCGCGCCCATCCGGAGCGCAGCTTGGGATACCTTTCGCTGGATGCGATCGGGGCGATGACGAGCGCGGCGCCAGCGCAGACCGCGGAAGCAGACCGGCCGAGCGAGGGCTGGGGCGAGCGCGTCGTCGAGGCGATGGCCGTCGGCGGGGCCACGCTGTTCCTCTTCCCGGTCTCGTACTTCCTCCGCACGACGGTCGGGCTCGATCGCTCGGCGCTCGCCGTCAGCGTGCTCGCGCTCCACGCCGCGCGGGTCATCAACGATCCGCACTTCTCGGTCACGTACGTGCTCTTCTATCGCGGCGCGCGGAACCGTGCGCTCGGGCCTGGGCTCACGCGCACGCAGCGCGCTCGCTACGTCTTCGTCGGCGCGGTCGTTCCGATCGCCCTCGTCAGCTGGGCGGCGCTCGCGCTCGCTCTGCGCTCCGCCCAGTCGCTCGGGTGGATGGTCGAGCTGATGTTCCTGCTCGTCGGCTGGCACTACGCGAAGCAGGGGTTCGGCGTGCTCACGGTGCTCTCGGCGCGGCGCGGCGTTCGCTTCACCGATTCCGAACGCACCGTCATCCTCGCGCACTGCTACGCCGCGTGGGCCTTCGCGTGGGCCAGCCCCAGCGGCGACGCCGGCCGCTTTCAGGAGAAGGGCGTCGTCTACTGGGGGCCTGCGCACCCCGCGTGGCTCGAGCTCGCGACCGGTGTCGTCCTGCTCATCAGCTCCGTCGCCTTGGTCCGAGCCCTCGTCACGAAGCTGCGCCGCGAGCGGCGACTGCCGGGCGTGCCGCTCGCGGCGTTCCTGATCACGCTCTGGGTCTGGACGATCGGTTCGGAGGTCGATCCTCTCGTGCAGTACGCCATCCCCGCGCTGCATTCGGTCCAGTACTTCTATTTCGTGTGGCTGATGAGGCGCAACGAAGCGCTCGGGCACCAGGGAGCTCCGACGTTCGGGCCCCCGGTCGGCACGCAGCTCGCGCTGCTGGCGCTCACGGCGGTCGGCCTCGGATGGTTGATGCTCCGAGGGTTGCCCGCGCTGCTCGACGACATGGTCGCGCTCGGCGACCCGAGCGGCGCGCTCGGGGTCACTCCGTTCTTCGCCGCCTTTGCGGTCGTGATCAACATCCATCACTACTTCATGGACAACGTCATCTGGCGCCGCGACAACCCCGAGACCCGGTTCCTGCGCGGGCCCGATCGACCGACGGACGCCGCCGAGCGTAAGCCGGAGCCGGCGTGAGAGGCGCCGGATTTCCTAGCGATTCAAATGAATCGGTGCTCACGTTCGAGCCGGCCTTGCGCACCGAGATCGTCGACCCCGCGCGCTGCGTTCCGAGCAGCGCGAGCGTCACCGAGATCGTGCCGATCGCCCGAGCGCGTCCCTCCAAGGAAGCTCGGACGCCTGGGTGGATCTACGCGCGTCCGACGATCGCGATCGATCGAAGTCGACGGACGGACGCGATGGGTCGCCCGCGCGTGGGTGCCGTAGACTGAAGGCGTGAGCGTCCTGATCCGGCGGGCGAGCTTGACCGACGCGCGCGGTATCGCGGAGGTGCATGCCGCGAGCTGGAAGGACGCCTATCGCGAGCTCCTCCCGGCTTGGTACCTTCGCGGTCTCGAGACGGCGCGGCTCACTCCCCGCTGGCAGTGGCGGCTCGCGTCACGCGCGGGCGTCGAGATCGCCTGGGTCGCCGTCGACTCGGAGCGCGGCGTGATCGCCTTCGTCACGGCTGCGCCAGCGCGGCGGGCGAAGGGCTTCGAAGGCCACGCGGGCGAGATCTCCGAGCTCTACGTCGCGCCGAGCGACGTGGGACACGGGATCGGAAGCGCCCTCTTCGCGCGCGCCGTGCGGAACCTCGAGCGCACGGAGCGACGGTGGCTCGTCGTCAGCGTGCTCGAGAAGAACGAGCGCGCGCGCCGTTTCTACGAGAAGCACGGGCTCCGCTTCGGAGGAACGCGCTGGGTCGATCGCAGCCTCGAGCGGTCCGTCGTGCTCTACGAGCGGCCGCTGAACGTCGTGTTCGACTTTGCGACGCTGCGGCGTTGAAGGGTGGTCGGACAACCTCGCTTGCCCGTGAGCGATCCGCATCCTCCGCCCCGCTCACGTCCTCTTCAGACTCTCGCAACATCGGCGCTCTAGTCCATGGGGAGCGCGCGCTCGGCAATCTCCTCGACCGCGCGTTCTCGGGATACGTCGTGGACTTCATCCACGTTCACCACGACGGCCCCATCCTCTGCATGGATCGCTTCGACTATCCGACCTTCAACGTCGCGGACATCGTCATCTTCATCGGCGTCGTCTTGCTGGTGCTCGACGGCATGCGGCCACGGCGGGGGCCCACCGACTCGCGCCCGAGGGCCGCCGAGGCGAGCGTCTGACGCCGCCAGAGCCCGGCGCTGGGAGACCCGCCGGTCTGGTCTCGTCGGCGGCACGTTGTTCGCAGGCGCGGGAGCATGTCGTCGACCCGCATCCGAGAACTGCGTCACTTCCTCGCCCGGCTGCGGCGCGAGGTCAAGCGTGACCATCTGTCGAACGGCGCGGGCGCGCTCGCCTTCTATCTGGTGCTCGCGCTCTTCCCTGCGGCGATCTTCGTCCTCAGCATGCTGCCCTATCTGCCCATCCCGCACCTGCGCGAGGCGATCCTCGATCTGATCCACCAGGCGCTCCCGGGATCGGCGGCCGGCCTGTTCACGAGCACGGTCGACGCCACGATGGCGCGCCGCAGCGGAGGTCTGCTGTCGTTCGGCTTTGCGTTCGCGATCTGGTCCGCGTCGAACGGGCTCCACGCCGTCATGCAGCAGCTCAACGTCATCTACGACGTGGAGGAGGAGCGCTCGTTCGTTCGCGCTCACGCCACGGCGCTGCTCCTGACGGTGGCCTTCTTCGTGCTGGTCGTCGGGGCGCTCGGGCTCGTCGTCTTCGGTGGAGTGGTCCAGTCGTACATCGGCGATCACCTCGGCTTCAGTCCCGCGCTCCTCACGACGTTCGCGACACTGCGCTGGGTGATCATCGTGTTTGCGCTGCATCTCGCGTTCGCGCTCACGTACCACTACGGGCCGAACCTCGATCGCCCCTTCGTGCTCGTCACGTTCGGCAGCGTCTTCGCGACGGTGGCGATGGTGGTCACTTCGGTGTCGTTCAACCTCTACATCAGCCACTTCGCGAGCTACGACGCGGTCTACGGCAGCCTCGGCGCGGTGATCGTCCTCCTGATGTGGCTCTTCGTCACCGGCTGGGTGATCTTGCTCGGTGGCGAGATCAATTGGCTCGCAGCGTCGAGCTCTCGCGGCGACGCCGACGACGTGAAGCTCGAAGCGCCTGGCCCGATCACTCGATGATGTCGTCGGGTGTGCCTGGGGGTACGGCGTGATCGCATCCGGCCAGCACGCCCAGGACGGTCGCGATGGCAGCTCGGCGCGATGGGCTCATCGCGCGAGGATATCGCGCACCACCTTCCGGGGTCGCCACACGTGAGGCGCCCTGCCTCGGTCGGCTGAAATCCAACGGGGGAACGTCCACGCGAGCGCTGGCACTGTGCGTGCTCAGAAGCTCCGCCATGCCTGTCCCCGCACCTCGACCGCCTTCGACGCCCTCACGCTCCACCGTCGTGTCCGGCATCCAGCCTCGTGGGGTCGGGCTGCCGGAGATCGGCGAGATCGTCGGCCGCTACCGGATCATCCGAGCGATCGGCGCGGGCGGGATGGGCACGGTCTTCGAGGCCGAGCACATCGTCCTCGAGAAGCGCGTCGCGCTGAAGGTCCTGAGGCCGGAGCTCGCGGTCGACGCTGCGCTCCGCAAGCGGTTCGTACACGAAGGGCTCGCGGCATCCCGCGTCCGACATCCTCACGTCGTCGACGTAACCGACGCGGCCGATGAGAACGGCCGCGCCTATCTCGTGATGGAGCTGCTCGAAGGACGCTCGCTCTACGAGGAGCTCGTCGCGCACGGCCCCTTCGACGTCGCGACGACCCTCGAGATGGTCCTGCCGATCTGCTCCGCGCTCGCCGTCGCGCACGCGGTCGGTGTGATGCACCGGGACGTGAAGCCGGAGAACGTGTTCCTCGTCGACGGGCCTGGGAACCGCATCCTCCCGAAGCTGATGGACTTCGGCATCTCGGACATGATGGATGGTGCGCGCGACGAGAACGCGCCGCTCGCCGGCACGCCGCACTACATGGCGCCCGAGCAGGTGACCGGTCACTCGGTCGACGGCCACGCGGACCAGTACGCGGTCGGGGTGATGATCTTCGAGCTGCTCACGGGCAGGCTCCCGTACGAGCCTACCGCCCTCGACGGCGACGCGATCGGGATCCTCCGCGAGGTGGCGAGCGGGCGAGTGCATCGCCTGGCCGACGCGCTCCCCGACGCGCCAGCGAAGCTGGTCGCCACGGTGGCGCGGATGACGCTGAAGGATCCGAGCGCCAGGTTCGCGACGATGGACCGCGTCGGGCGAACGCTCATGTCGCTCGCGAGCCCCAGGACGCAGCGTCACCTCCGCGACCTGATCGATCCCGGCTGGAGCAAGGCGATCTCGTTCTCCGACGTGATGGCGGCGATGGCGGCCGCGCCCGCGCCCGATCTCTCGCCGCCCGCGTTCGTGCGCGGCGTGCTGGGCCCGCTCCACGTGGAGCCGTCGGTGATGGTCGAGGCCGAGCGCAGCACGACGGATGTAGAGGTACCGACCGGGATCCCCGAGCCGCTCCCTTTGCCGGCGGAGACGGCTCGTCGCGCGGACGGCCCGTGGGTCGGCCTGGTCATCGGGCTCGCGATCGCCGCGTGGGTGGTGCTCGCGCTCCAGCTGCTCTGACGCTACACGTCTCGGCGGGCGGTGTTTGCCGAGCGCGCACCGCGACGGACGCGGCTTTCTTGCTCCTGCGCAGAGAGCTGTGATGCCCTCCGGCTCATGACCCGAGCGAGCATTCGATCGAAGCGCGACGCCGATGCGACGACGCCGGTGCGCACCACGTTCCTCCGCGGCGGCGACGTGAGCGCCGTCCACGCGCACGGCGAGCACGGCGTGTGGATGCACGTCCTGCTGGGCGAGATCGTCGAAGAGCGCTGGACGCGCGACACCGAGGGCGGCTTCGCTCACGAGCGACGCGTGCTCCGCGGCGGTCAGTCGATGGCGGCGCCGGGCGACGTGCTTCACCGCGTGCACGCGCGGGGCGATGCCGCGTTCGTGACGACGTGCGCGTGCGGTTGCATGAACGCGACGGCGGTTCATCCGCGCGAGGTCGTGGCGATGCAGCGCCTCTCGCACTCTGCCGTCGACGCTGCCTGGACGACCGCGACCGCGGTGGGCGAGCCCGCGCCGCGCTGAGCGCCCTGATACCGCGGACCGCCATCTCGAAGGTCGACGCGCGTGCCTCGATCGCGCGCCCATGGACACACGCTCGCGCGACGAGCAGGCTCTGTGAGTGGGAGGGCGGCCGTGGCGTTGGTCTTGATCGTCGACGACGAGGTGCAGGTCGCACGATCGATCGAGCGGCTCCTCAGGCGCGGGGGCTACGAGGTGCGGACGGCGCAGTCGGGCGCCGAGGCGCTCGCGCTCCTCGATGGGGTCGACGTGTTGCTCACCGACCTTCGGATGGCGGGGATGAGCGGGCTCGAGCTCGTCGCGGAGGTCAATCGCCGCCGGCCCGAGGTGCGCTGCTGCGTGATGTCTGGCGATGGCGGCTCCGCGGGCCTGGAGCTGGCTGCCGCCGCGCGCCTGCCGACGGAGCCGATCATCGCCGCGCGGCTGGGCAAACCGTTCGCCAACGACGAGCTTCTCGCGATGCTCGCGCGCGTGCGCGACCCGCAGGGCAGTAGCGCCCCGTGACGTCGATGCGCCCGGACCCAGCGCGCCCGGGCGCATGGTTCGCAACGCAGCGCGATCGCTTCATCCCGCCGAACTTGCGCGCCGACGCCGATGCGACGCGCCGCGCCCGTGTGCTGGTCGCGTTCTCGATGGTCTGCATCGTCCTCGGCTGCGTGTTCTCGGTGCTCGCTCTCGTGAACTACGGACTGCCGCTCGTCGTGCTCGCTTCGGCGCTGGGCGCGCTCGCCTCGGCGCTGACGCCGCTCGTCTTGCTGCGCACGGGGTCGCTCCAGGTGGCGACGAGCACCATGCTCGCGGTGTTCGCGGCTGCCATCGTGGGCCCGAGCTTCGCGGCGGCGGGTCAGAGCGTGCTCAACCTGCCCTGGCTCACCATCATCCCCCTGCTCGCGACGGTGCTCGCCGGACCGCGGACCGGCATCGCGTGGGGCGTCGTGTGCGTCGTGCTCGCGGAGGCCACGCTGGCGATCAGCGCGGCGATCCCCGGCCAGCTCGTCTTGCCGGCCGACACGATGCGCGTGGCGGCCGCGTCGAACATCGCCTTGCTGATGGTGTTCATCACGAGCTTCGCGGTGGTGTACGAGATGCAGCGGCGGAGGATGATGGTCGCGCTCGTCTTCGCGCAGGCCGAGCTCGAGAGCGTTCGAGGGAGAGCCGTCGCCACCGATCGCCTCGCTTCGCTCGGGCGGATGGCAGCGGGCGTCGCGCACGAGATCAACAACCCGATGACCTACGTGAGCAGCAACGTCGCGCTCTTGCGCGAGGATCTCGCGCGCGGCCCGCTCGAGCCGGCGCTGCGGCGTGAGTACGTCGAGGACGTGCTGCCCGCGACGGAGGAGGGGATTCGACGCGTCGCGAGCATCGTGGCCGACCTGCGGCGCTTCGCGCGCGGCGACACTCGAGAGAGCGTCGCGATCGACGTCAACCACGAGGTCCAGGCGGCCGTGCGCATGTGCGAGGCCACGCTCGACCAGCGCCGCGTGAGCGTACGGCTGGGCGCGCTCCCGCCGATGATGGCGCGGGCTGGCGAGATCACGCAGGCGACGATGAACCTCGTCGCCAACGCGCTCGACGCGACCAAGGATGGCGGCGAGGTGCGCGTGGAGACGGAAGTCTCGGCGCAGCAGATCGTCCTTCGCGTGGTCGACACGGGCGTCGGGATGACGCCAGAGATCGCGGCGCGCGCGCTCGAGCCGTTCTTCACGACCAAGCCGACGGGCGAGGGCACGGGCCTGGGCTTGCCGGTGGTGCACGGCATCGTCGTCGCGCACGGCGGCTCGCTGCGGATCGAGTCCACGCCCGGCGCGGGGACGACCTGCGAGGTGCGGCTTCCGCTCCCGACAGCGCCCTCACTGGACGCGAAGATCGCGTCCTGACCCAGGCTCACCATCGCCGATCAGTGGATCTGCATCCGGAGCTCCGCGTCGGTGTCACCCACCAGGGTGAAGACCGGCCTTCGGCCATCGTCTACCTCGATCAGCGGCACATCGACCGATGCGACGTGCGTCCAGCACTGCCCGTCGAAGCTGGCGCCGCCGGCGAGCACCTCCGTCGCGCTGGAGCCCACGGCGTGACCGAAGGGCGCCGTGCCGAGCGCGGTCGTGGTCCAGCGCTCGCCGTCGAAGGACGCCACGGCGCCGCCGCCGTCTGCCGCGCGCACGAACACCATGAGGTCGCCGCCGTCGGCGAGGAGCTGCTCGATCTGCGCCGGCCGCCCCGCGAGACGCAGCTCGAAGACCTCGACGCTGTGGTCGCTGC
>JBBSAT010000126.1:0-19999 GCA_038252025.1 Polyangiales bacterium | reverse complement strand
CGCCGCGCGCTGACGCTGAGCCTGCCCGAGGTGAGCGTGGGGATCGCCGCGTTCTTCGGGGAAGCCGCCAGCCGGATCGACGGCAAGCCGCGGCTCTTCAACCGGCAGAAGGCGAAGATGGGCGCGCAGGAAGCCTGGACCTGCAGGAGCGATGCGCTGCGCGCCGACACGGGGTGGTCCCCGAAGGTGGACGTGGACGAGGGCGTGCGCCGGACCTTCGAGTGGTACCGGCGGGAGAAGTGGATCTAGGCGCTCCCCGTCGTTACGGCCTCGCTGCAACACGTCCATTCCGCCTCGCGCGGCGGTAGCGTCACGTGGCACGAAGCCGTCGATCTGGACATGATCACCGACATCTTCGATGCCTGCCCTCGAGCGGTTGCCTGACGACTCCTCGATCCGCCCCGCCTACCGTCCGGAGGACTACAGCGCACCCGCCGAGCGCTCGAAGGGCTTCCTGATCGAGGTCGAGCTCGCAGATCACCCGATGCCGGAGATCCGCCCGCTCCCCCCGGAGGAGGCTTGGGTCTACGGCCGCACGCGCGACGAGCTCGCGCCGGGCTACGTGCCCATCGAGGGCGAACCGCCGCCGGGCGTGACGGATCCCTATCCGCCTCCGCCGAAGACGTAGCCAGGGGCGCGCACGAACAGGTCCTCCGCCGAACGCGCTCCGGCACGCAAAGCGGAAAGCGCCGCGTCGCGCGGGGGCGTAGCATCGCTCTGATGCACATCGAGACATCGTCGTGAGCCAAGAGCGCTCAGCCGCGTCGACCGAGACCGTGAGCGCCGACGAGCGACCGCCTCCACCGCCCGGAGCTCCGAGCCGCGTCCTCCTGGTCGATGACGACGCGGCGCTCCGCAAAGCCTTCGGCCGTCACCTCGAGCGGGCCGGTCACGACGTGACCTTCGCCGAGAACGGTCTCGACGCTCTCACGCTCCTCGACGGCCCGAGCTTCGACGTCGTGCTGACCGACCTCACGATGCCAGGCATGGGAGGGCTCGAGCTTCTGCGCGCGATCCGGAGCCGAGATCTCGACGTTCCGGTCGTCGTCCTCACCGGGAGCCCGAGCGTCGAGACGGCGGTGGAGGCCATGGACTACGGCGCGCTGCAGTACCTCGTGAAGCCCGTGGTCGCCGACAAGCTCACGGAGTGTGTGGCCCGCGCGACGGGGCTCGGGCGGCTGGCCCGCGCGAAGCGCGAAGCGATGGAGCTGATGGCGCACTCCCCCATCCACGCGATCGGAGACCGCGCCGCGCTGGTGGGGGCGTTCGATCGCGCGATGACGACGGTCTGGGCCGCGTTTCAGCCCATCGTGCGAGCCGACGGGAGCCTCTTCGGACACGAAGCGCTCCTTCGCAGCCAAGAGCCGTCGCTGCCTCACCCCGACGCGATGCTCGGCGCCGCGGAGCAGCTCGGCCGGGTCCACGCGCTCGGCCGTCGCATGCGCGCGCTGGCCGCGCTCCCCATCGCGGCCGATCCGAGCCAGGGAGTTCTGTTCGTGAACCTCCATCCAGAGGACCTTCTCGACGAGGAGCTCACGAGCGACGACTCGCCGCTCATGGCGATGGCCGAGCGGGTCGTGCTGGAGGTCACGGAGCGCGCGTCGATCGAGAACATGGAACGACTGCGGGCGCGTACCGCCGAGATTCGCGCGTGCGGCTTCCGCCTGGCCGTCGACGACCTCGGCGCGGGGTATGCGGGCCTCAGCGCGTTCGCTGCGCTGGAGCCCGAGGTAGCGAAGCTCGACATCTCGCTCATCCGCGGGATCGACACCTCGCCTACCAAGCGCAAGGTCGTCGACTCGATGAGTCGGCTCTGCAGGGACCTCGGCATCCAGGTCGTGGCCGAGGGTGTGGAGACGCTCCCCGAGCTCGAGTGTGTGCTGGCCGCGGGGTGCGACCTCGTGCAGGGCTACCTGCTCGCGAAGCCTGGCCCGGCGTTCCCGACGTTCGTTTGGCCGTCCGGCGTCGGAGCGCGTTCGTGAGCGCGAGCCGGCGGAAGCTCTGACCGTTGCGCGTCGATCACGCCGACGGCAGCGCGGAGCTGAGCGAGTTCATGCCGCTCTTGCGAGGGCTGGACGAGGGCGACCTATCGGAGGCGAGCGACGTGATCTGCGGCGTCTTCGGAGACGACCTGACCATCGGCTACATCAACGCTCCTTGGACCGCCTTCGGCAGGGCCAACGGCGCAGTGACGGTGTGGGGGCCTGGCCAGCGCCTGCTCGACGCCATCTCCGGACCGCTGCGGGCGTTCTACGGTGAGCAGCTCGCGCGCGTCTCGAGCACGGGTGAGGCGTGGGAGCACGACTACGAGTGCGTGAGCGCGGTGCGGTTCCGTCAGTTCCGCTTGCGCGTGCTCGCGCTCGAGCACGGCGCTGGGCTCCTCCTCACGCACTCGATACGCATCGAGCGGGCGAACGATCGCGAGAGCCACCCGCTCCTGCCCGAGCTGTACCGCGCCGCGAGTGGTCTCATCACGCAGTGCGGACACTGTCGCCGCGTGCGCCGCGTCGAGCCGCCGGTGGAGTGGGACTGGGTGCCCGAGCTCGTCGCTCACCCTCCGCACGCGGTGAGCCACGGAGTGTGTGCGCTGTGCTCCGCGTACTACTACGGCCCCGCGCCCCAACGCTGAGCGCCGATGTCGAAGCTGAGCGCCGATGTCGAAGCCGAACCCGCTCTGGACACGCTCGAGCAACTCGGCAACGCTTCACGATGGCCACCAAGAAGATCACGACGTCGCGGCAAACCAACAAGCGCGCATCGACTGCTGCGGCGAGGACGCTTCGCAATCCCAAGGCGACCCGTGCCGGCAAAGCGGCGGCGGGCAGCGCACTCTCACAGACGGGACGCAAGGCCCACACGGGCGAGGGCGCGGCCTCGGCGGCAGGTCGCGCGCTGAGTCGCAGCGTGACGAGCCCGGAAGGGCTACGCGCAGCGGGTAGTGCGCTGGCGCAGGCGCCGCGCAAAGCGGCCAAGAAGGTCACGACGGTCACCAAGAAGGCCGCCAAGAAGGCCACGAAAGCCACGAAGAAGCCGAAGGCCAGGTAGCGTCACCCAGTAGGGTGTTCTGGAGCTCGCGTCGAGATCGCGATCGGGTGGCCGCGCGTGCCTTGGTGCAGCACGTGCCCGCACAGCACGTCGTTCCACGCGTTACCGAAGTCGTCGTCGCTTCGCGTCGCCGTGCGCATCGTCTCGAGCGCGAGCAGGACATCGGGCTGCGTGCCGTATGCGCCGGGCAAGCGGCTCCAGTCGATCGCGCGCACGTCCGGCCAGCGTGTCATTGCGCAGAGGGCCCACGCCCCGGCGCGGCGGATCTACCTGCCCGTCGCGCCGGGGCCCTCACGAACGCGCAGTGGACGAGCGGGATCAGCCGCCCATCGCGAGCGGGCAGCTGCCGTCCGTATCGCACGCGCCGCCCATCGGGCACGCGTGCGAGGCGTCGCAGTCGCGGAAGCAGACGCCGCCGCCGCCCATCGTCGGGAAGCAGCGCGAGCCCGCTGCGCAGGTGCTCGTGCTCGTGTAGTTGTCGCCCGGATCGCACGCCGGCGAGCAGTAGCCGACCGTGCCGTCCATCGCCGCGATGCAGAGGTCGGTCGTGTTCGTGCAGCTCCCCGCCGCGTTCGTCATCGCTGGATCGGGCGTGCAGGTCCCGAACGCCGCGTTCGCCGCGCCCATGCCGGTCATGAAGCCGCCGTTGCATCCCACGGTCGAGAGGGACGGCGGGTCTGTGACCGCGCACGGGTCGCCGCTGCCGCCCCCGGCGTCGTGGCCGCCGCCGCCCGAGTCCGTTCCGGAGCCCGCGTCCGTTCCGGAGCCCGAGTCGCCGATGGGCGTACCCGCGTCCCTCCCGCCGGAGTCGGCGTGCGGTAGCGAGCGCGTTCCGCCGCAAGCCCCGAGGATCAATGCACAGACCACGAGAACGCTCTGCTTCGACATCACGTTGTTTCTCCCTGCTTCGTACCGCAGCGCAAGAGACGGCGAGGGTAGTCGGGTGAGGATCGAGCGCAAGAGCGATTCCGCCATCTCGCGTGGGCGGCCCTTCCCGTCGGCGCGGCGGAGAGCCCTCGGGCCTCAGCGGACCGGCAGCGCGAGGTGGAGGCGCCGGTAGAGACTGCGCTTCTTGTACTGGTGCTGCTCCATGCGCCGGAGGATGTCGTCGAGCGCGGTGACGGCCTCCGCGACGAACGGGCCCTTGTTCAGCATGACGCACTCGGCGCGCACCGACATCGATGCGTCGGACACCTCGGCGCGTGAGGGCCGGCCCGTTCGCGCCAGGATATCGAGCACCTGCGTGGCCCAGATCACGGGGATGTGCGCGGCCTCGCAGAGCCACAGGATCTCTTCCTGCAGCTCCGCCAGCCGTTCGTAGCCGCTCTCGATCGCGAGGTCGCCGCGCGCGATCATCACGCCGACGGGAGCGCGCTCGAGCGCCGCGAGCAGGATCGCCGGGAGGCGAGCGAACGCACCGGTCGTCTCGATCTTGAGCACGAGGCCGACGCGGTCCGCGCGGAGCTCGGCGAGACGGCGGTGCAGCTCGCGCACGTCGTCGGGCCCGCGCACGAACGAGGCCCCGACGACGTCGGCGTGGTGAACGGCGAACGCGAGCGCGCGCTCGTCGTCCTCTGCGAAGAGCGGGAGGGTCAGCTCGCTGTCGGGCAGGTTGATGCCCTTCTCCGCGGCGAGCCGGAACGTGCGCCCGGCCGCGTACGTGACGCGCACCAACACGTGATCTGCGGCGACCTCCTCGGCGACGGCCTCGAGGTGACCGTCGTCGAAGAGGACCCGGTGACCGACCTCGAGCGAAGCGAGCGCAGCATCGAGCGTGCAGCCGACGGCCGGCATGCCTTCCGGCGGCACCGCTCCGTGCTTGACGATGCAGAAGCGATCGCCCGCGCTGAGCGAGAGGCGGCTCCGCCGGGCCGGGACCTCGCC
Source organism: Polyangiales bacterium (assembly GCA_038252025.1). Lineage (GTDB taxonomy): Bacteria > Myxococcota_A > Polyangia > Polyangiales > Sandaracinaceae > JBBSAT01. The sequence goes on along the minus strand of JBBSAT010000126.1, from coordinate 15,070 downwards.
CAGCGTGAGGTCGCCGAGCGACGCGCCTCCGCGCTCGAGCGTCATGCGCATGCCTGGAACGACGTACGCGGTCGCCCTGATCTCGCCGATCCCCGAGCTCGGGCCGAGCTCGACGATCGTGAGCCTGCGCGACTTGCCGCGCGCGTCGTCGAACGCGAGCTCATCGCCGACGGCGAGCGCTGGCCAGATCGCGTCCGGCAGGATCGCGAGGTGGCCCCCCGGACCCTCCGACGTCGACGAAGGCCCCAGGGTGACGCGACAGGGCGCGGTCACGCGTCCGAGCTCGTCTCGCTCGGGCTTCCACTTCGCGACGCGCGTCCCTTCCTGGAGCATCACGGTGCGTAGCTTCGGCCCCGGTAGATCGACGGCGATGGTGAGGTGCACGTGACGCTCCTCTGCCGCGGCGCGCGCCGCCGAGCAGATGCGAGCCCATGCGCGCTCGTCCTCGTGCGCGGTGTTCACGCGCAGCACGTTCATCCCCGCATCCAGGAGGCGCTCGACCCAGGCGATGTCCGCCTCCGCCGACGCGGGCGCCGTGACCATGATGGACACGTGACGATGCGCGGGGCGCGGGCCGAGGAGCGCGCGCGTGTGCGCGTGGAGCAGGCGCTCGGCGTCGTCCCACGTCGGCGGCGCGGGCGGGTCTCCGGCCTCGGTCCGGGCGTCGCCATGGCATTCGATGACGTCGTCGAGCCGCTCGCGCACCTTGATGATCGCGTCGAGCACGTGCCCTTCGACCCGTCCGAGCGAGGAGAGACCGTAGCGAAAGAGACCGCTCTGGAGAGCGCGCAGATCGGTCTGCCGGATGGTCACGTACTGGATGAAGTTGCGCGCGCTCGATCGATGCTCGGCCGGCACCGCGGCGAGCAAGCCAGCGCTCGCCTCGTCGATCGCCAGCAACCGAGCCTCGATCGCACCGACCGACTCGCGAAGCGCCTCGAGCTGACCCATCCCCGAGAACTACGCCCGGGGCGCCGCGCCGTCGTCACGACGCGCGCGTCTCCTCACACCCCGCAGCCGAGCGCGACGCTACTCGCGCCGGCTCAGCGCGGGACCATACGGCTCCCGGCCTTCGCGCACCCACCAGTCCGGATCGCCGGGCGGTGCGAAGCGATAGAGGTAGCGGACCGCACGTACGCTGCGCAGGCGCTCGCCGTGAAAAGGATCGCGCTCGAAGAGCCCGAGGACCTCGGGCCGACGCTCGAGGAGCCCGCGCTCGACCGCAGAGATCCAGCGGTTGCTCTCGTAGTCACCGAGCCCGGCGAACCAGATCATCCAGTCGAGGCGCGGCATGTGCGGAAAGCACTGCGAGGGGCCGCGAGCGACGTCGCTCGACTGATAGCGGTAGGCGTACTCGCGCCAGGTCACGCCGTCTTCGGTGCCCTCGAAGATCACGATGGGGCGCTCGGTCGTCATCACCGCGAAGAGCCCGTAGCCGCTCGCGAGCCGAAACGAGCTGACGGCGTCGGGGAGCGGCACGCGAACGCCGAGGGTCGCGAGCAGCGCGAACGCGCCGAGCGCGAGCTGGACCGACGCGAAGCCGGTGGTCGCTCGCCGGGCGAGCGGCGACGGCGAGCGCGGGACGGTCCCGACCCTCTCGCGGAGCCGCTTCGGAAGGACGCGCAGGAGACACGCGTCGTCGAGCAGCGAGAGCGCGAGCACGATCGAGAGCAGGTTGAAGAATCCATAGTTTCCCGTGAGCGCGATCGAGACCATCAGGGCCACGAAGCCCGACGCGGCGATCCGCCGACCGAGGACGCCCGCCGGGATCGCGAAAGGCAGGATGAGCTCGACGCCGAACGTCATCGCGGCGCCGAGGGTGCGGATCCAGCGCGGTCCGAAGTGCAGCAAGTACGAGAGCCCGACCGGAAGCGGCTGGGTCTCGAAGTGGGAGTCGAGCGCGCGAAGCGACCACCAGGTGTCGTCTCCCGACGCGAGCTTCACCCAGCCGCTCGCGAACATGAGCCGACCGACGAGGAGCCAGACGACCGCGCGCATCGGGAGCGTCGGCTCGACGCACTGATCGAGGCGCTGCCGCAACGACCAGGGAAGCACGATGGCGCCGATCACGAGCGACTCGAGCAGGAGCGTGTCCCACTGGAGCGGCAGGAAGGGCGCGCCGAGCGAGGCGAACGAGAGATAGAGGAGGTAGGCGAGCAGCGCGGCGGGCCCCGAGAGGACCCCGACCATCATCGCGAGACCGGCGAGCTCACCCAGCGCGCACGTGACGTGGAGCGCCAGATCGGAGCCGCCGATCGCGAAGAACACGCTGGGAGCGGCGAGGAAAGCCTCGGCACCGAAGCTGTCCGCGAGGAAGGTCACGCGGCGCGTCATCGGATCGATCCCGCCGCTCCCGAAGAGGCCGAGCACCTGCACGTGGAGCGAGACGAACGCCGCGAGCGTCGTGAGCCCGACCCCACGGCCGACGAGCGCCATCGAGAGCGCATGGCTCGGTGGCGCAGCAGTCATTTCGGTGTCGGAGTCGGTCACGTGCGACGCGCGCCCCGCGTGTGGTCTACCCCAGCACGGCGCGGGCCGCAGCGACCCGCGGACCACGCTCTCGAGAGATCCGGGACCGGTATGCCGCGCGCGCCACAGCGATCATCCGCGAGCACGAGCGTCCGCTCGCCTGAGCCCTCGAGCCGGAGTCATGCGCGGCCTTGGACGCCGAGCGCGCGCGCGACCCTCGGCATCCACTCGCCCGCCGTTCCCGGAAGGACGAGGCCGTTCTCGAGCTGCTCGGTGATGCGCGTGAACGGGCTCTCGTCCGGGTTCACGCAGATGAGCGGGATCCCGCGTCGTGCCGCGACGCTGACGAGGTGGTTCGGAAGCGTCGTGGCGCCGCTCGTCCCGACGACGACGAGCATCGCCGCGCGCCGCGCTGCATGCATCGAGCTCTCGTAGCGAAAGAGCGCCTCGTCGTAGGACTCGTCGAACCAGAGCACGTGCGGGCGCGGCCATGCGCCTTCGCCGCAGCAGCGGAGCGCGGCGATCTCGGCTGGATCGAGCCGGCGCGACTTGGGCCAGTCGATCGCGATCTCGCTCGGGATGGGCCGGATGCGCGGGTGCTCGGCCTCGCAGCGGAGATAGTCGATGTTCCCGTGGATCTGATAGGTGCGCGCCATCGTGTTGCCGGCGCGCAGGTGCAGGCCATCGACGTTCTGCGTGATGAGCAGGAAGCGGTCCGCGAGCGTCTTCTCGAGGGCCACGAGCGATGCGTGCCCGGGGTTCGGTCGTGCCGCACGGCAGACACCGCGCCGGTAGAGGTACCAGGCCCAGATCTCTTCGGGCATCTCGGAGAACGCGGCGTGCGTCGCGAGCTCCTCCGGCTGGTAGTTCGCTCCGCCGATCTTCCAGTAGCCCTCGGCGCCGCGAAACGTCGGGATCCCGCTCTCGGCGGAGATGCCGGCGCCGGTGAGGAAGACGAGCGGCCCAACGCGCGCGAGGGCGTTCTCTCCGAGCTCGACGAGGCGCGAGTCCAGGTCCATGAGGGTTCGTTCCGCGCTCGAAGCTACCACGCCTTTCGGCGTGCCCGTCCGCGAGGGGCGCGGGCGCGGACTAAGGGCCCGGTGATGTGCCTCTGCGGACGCCGCAGCGCCGTCCGGCAGCGTGCAGTCCAGGGCTGCGGAGCTCGGGCGGCGCAAGAGCGCGCGCATCTCCGCTCTGCAGCGGCTGCAGCGCCGGACTGCACGCGACATTCTGGCGTTGCGAACGTTGCATCCCGCACTTCACGGGCAATTTCGCGCTTGCGAGGCCCGCAGCGGCGGCTGGGGTCCCACGGAGGCGCGCCGCAGGGGGCAAGGCGCGAGAGGCGCCCAGCCGCTCAGCGCGGCGCTCGCGGCGGCGAGGGAGGCGGCTGGGGCGTCGGTGTCGCCACCGCGCGCGTCGTCCCCGAGATCGTCCAGGCGAGCGCGTGCACGTCCGGGCCGAAGGTCAGCGCCTCGGTCTCGACGCGCTCGTCGCGATCGCCTTTGTTCCACACGACGACGAGACGTGCCTGGGCCGTGCCGACGCGATCGGTCGAGGCGCGCCGCACCTCGATGCGATAGACGCCGTTCTCGGCCTCGTCGACGTCGAACGCTTCGATGCCGAGCTCCGCGTCGAGATCGGACGGCCTCGTGAGCGCTTCGCCCGGTCGCGCCGACCAGAGCGTGATCTCGGCGTCCGGGTGCTCCCAGACGAGCGTCACGCGCAGCGCGCCGGCGCCCCTCAAGACGCCGCTCCTGCGCATGCGCGACTGCAGCGCCGAGAGCGTCTCCTCGTCGCCCGCGTTTCGCGCCGCCTCACGAAGCTCCGCGAAGCGCACGCTCGACCAGAGCTGCGCGATGCGCGCGACTCCATCGCGCACGCCCGGCGCCGCCGTCTCCATCACGCGCTGCTCGAGCCGCAGCGCCTCATCGGTCCGGTGTGCGCCCGCCGCCGCCTGCGCGAGCAGCAGGAAGACCAGCGGGTCGTCCGGGCGGATCGTCGCCAGCGTCTCGTACTGGCGATACGCGTCTTCGTACCAGCCGTGCGCACGATAGAGGTCGCCGAGCCGACGGCGCGCGAGCTCGTCGAGCGGCGCGAACTCGACGATCTCGCTGAACGTCCGGCGCGCGTCCTCGACGCTGTTCTGCCGGAGGTACATCTCGCCGATCGCCGTGCGCACGCCGCCGTCCGCGAGCGGATCGATGCGCATGCGCGCGGCGAGGCGACGCAGCTCCGGCAGCCGACCCTGCACCTCGAGCTCTTCGAGGAGGCGCAGCTGGAGATCGAAGCTATTCGGCTGCTGCACGAGGAGGCCGCGAAGCGCCCGAAGGCGCGCGGCCGGCGTGGCGGCGCGCGCGAGCACCTGCTCGACGAGCACCCAGTCGACGACCTCGCCCACGCCGAACGCCCCGCGCACGATGCGGAGGTCCTCCGGCGTGCGGACGCGGCGGAAGATCGCTTGCCGCAGAAATCCGCGCGCCGAGGCGTCGCTCAGGTACTCGTAGACGTCGATCATCCGCGCGAGCGAGCCCGCGCGATCGACGAGCGCAGAGAGGAACGCTCGCCGGTCACGCCCGTTGCCGAGCTCGCAGTCGCGGCCGGCCTGACGGTATGCGTCGATCCAGCTCCCGGCGTAGTCGGCCTGGCGGAGGCGCTCCTGCCAGAGCGGCAGCCGATCGGCGAGCGAGAGGCTCGCCGCGCCGCTGCAGTGCGATCGTGCGTGCGCCGCGATGGACGGCGCCGCCGACGGGCCGCGCGTCCGCTGGACCACCGGCGCGGGGTCCGGGTCCCCTTCGCAGCCCTCACACTCGAGGCTGAACGGGTAGCTCACCACCACGGCGCCGCCGCCGTCCGGCGTGGGGAAGGTCCACCGACGAACGGCTTGCGAGATGCAGCCTTCGACGCGCGCGTTGGCGAGCGTCGTGCTCGTGACGCTGGCCCCCTGGACGGAGCCGTTGCTGGAGATGACGAAGGCGACCGTCACGCGTCCGCTGAGGTTCGGACGCTCGGCGAGCACCTGCTCGTAGCAGAAGCGCACCTCGTTGATGTGCCGGCGCACGACGCGACGGATGACCTCTCGGGAGAGCGAGCCGCGGACGTCGGCTTCGCCGCTTCGAATGATCGGAATGCCGGAGCTGCGGCCTCTGAAGCCTCCCGCGCCGCTGCCGTAGCCGGAGCCCGTCCCGGTGCCCGCGCCGTGTCCGATGGTGCCGATGTTGCCGAGCCCGATGGTGCCCTCGCCGGTCCCTCCGCCGCCGCGACCCGTCCCTTGGAGGCCGAGCCCCCCGAAGCCGAAGCTGTCCCCGACCTCGTCGCCCGCGAGGCCGGCGAGCGGATCCTGGGCCCGCGCGGCGGCGGTTCCGTAGGGCGATGTTGGTGAGTTCCACGCGGCAACCGCTGCGCTGTCGTCCGGAGACGGCGCGGCGGGCGCGGCGATCATGGGGGGCGCCACCGGGAGATCGGGCGTCGTCGCTTCGACGGAGGGCGCCTCGGTCCGCGCCTGCGCCCGCGCCATGTGCGGCGAGGCTTCGTCGGCCTCGGTTCCGTCGACCGCCACGGGGCTGCTCGCGCTCGTCGTCACGGGCTCGGGCGCCATGCTCTCCGACGTGCTGCAGCCAGTGAGCGAGAGCGGCGCGAGCACGACCGCGATCACTGCGGAGGCGAGCACGTGCTCGTTCGGCGGTGGCGCGGCGAGCGGCGGAACGAGATCGCGATGCAGGTAGAGCCTTCCCGTGCCGCCCATCTCGCGCAGCTCGCGCGCGCTCGGGACGTAGTAGCTCGTGAACGGCGTGATGAGCCCGTAGCGCGTGCCGAGCTCGGCGATCTCTTCGCGCGTCGCGCCCTCGCGAAGCTGCTGGTGAAGGCGCTCGTTCGCCCATCGCAGCCGCAGATCGGCCGACGCGTCGCTGCTCTCGGTCGTGACTGCGACGTGCTGCTCGAAGTCGACCCCGTGGAAGCTGCCGCGCACGGTCACGTCGGTCGGCGGCGCGTCTCGCAAGCGACCCACGACCTCGAAGAGCGCGCCGCGGACGACGTCCACCGGGACGCGCGGGAACGCGTTCTCGATCCCGTTGCCGACCTCCACGGTGACGCGCGTCAACACGGGCCGGGAGAGGTGCGCGAGGATGTCCATCGCGGCCTCGGCGGCGCCGTCGCGCTCCTCGACGCGCATCGCGAGCCCGCCCCCGTGCGTGAGCTCGGCGAGCAGATCGAGGTTCGCATCGGCGCCCACCGCGACGGCGTAGAGCCTGATCGGGTGCGGCTGATCGCGGAGGTGAGCGGCGAGCGCGTCCGCTCCGAGCTCACCCACCGTCGGTGCGCCGTCGCCGATGTAGACGACCGCGCCGTCGCGCGAGGGGTCGAGCAGCGCCGCTGCCTCGGCGATCGCCGCGCCGAGATCCGTGGCACCGCCGGCAGGGACCTCGGCGAGCCCGTCGAGCAAGGCCGCGATGCGCTCGGGGGATGCCTCGCCGAGCGCGGTGTCGCCGCCGTCGACCGCGCGGATCGCGAGATCGCTCGAGACGATGCTCACCCGATCTCCGGAGCCGAGGTGCGCCGCGACAGCCTCGGCGACGCTGCGACCGAGCTCCAGCCGCGACCGATCGGTACCGGCCGACACGTCGGCCACGATCACGACGTCGAGCCCGCGCGCCGGGTCCGTCGCGGCGAAGAGCGCGTCCGGCAGGCGCAGCGGCAGGTACCAGTAGTCGCGCTCGTCGGCCTCGTTCACCACGATGCGCGAGTCGGGGGCCCGCGACGGAGGCAAGTGCGGCGCGCGATAGGCTTGCTGGTCATCGGCGCCGCGCGGCGTGATCTCCATCCAGAGGTCCGCGCGCGGCGAGAAGTCGCTCCGGCGCAGCTCGACGCGATCGCTCGCGACGGTCGCTCCGAGCCCGGCTCGGATCCGGGTCGCGTCGGCGCCCGAGACGTCGGCGACGAACGCGAACTCGCCGACGTGCGGCGCGCCGGCGCCGGCCGCCATGGGATAGCGATAGAAGAGCGGACCGCCCTCGTAGGCGCGCGGGAGCCACTCGGCGTAGCGAATCGCGATGCGCCGAACCTCGCCCGCACCGATCGGATAGATGCGCGCGCGATAGCTTCCGGGCGCGTCCCACTCGAGCAGCGCCGGGTCGTCCGTCGAGCCGCGATAGACCTGCGCCTCGTAGGCTGCGCGCGCCTGCGCCTGCTCGCGCACGTAGCCCTCGACCAGCGTGCCGTTCCGATCGACCGCGAAGCGCTCGAGCACCGCGCCCTCGGGGACGCGCACGCGATAGAGCCCTTCGACCGTCTCGCTCGCAGGGTTGAAGAAGACCTGCTGCACCTCGGTGATCGCGAGCTCGCCGACGATCTCGACCTGCACGTCGAGCCGACGGATGACCAGCGGCCAGCGGGCCCGGCCGATCTCGTCGGGGACACGCGCCTCGAGCGTGCCCATTCCCGGGGCGGTGCGCGGATCGCTCGGCCCGGCGCGCACGAGCCCGCCCGTCCAGTCCATCCAGAGGGCCTCGGGCGCGACGGTCGCCGTGCTCCCGTCGATCGAGAGCTCCTCGCCCGCGTGCACGATGCCGCGCGTATCGCCGGTGCGATGGCTGACCTCGCCGCGGACCACGTAGACGCGCGCGCCCGTGCCGAGGATGGTGACCGAGAGCGCGGCGTCGCTCGCGCGGAGGCTCGCGCCCGCCACGTCGATCGTGACCGCATCGCCCGTCATCACGTCGAAGAAGACGCGACCGGCGATGACGGTGACGCCGGGGTCACCGTCGACCTGAACGCTCGCGTCCGCGTCGAGGAGGAGCGACGGGCCCGAGTCGAGGACGAGCCGCGTCAGCGAGCCGTCGCCCGCCGTGATGCTTCCGCCGGCCGGGACACGCGCGGTTCGTCCGACGGTCTCTTCGACGTCCGCCGCGTCCGCGACGACGAAGCTGCCGCGAACGGTGCTCGCGGTGGCCAGGCTGGTGTCGAGCGTCGCGGCGGGCGCGCCGCCGCAGCTGGCGAGAACCAGGGCACACGCCCACGCGAATCCGTTCGACCTTCGCATCGCCTCCGCCCCTCTCGCGAGCAACCCAAGTCTGTCGGAGGTCAGGATACGCGAGAGACACCGCGATGTGCCGGCAGTTCCCGTCCTCGTCACTCCTCGAAGATCGCGCCGGATGCCATCACGGCGCCGGCAGGTACCAGATGGGCGAGGTCCAAGCGCGCTCCTGGATCGTGTCCGGGAGCGAGCCATCGCAGCACGCGCGGAGCGGAGAGTCCGAGGCCAGGGTCCCGCAGTCGACGCCCTCCGCGAGGCAGAGCCGATGGCTCCATCGGCAGGTCGGGTTCTCGAGCACGCGCGCGTAGTAGAAGGCCGGCATCGCCGGATCGAAGTCCGGATCGGTCCAGACGTCGCAGAGCGACGCGAAGCCTGCGCCGCTGATCGCGCACGTGGCGAGGTCGACGCTGGCGCCGTCGTCCGGGTCCCCTGCGATCTCGAAGACCGCCTCGTGCGTCTCGTCCCCGTCGAGCCAGCCCTTCACGATCTGGATGCGCTGTAGCGGCGCCGAGAGCTCGTCCTCGAGCGCCGAGACGATGAACCGAGGCGCGGCGCCCAGGGCCGTGATCGGTGGGAGCTCGCCGCCCATCGCGACCCCGCCGTCGTAGCCGAGCTGCGCGAGCCCCGCGTCGGCGCAGACCGTGTCGTCGTAGCCCCAGCCGCCGAAGAAGCGGACGATCATGCGCGGCCCGCTCGTCGCGTAGGTCTCGCGCCGCCGCATGGCGTCGAAGAGCGAGTCGCGCGCGTTCTCTTCGGCCCAGAGGACGACGAGGCCTCCTGGGCCGTTGGAGTCGACGGAGACCGGGACGCCGCCGTGCGGCCGTAGGCGGCCCGCAGCGTCCGCGTCGAAGTCGGCGACGTGCCCGGGCCATGCGTCCTCGTCGACGGCGCCGGGGATCGCGTTGTGCGTGTCGGTGCTCGCGATGAAGCCGAGCTCGAACGGGTTCACGCCGGTGCGCGACCACTCCACGAGCCCGGTGCGGAGCCCGGCGCGCACGAAGTCACGCGGCTCGACGCACGTGCCGGTGAAGCCCGCGCCGCCGCCGACGGAGCAGATGTTCGTGCACCCCGCGGGGAAGCCCGGTGCCGTACAGAGGACGGGCGCTATCGCCTCGAACTGGCAGAGAGGATCCTCGCTCGCGAGCGGGTCGACGGCGCCGGTGAGGCACTCGGAGCTACCCTTGTGCTGGAAGATCTCGATGAGCGGCTCGAGGCGCGCGCGCTGGGCGGCTTCCTCGGCGGTGTACGGCGCGCCCTCGTCGTTCTCCGGAACGAAGAACACGCCGCCGCCGAGGTTCGAGTTGTGCGGGATGGCGAGGACGTCGCACGGCGTGCCCGTGTCGAGGCAGTTCGCGGTCAGCGCGTTCCACAGGAGCGCGGGCGTCGGCGTCTCGATGTAGCTTACCGGCTCGCGCGGGACGGAAGCGTTCCGGAAGATCACGTTGCGGTGGAGGTTGTTGACCCCCGTCGCGGCCGACCACTCGTAGCCGACGAAGGTCGTGAACGCGCAGTCCTCGCTGCGATCGTAGAACTCTTCTGCGGCGGCCTGGATGTCCAGCCAGACGCGCACCAGCGTCGCTTCGCAGGTCTCGACGTCCGTCGCGCCCACGCAGACGTCGGGGCGCTGCGGCTCCGTCGAGACGAGCGCGTTGGCCCAGTCCGGAGGCGGGAGCGCGACGGCGCGGCGGTACGTCTGGCAGGTGCGCGACGCGTAGCCGGGCGAGGTGGGGTCGTTGCAGACGGTCGTCTCGCGGAGGAACTCCGAGTGATCCGTCACGGCGGCGAAGTCGAGCGGACGACGCAGACGCACGCGACGCGCGGGCGTGCCTGCCGCGTCGAACGGCGCGATGCCGATCTCCTCGCCGCGCGCGAACTGGTAGGCCTCGCGCGGCCCGCTGCGGTTACCCCAGATGGCCGCGTCGAACGAGAGCCGGGTGTGCACGTGGAGGTCGCCGAAGAACGGGCGGCGCAGCGGATCCCGATCCCGACAGGCGACGTGCTCGTCCGGCACCACGATGACGGGGTTGCCCGCGTCGGAACGCGCGGCATCGGCGACGGCGTCGACGCCAGCGTCCTCCGCGCTCGCATCGGGCGCCGCGGGCGGTGCGCTGCACCCGACGAGGAGCGCGAGCGCGAAGCTGAGCGAGAAACGCACGAGCGGAGGGTACACGCGGAGACGCGACGCGTGCGCGGCCTTCGCCTCAGATCTCGCCCTTCTCGCGTCCGATCGGCGCGCCCGTGAGCGCCTGATAGGCGACGACCAGGAAGTCCGTCGCGGTGACGATGCCGACGAGCACGCCGTCCTCCGCCACGACCGGGACGCTGCTGAACTTCTGCTCGATCATCAGCTCGACCGCGATCTCCGCCGGCGTGTCTCGCCCGACCGTCCGGACGTCGCGCGTCATGAGGGTGCCGAGCGCAGGATCACCTTCGGCCGCGAACGCTGCCTGCACGTCCGTGCTCGAGACGAGGCCCACCAGGCGTCCGCCGGCGTCCACCACGGGAAGGTGACGGATGGACGAGAGGGCCATCTCGCGCGCAGCGAGCGAGACGGGGTCCGTCTCACGCAAGAAGATGATCGAGGTGCTCATCAGCTCGCCGGTCGCCTTCTGGGAGGGTCTCTTGGTCATCGGGTCGCCTTCCGTTCGACCCCGGGCTCCTGCACTGCGCGTGCCCCCATGATCTCGCGGAGAGGACGACCGATGCCCGCCTCCGGCCGGCAAGCGTTGCGATCTCGGGGGCTCGCGGCGCAAACGGTGCGCGGTGCGCTACGGCTCTGCCGCGCGCGCGGAGTGGACGAGCTCGAGGATCCACTCGGGGCGCATCGCGACCCGCACGACCACGATGAGCACGACGATCGCACAACAGGCCAGGACCACGGCGCGCGTTCGACGACGCGAGAGGAACGCCGCGTCCCCGTCGACCGGGGCTCGGAGGGCTGGCCCCGACGCAGATCGCCTCGGCGGGCGCCGGGCTGCCACGTCGAGCTGTAGCTTCTCGCTCGGCCCAGGGGGGGTCGTCGAGGGGAGCGCGCTCAGCTCGGAGCCACGACCGCTCGACGGGCGACGCGTGGGCGGCGGCAGATGGAGGTCGCCCAACGTCGGCTCACGGAGCAGCAGCGCGTCCAGTCCCCCTTCCGCAAGCGGCGCTCCGCTCTGCGTCGGGAGCCGCGACTTCGCCTCGATGGCGACGTCTTGCACCGGCGCTTCCGCTTGCATGACGACGAAGGGGCCGGATGTGTTCGCCGAAGACGGGCGCACCGCGACCTCGATGAGGCGCTCGCGCAGGATCTCGGCGCTCGCCGGACGCGCGGTGCGGTCCTTCGCCAGCGCTTCCAGGATGACGGCCTCGACCGCCGCCGAGATCGTCGCGCCTCGAGCGCGCGGGGGCTCGGGCGGCGTGTTGAGGATCTCGTGGATGAGCGCGTTGTAGTTCTCGGCGTCGAACGGGACGTCGCCCACCGCGCACTCGTAGAGGAGAACGCCCATCGCGTAGAGGTCCGCCCGCCGGTCGATGTCCGTTCGCCCTCGGGCCTGCTCGGGCGACATGTAGTGCGGCGTGCCGAGGAGCGAGCCCGTCGTCGTGAGGCTCGAGATCTCGTCGGCCTTGGAGGAGATCCCGAAGTCGAGGACCTTCAGCTTCTCGCCGCGCCGACCGGCGGGCACGAGCATGACGTTGTCGGGCTTCAGATCACGGTGCACGACGCCGGCCTGGTGCGCTGCGTGGAGCGCGTCGAGGAGCGGATCGGCGATCGCGACGAGCTCCGCTTCGCTCAGCCGCCCCTTTCGCTCGATGCGCTCGGCGAGCGTCTCGCCGTCGAGGAACTCCATCACGAGGAAGGGCTCGCCCGCCTCGGTGCGATCGAGATCGAGCACGTCGACGATCGACTCGTGCTGGACCGCGCTCGCCGCGCGCGCCTCCCGCCCGAAGCGCTCGACGACACGCGCGTTCCCGAGGAACCGGTCGTCGAGGATCTTGACCGCGATGCGGCGCCCCGTGGCCAGGTGCGTCCCGCGCCAGACGGACGCCATTCCGCCTTGTCCGATCATGGACTCCACCCGGAACTTCCCGAGAAGCGTCTGGCCGGGTTGCAGCATGCGGCGGGGCGAGCTTAGCCCAGGCGCGCGCGCCACATGTATCCTCTGGCGTGGCCTCGGACGACACCTCCGACTTCGACGTCATGTCGACGCCCGAGATCCTCGAGCAGGTCTTCCCGCGTCCGCTGGTCTTCAAGATCGCGGCGCGATCTCTGGAAGCGCGGCCGCCCGATGACGAAGCGGGGCTCGTGCTCGTCGCCGCGTTCGAGGCTGGCCGCGCACCCGCCTGGCTGACCGCGTACTACATCGGCTGCGTACGAGCTCGGTCCGGGTACGAAACGCTCCGCCGAATCCTGAACGATGCGCCCGGGCTCCTCGCGGAGTCGTACGCGGGGACGGCCATGGTGCGGGTCCGAGGGGTCGAGGCACGGGACGATCTGCTCGAAGCGATGGTTCGCGCGCCTCACCAGAGAGGGCGGGACGGAGCGGTCTATGGCCTCGCGGCGCTCCGGGACGCGGCCCTGGCTTCCCCGATACTCCGCGCTCTCACGGATGGGCATGTGAGGCTCGGGGCTGCGGCGTACGCGCTCGCCGAGCTCGACGGGGCGAGCGACGAGCTCATTCTGGCGCTCCGCTCCGCCAGCGAGCGCACACGCGCCGCCGCCGTGCAGGCCGTATTTCACCGTTCGGCGATGCTGGGCGGCCTGCGCCACCGCGCGCTCGCCCTCGCCGCTCGGGAAGTCATGGACGCGGGCACGGTGGGACTGTCGCCGCGGACTCTCTCGATGCTGCGAGAGCGTATCGACCGGCTCGTCGGGGGGCGCTGATGCTCGAGAACCTCGATAGCCTTCGCCGATGAGCCATGTGACCAGCTACGTCGACGTCGATGGGCCGGCAGGCCCGATCCGCGCGTTCGTCGCCAAGCCGGATCGCGTAGGGCCGCTGCCCGCGGTGCTCTTCTACTCGGACATCTTCCAGCTCACGGGCCCGCACCTGCGCCTCGCAGGCCGGCTCGCGGAGCGCGGCTACCTGGTGCTCGCGCCAGAGATCTACGGACGCTTCGAGCCGGCCGGCTCCGCCCTCGACTTCGATCGCGATCGGCAGCGCGCGCTCGACGACTCGGCCCGCGTCCCGGTGGAAGACGTCGACGCCGACCGTCGCGCGCTCCTCGACTCCCTCGCCCGGCGCGAGGACGTGGATCGATCGCGCATCTTCGCTGCGGGCTTCTGCTTCGGGGGTCACCTCGCGTTCCGCGCAGCGTACGAGGCGAGCGTCCGGGGCGTCGCGTGCTTCTATCCGACGACCGTGCACGCCGGTCGGCTCGGCGCATCGGAACAGGTGGACACGCTCGCGCGCGCGGCGGAGCTCCGAGCGCCTCTGCTCCTCGTCTGGGGAGAGCGTGATCCGCACATCCCGGCGGACGGTCGCGCGAAGATCCACGCGGCGCTCGACGCTGCCGGCGTACGCCATCGCGTCGAGATGTTCGACGCCGAGCACGCCTTCATGCGCGACGAGGGCCCGCGCTACGACCCGGGCGCGACCGACGCCGCGTTCGAGGCGATGATCGCGTTCTTCGCGGAGCTCTGAGTCAGGTACCGTGAGCCCCGTCATGCGCACGGTCGAAGCAACGCGCGCGACGCTCGTGCGCAAAGCGGACCGCCATCGCGATACGCTCCTCCCGATGCGATGGGTCATGCGGAAGATCTTGCCGGTCGGGTGCGGCGCTGGCGCGGAGAAGCGGCGCTGAGCCATGTCCAGAGAGCTCGACCACATCCTCGGCGATGCCCCGAAGCCGCCGTCGATCCGGCTCGATGACCACCTCGATGACGAGACCTTCACGGCTTGGCGAGGCCTGCGGGTCGACGTCTCGACCCTCTACGCGACCCTGACCGAGCTGGGCTGGAAGATCGACACCGAGGAGTCCGACCTGATGCACGGAATGTCGAAGGTCTGGCGCGACAGCGGCATCAAGGTGTGGCTCTGGCTCGAGAACTTCGTCAGCACGCCGCCCGACGGCGACATCGAGCCATTCGACACCATCCGGTTCTATCGATTCGATCCGGCGGCGATGCCGACGCGAACCATGCTGGAGCGGCTGCATTCTCAAGGACTGCCAGCGGACCTGGGACCCGGGCGCTTGGACGAGCTGCGTGGGTATCTCGACCACGCCGATCCGCAGACGGAAACCTTCGATCTGCTCACGCCCATCCGATTCCGCGATGTGCCTCGCGACCTGCTCGAGGAGGCGTGGCTGGAGATCGAAGAGGGCGTCCGGCTCGAACGGCCTGAGTGAGAGAGCGCGCTCGGGCGTCTGACCGACGCGCCGTGAGGCAACCGGGGACGGGGTTCGTCTTTTTCGTCATATGGCTGCGGCCCCTGCGCCGACGCGCCGTGAGGCAACCGGGGACGGGGTTCGTCTTTTTCGTCATGTGGCTGCGGCTCCTGCGCGATATGACGAAAATGGCGACGCCGTCCCCGACTGGCGGCCGTGAGGCACCCGACTGGCTGGCGGCCGTGAGGCAACCGGGTGGCG
>JBBSAT010000125.1:0-20041 GCA_038252025.1 Polyangiales bacterium | reverse complement strand
GTCGAAGTGCATGACGACGCCGTGCGCAGGGGAGCCGCCGACGTTCCAGAGATCGCTGGGGCCCGAGCCCCACGCGTACATCATCCAGCCGACCTCGGTCGCGTCGTACGCGGAGCGCCACTCGGAGCGGGGCGTCGGGCCGCAGGAGAGCACCAGGAGCGCCATCGAGACCGAAGCAAGCGAAGTACGAAGCACGAGGCAAGAATGCACCTGTCCGGCGCGATCGGCACTCAGCTCTGTGCGAGCGCGCCGCGACCTGTCGCCGAAGCTGGACGTATCTCGTCCGACGGGAAGAACAGGCTCATGAGCAGCGCGAGGCCAGCCAGCGCCGCCGCGGACTGAAAGATCGGCGCGAGCCCCCGCGCCAGAGCATCGTGGATCTCGGGGCTCGCGACGGCCGCGCGATGGCTCGCGTCGAGCAACGCGCTCACCGTCGCCGAAGGCAGCGACGCACCGAGCGCGGCCGCGAACACGGCGCCGAGCGCGCCTGCGCCGAGCGCCTGCCCCATCGACCGAGCGAAGAGGTTCGTGGCCGTGGCAACGCCGCGGTCCTTCGACGTCACGCCGGACTGGACCGCGAGCAGCTGTGCGGTGAGCGAGAGGCCCATCCCGAACCCGTAGACGAACATCGCCCCGCGCAAGGCCCACAGGCTCGCGCCCGGCTGGGTGAGCCACGCCAGCGTACAGAGCCCGACGAAGACGACGACGGTCCCGAGGATCATCGGGATCCGGAACCCGATCCGCGTCAGCAGTCGCGCGGTCATCGCCGCGGCGATCGGCCAGCCGATCAGCATCGCCGCGATGGTCGAGCCGGCCTCGGTGGCGGTCACGCCCAGCACCCCCTGCGCGAAGAGCGGAAGGAAGAGGACGGCGGCCATCATCGACGCGCCGAGGAAGAAGCTGGCCATCGACGTCACCGCGATGCGGCGCTCCGTGATGAGACGGAGCGGAAGCACCGGGCTCGACGCACGCCGCTCGATCCAGACGAAGAGCAGCGCGAGCAGCACGCCGAGCGGCACCGTCACCCAGGGCCACTCACGCTGCGCACCGAGCAGCACGCACACGGCGGAGAGCGCGAGCACGGCCCCGCCTGCCCAGTCGACGTGCACCTTGGCCTCGCCGCGCTGCGGCTCGTGATAGGCGTAGAAGAGGAGCGGGATCGCGACGAAGCCGAGCGGCAGGTTGATCCAGAAGACCCACCGCCATCCGACCGTCTGCACGAGGTAGCCGCCGAGGATCGGCCCGGCCATGCCGCTGATGCCCCAGACGCTTCCGAAGAGCCCTTGCACGCGTCCGCGCTCCTCGAGGCTGAAGAGATCGCCGATGATCGTCATCGCCACGGGCTGCATGGCGCCCGCGCCGAGCCCCTGGATGGCGCGCGCGAGGATCAGCACGTCCATCGACGATGCGGCGCCCGAGAGCGCCGAGCCGATCGTGAACACGACGATCCCGAACACCAGCGTCGGCCGTCGACCGAAGAGGTCGGCCAGCTTCCCGTAGAGCGGCATCGTCACCGTGGCGGCGAGCAGGTACGCCGCGCCGACCCAGCCATAGCGATCGATGCCGCCGAGATCGGCGATCACGGTCGGCATCGCAGTTCCGACGACCGTCGCCTCGAGCGCGCTCATCCCGACCGAGGCGAGCAGCGCGGCGACCGTCAGCCTTCGATGCGTGGAGGGTAGTGGCACTGCGGCGCGGAAAAAGGACACGCGCGGAGCGCACGGTCAAGTGACCCCTCGGCGCAGCGGAGGCTCGCGACCTTCGCCACGATCTCCTGCGTAGCGCAGTGGGGGACGGTCGATGAGACTGGACGCGCCCTCGCCATGCCTCGAAGCTGACGAGGTGAAGACCACTCACGTCGCGCTGCTCCGCGGGATCAACGTCGGCGGCAAGAACCGCATCACGATGGCGGACCTCTCGTCCGTGTTCGTCGCGGCCGGCTGCGGCGGCGTCCGTACCTACATCCAGAGCGGGAACGTCGTGTTCGAGGCCGCAGCGAGGACCGCGTCCGGGCTCGCCACGGCCATCAGCGCGCGGCTCGAGCAGGACTTCGCGCTGCGCTCGCCCGTCGTCCTTCGCACGGCCTCCGAGCTCGCCGAGGTCGCCCGCGGAAATCCCTTCCTCAGCCGCGGTCAGAGCGAGGACATCGCCCACGTGATGTTCCTGGCCGACCTGCCCGACCCCGCCGCCGCCCGCGCGCTCGATCCCAAGCGCTCGCCGCCCGATGCTTTCGAGATCGTCGGGCGAGACGTCTACCTGTCGTGTCCGAACGGGATCGCGAAGACGAAGCTCACCAACGCCTACTTCGACTCGAAGCTGAAGACCGTGAGCACGGGGCGGAACTGGAGGACCGTGATGGCGCTCCTCGCGATGACCGCTGCCTGAGAGCGTCGTGCCGGGGCGATTCCCTGGGTTTCATCACCGTTCTGCTTCTCCGCCCCGCTCGGAGCGCTGGTACGCTGCTCCAATGACCGCACGTCTTTCTTTCGCGCTCTCCGCGATCGCGCTGTTCGCACTCCTCGGCAGCGGTTGCGACTGCGCCGGCCCGACGATGGCCCGCACCTGTCGCTCGGCGGTCGACTGCGCGACGGGTGAAGCCTGCACGGACGGGCTCTGCGTTCCGCGCTCGACCGTCGATGCATCGATCGACACGGGCGGTGAGTGCACCGACCTGCGTCCGAGGTGCGGAGGCACCTGCTGCGGCGTCGACCAGAGCTGCACGGGCGGCTTCTGCCAGCTCGACTGCGGCAGTCGACTGATGTGCGGAACGACGTGCTGCGACACGGGCCAGGAGTGCCTCGACAGCGCGTGCGTCATCGAGTGCGCGGACGAGACGCAGCGATGCGGTACGGCCGGAGAGCTCTGCTGCGCGGCGGGCGAGGCCTGCTTGCGCAACGCCTGCATCACGCTCGGCGATGCGTGCACGGTCACCGACGACTGCGCGATCGCCGAGATCTGCGATCCAGTGCTCGGCCACTGCATCCCGCGGAGCGCCGTGGACGTGTGCGAGTACCGCCCGCCCGTCGGCACGTTCGCGCCCGTCGTCGGCTGTCGATGGGTGCCGCCGGCCGGCTCGCGTCGCACGTCGGACGACGTCGTCATGGCGCCTGCGGTCCTGAACCTGACCGACGACAACGGCGACGGCGTGACGGATACGCGCGACGTGCCCGACATCGTGCTCGTGAGCTTCGACCGCGTCACGGACGGCTGCTGTACCCCGCGAGGCACGCTCCGCGTCATCGACGGCCGCTGCAACGACGACGGCACGATGACCACCATCGCGACGATCAACTCACCGTTCCTCGACAACTCGACCGGCATCGCGCTCGGTAACCTCCACCCCGACTCGATGCCGGACGAGCGCGTTCCCGAGATCGTCGCGACCATCCAGAACGGCGGCACGATCGCCTTTCGGCGCACGTCGTCCGATGGCTCGACGTGGGAGACGATGTGGCAGAACACCAGCTACCTGGTGACCGGCCGCTACAACGGCTCCGGCGCCGCTCCGGCGCTCGCAGATCTGAACGGAGACGGCCAGCCCGAGGTGATCGTCGGCAACGTCGTCCTCAACGGGCTCGACGGCACGGTCGTCTGGGACGGTAACGTCACCGTGCGCGCGGGCGCCGGCGTCGGGAACAACGCGTTCCTCGGGCCGACCTCCACGATCGCCGACCTCGATCTCGACGGCACGCCCGAGGTCATCGCGGGCAACACGGTCTACGACGGACCCACCGGCGCGGAGGTCTGGACGTTCGCGTACGCGACGAGCGCTTCGGCCTGCGGAGGCTCGGTCGCGTGCGACGGCTACGATGCCGTCGGCAACTTCGACGACGACCCCGAGGGTGAGGTCGTCATCGTCCGGCGCGGCGAGGTCTTCGTCATCGGGCACGACGGCGTGCTCCAGGCACAGATCCAGATTCCCAGCCTCTCGTGCGCGAACAACGAGGGCGGCCCACCGACGGTCGCGGACTTCGACGGGGACGGTCGCGCCGAGATCGGTGTCGCCAGCGCCGACTACTACGTCGTGTTCGATCTCGACTGCACGGGCTCGCCGCTCCCTGCGGAGTGCGTGTCGGAGAACGTCCGCTGGCAGGTGCGAAACCACGACTGCTCCTCGCGCTCGACGGGCTCGAGCGTGTTCGACTTCGACGGCGACGGCCGGGCGGAGGTCGTCTACGCCGACGAGACCAACTTCCGGATCTTCTCCGGCGTCGACGGCACGATCCTCTTCGACGATCCGACGCACTTGAGCAACACGCGCCTCGAGATGCCGATCGTCGTCGACGTGGACAACGACGGGAAGAGCGAGGTGCTCGTGCCCGAGGCGCCAGGCACCGACGTGCCGTCCGGGCTCGTCGTCTGGACGGACGCCGGCAACAACTGGGTGCGGACGCGCCGCATCTGGAACCAGCACACCTATCACGTGACCAACATCAGCGAGGACGGCATCGTCCCTCGCTACGAGGAGCCGAACTGGTCGAGCCCACGCCTCAACAACTTCCGGCAGAACGTGCAGCCGGCCGGGCTCTTCGACGCGCCGGATCTCTTCGTCGTGAGCATCGAGTCGGCGCTCTGTGACTCGAGCGCGCAGCGCGTCGACGTCGCGGTGACGGTCGGCAACCGCGGTGCGCTCGCGGTCGCAGCTGGCGTGCCCGTCGTCGCCACGGCGACGCCCACCGGCGGCGCGCCCGTCTCGCTCGGCGTGATGCACACGACCACGTTCCTCTTGCCCGGTGGCACGGAGCGCCTCGTGTTCCCGTACATGCCCGTCGGTGGCTTCACGTTCGCCGACTTCACGGTCACCGCGACGGTCGACTCGGACGGCATGGGCGGCGCCGAGTACAACGAGTGCAACGAGGACAACAACGTCGGCACGAGCGAGCTGCTCATGACCTGCACGTTCGGCTGACGACCGGCTCTTCGAGAGCGGTCGACCGGGCTCTTCGGGAGCGGCCGCGCAGCGAGCCGATCCGTCGAGCCGTCGCCCCCTGCCTGCGTCGATGACAGGCCACGCCTGCGGTCTGGCTGGGCCGCGCCAACGTTTGCTGCGGATCTCGCAGCCCCGCTGGCCGGCACGGCCGCTGCTCAGGGTCCTCCTCAGGAGGATCCCGTGACCGCCATCGCCCTCGCCGCTCCCAATGCTCTCCGCGCACCACGCGCCCGCATCGCGCACGCCGAGCTCCTGCCGCGCCTGAACCGACAGTCCGTCGTGAAGCACTTCGACGCCTACGCCGACGTCGACTGGGACGCGCCCGAGATGCAGATCGACCCGGAGGACCCGAGGTTCGAGCGCCCGGCCGATCACGGGATCGGGCGGACCGCGTGGTACCGGACGCTCCCCGCCGAGAGGCGCGCCCGCTTCGGTCTCCACATCGCGCTCGCGCAGCTCCGCATCGGCATCGACTTCGAGTCGGTCCTGAGCCGTGGCCTGCTGGAGCTCGCGAGCGTGCATCAGCCGGGGTCGCCGGAGCTCCGCTACGCCTATCACGAGGTGATCGAGGAGGCGCAGCACTCGCTGATGTTCCAGGAGTTCATCGCGCGCGCGGGCCTTCCCGTGCGCGGGCTCGAAGGCCTCGATCGCTGGGGCGCGCGTCGCGTGCCGAAGCTCGGCCGCACGTTCCCGGAGCTCTTCTTCCTCCACGTGCTGGGCGGTGAAACGCCGGTCGATCACGCGCAGAAGCTCGAGCTCGCGCGTCGAGACGAGCTCCATCCGTTGCTCCGGCGCATCATGCAGATCCACGTCACCGAGGAAGCGAGGCACATCTCGTTCGCCAAGAGCTGGCTGCGCGAGCACATGCCCCGGACCTCTCGCTTGCGGATGCTCCGCCTTCGCATCCACGCACCGTTCCTCCTCGCCGTCATGGCCAGGCAGATGATGGAGCCGCCGCGCTGGCTGCTCGACCTCTACGGCGTGCCCAAGGCCGTCCGCCGCGAGGCCTTCCACGACGACCTCGAGCACCGCCGTCGTCTCGCACAGGGAGTCCGCCCGCTGCGCGAGCTCTGCGCCGAGATCGGGATCCTCACGCCCGAGCTCGTCCCGCTCTGGCGTAGCCTCGGCCTCGTCGCGCCTGCGCGCCTCTCGCTCCCCGGCTGACGTGCTCGTATCCTCCTCACCGATGGCGTTCGTGGTGCGAGAGGGTGCGCGGCTCCGGGTGACGGCGGGGACGCACGCGCGCCGGATCGGCTTCCTCGCGCATCTGCTCGTCTACGTCCTCACGATCCTGCTCCTGGCGGTGATCTTCTTCCCCGCCGCGATCATCGTCGCGCTCGCGTGGGCCATCGCGCTCGCGCTCCACTTCTTCTTCGCGCTGGCGGTTCCGGAGCTCCGGCGGCGCTGGGTCGGGGAAGAGATGGAGCGCGCCGTGCCAGCCGCTCGGGCCGACGAGCGTCGCGTCTCCGAAGGGCGGCACGCGCACGACGTCGAGCGACTCGCGGCCGCGCTCGCGCACGAGATCCGAAACCCGATCGCTGCTGCGAAGAGCCTCGTCGGTCAGATCGCAGAAGACCCGTCCGCGCCGGAGGTCCCCGAGTACGCGCGCGTCGCGCAAGCGGAGCTCGATCGCGTCGAGACCTCGATCGCCCACCTCCTCCGTTTCGCGCGCGAGGAACCGCTCCGCACCTCGGACCTCGAGCTGACCGCCGTCCTCGATGCAGCGCTCGAGTCCGCGAAGGAGCGCCTCGCGGACGTGCGGGTGAAGCGCGACGATAGCCCCGTCAGCCTCTCGGCCGATCCCGACAAGCTCAGGCGCGTGCTCGTGAACCTCGTGACCAACGCAGCCGACGCCGTGCGATCGATGCCGGAGCCGCGCCGCGCGATCACCGTCGAGAGCGGCACGAGCCTCGACGGCGGCTCGGCCTGGGTGCGCGTGCTCGACTCGGGGCCGGGCATCGATCGCGCGCTCCGCGACCGCGTGTTCGAGCCCTGGGTGACGGGCAAGGACGCCGGCACCGGCCTCGGGCTGCCCATCGCGCGCAAGCTCTGCGAGGCGCACGGAGGCTCGCTCGAGATCGAGCGCACGGGGAGCGAGGGCACCGCGATGCTGGTGACCCTCCCGCGTGGCGCGTCGTGACGCGCATCCTCGTCGTCGACGACGAAGCCGCGATGCGGCTCGCGCTCTCGGGGCTGCTCCGCAAGGAAAAGCACGTCGTCGAGACCGCCTCGAGCGCGAAGGAGGCGATCGAGCAGCTCGCGGGCGAGAGCTTCGATCTCGTCATCACCGATCTCGCGCTGGGGAAGGGCGGCAGCGGTCTCGACGTGCTCGCTGAGGCGCGCCGTTCGCAGCCCGACACGCCCGTCGTCGTGATCACCGCGCAGGGCAGCGAGAAGGTCGCCGTCGAGGCGATGAAGGCGGGCGCCGCACACTACGTCCCGAAGCCGTTCGACAACGACGAGCTCCGCCTGGTGGTCGCGCGCGAGCTCGAGCGCACCCGAATCGCGCGCGAGCACCGCCTCCTCCTCGAGCGCGTCTCGCGTGAGCGTGGCATGGGCGCGATGGTCGGCAGTGGCCGTGCGATGCAAGCCGTGTTCGACGTCATCACGCGCGTCGCGGAGACCGACCTCGGAGTGCTCGTCCGTGGCGAGAGCGGCACCGGGAAGGAGCTCGTCGCGCAGGCGCTCCACGACGCGAGCGGACGAAGAGCGCGCCCCTTCATCGCCGTGAACTGTGCCGCGATCGGCAAGGAGCTCGTGGAGAGCGAGCTCTTCGGCCACGAGAAGGGCGCCTTCACGGGCGCCGACGCGCGCCGGGTCGGCCGCTTCGAGGCCGCCGCGGGCGGGACGATCTTTCTCGACGAGATCGGCGACATGCCGGCCGACACGCAGGCGAAGGTGCTGCGCGTCCTCGAGGCGCGCACGTTCGAGCGCGTCGGCAGCACGACGGCGATCCGCACCGACGCGCGGGTCGTCGCAGCCACCCACCGCGATCTCGAAGATGACGTGCGCACCGGCCGCTTTCGCGAGGACCTCTACTACCGTCTCAAGGTCATCGAGGTCGTCGTGCCGCCGCTGAGGGAGAGGTCCGAGGACGTGCCGGCGCTGGCCACGCTCTTCGCGCGCCGCCTCGCCGAGAGGATCGGCCGACCGCAGCGCCCCTTCACCGAGGCCGCGCTCGCCGCGCTCGCTCGCCACGCCTGGCCCGGCAACGTCCGCGAGCTCCGCCACGTCGTCGAGCAAGCCGCCGTGCTCGCGGCGGGGGAAGCGATCGACCTGAGCGATCTCCGGCTGACCCCTTCGCGCTTCCCGAGCGGCCCGCCCTCGGCCTCGACCGGCGTGCAGTTCGCGGATGCGAAGCGCGAGGCCATCGAGGCGTTCGAGCGCGCGTGGATCGGCCAGGCCCTCGAGGCTCACGGCGGCAACGTCTCGCGCACCGCGGCTGCCATCGGCATCGCGCGGCAGAGCCTCCAGCAGAAGCTGAAAGAGCTCGGCCTCCGCGGCGGCGATCCCAGCTGACCCAAGGGCCCGAGGAAAAATGAGCGAATCGCCTCGACGCCGATGCATCCCCGCCCGCGGCGTTGCGGCTCCTCGAGATACCCCCAGTATTCTCTCTCCGCGCGCCTTGCTGGCGGGGCGCCTCGACGCCGATCCGATCCACTTCTTTTTCCGCGGGCCCTAACCAGCTGATCCGCGCGGGTCAGCCTCCCGCCGCGATCCCCCCGCAGGTGCCGGGCGCATCGGCGAGGAGGCAGAGGGCGCCGCAGGGGCAGACCCGTGCGCCGGCGCAGCGCTCGGTTCCTCAGTCGACATCGATCCTCGCGAATCCCGCCTCGTGCGTCGAACATCGCCCCCCGCGCTCAGCCGCCGCGCGCACCGCGGCCGAAGACGACCCCGCGCTTCCTGAGCAGCCGATAGAGCGTGACGGTGTCGATCCCCGCCCGCTTGGCCGCGACGCGCACGCTGCCGCCCGTCTCGCCGAGCAGCTCGCGCAGGTACTTCGTCTCGAAGGGCGCCAGCCAGTCGTCTCGCAGCGCTGCGAGGGACGGCCGCGCCGGAGCTTTCTGCGCTCTCAGCGGCTGACCCTCCGTGATCGATCGCGGCAGGTGCTCGACGTCGATCGTCCCCTCGTCCGCGAGGATGACCGCGTGCTCCATCGCGTTGCGGAGCTCTCTCACGTTCCCGGGAAACGAGTACGCGGCGAGCGCTGCCAGCGCGCGCGGCGCGATGCGCGTCACGACCTTCTCGTGCCGCTCCGCCGCGCGCTCTCGAAAGACGTGCGCGAGGACCTCGAGCGCATCGCGATAGCTGCGGAGCGGAGGCAGCTCGAGCGTCATCACGCCGAGCCGGTAGTAGAGGTCGTCCCGAAAGCGGCCCTCGCGCACCATCGTCGGCAGGTCGCGGTTGGTCGCGCACACGATCCGGACGTCGACGTGCTCGGCGGCACGGCTCGAGCCGAGCGGCTGCACCTCGCCGCTCTCGAGCGCGCGGAGCAGCTTGGGCTGAAGGCCCATCGGCATCTCGCCGAGCTCGTCGAGGAAGAGCGTTCCGCCGTCGGCCTTCTGAAGCTCGCCGAGCTTGTCTGCGTGCGCACCCGTGAACGCGCCGCGAACGTGACCGAAGAGCGTGCTCTCGAGCATCGTCTCGGGGATCGCGGCGCAGTTCACCGTGACGAACGGCTTGTGGTGTCGCTTGCTGTTGAAGTGGATCGCGTGAGCGACGAGCTCCTTCCCGGTCCCGCTCTCGCCCGTCACGAGCACCGGGGCGTCCGTGTAAGCCACGCGCTCGATCCGTCGCTCGACCTCCAGCCACTCCGGAGAGAGCCCCTTGATCAGGAACGGACGGCCCGTGCTCTTCGTCGCGCGGAACATCTGCGCGCGCCGGACGAACTTCGCCGCCGACGACGCGAGCGCCTCGAGCTCGCCGAGATGCGTTCGCTCGAACGCGCTACGCCCACGTGACGAGACCGTGAGCACCCCGATCGGGCGCCGCTGGTAGACGATGGGCACCGCTGCGATCGAGAGCACCTCGAGGAAGTAGGGCGCGTAGTGGGGATCGCGCGTCGTGTCGTTGGTGAGATACGGCTCGCCCGTGTCGAAGACGTGCATCGCCACGCCGCTCGGGCCGCCGTCCTCGCGGCGACGGACGATCGCGTCCGGCATCGTGACGACGAGACCCTCCACGATGTGGAACCCGACGGCGAGGCCCTTGCGCTTCGGGTCCCAGAGGAAGAGCGCACCGCTGCGAACGCCCGTCCGCTCGAGCGCGAGATCCATGATCCGTCGCTCGAGCTGCTCGACCGAAGCGGCGTGGAGATCCGCGTCATCGTCCGTCTTGCGCATCGATTCGTTGAAGTACTGCAACAAATGTTGCGCTGATTCAACATCGCCCCATCGGTCTTCCGCTGAATTGCGACGTTCGTGGTCGGCACGCCGCCTGCTCCAGGGGCGGAATCATGAAGCTGCCCGTCCACGTCCGAGCTCGCGAAGGTGCCGTCCAGGCGTACTGCCCGGACCTCCCCGGCTGCTCGGCGGCGGCGCGCACCGAGCCCGAGGCGCTCCGCCTCCTGCTCGCCCGCATCGAGGCTCACTTCGCGGAGAGCGCCAGAGCGGCGCTCCCCGGAACCCGCATCGTCCACATCGAGGTCTGACCATGTCGCGCTCCATCTTCTCCTCCTCGCTCCGGCTGCTCTCGTCGTTCGCCCTCGTCTCTCTCGCCGGATGCGCTGGCGCGGACGACCCCGAGGCAGCGCCGTCGGCGTTCGTCTCGGAGCTCTCGGCGACCGACACGAGCGCGATCCTCGCGCTGGTGAACTACCCCGGGACCGACCTCGCCGTGCTCGACGTGGGCGCGAACCTCGACGCGCGAGCCGCGCGCAACATCGTCGCCTACCGCGTCGGCCCGGACGGGATCGAGCCGTCGATCGACGATCTCGCCTTCGTGGATCTCAGCGAGCTCGACGCGGTCCCGTACGTCGGCGATGCGGCGTTCCGCAACCTGCAGGCCTACGGCCTCGCGCATCCGCCGCCCGGCGGTGAGGACGTCGAGGGCGTCCACTTCGCGGGCTGGGAGTCCGAGGCCGTGGTGTGGGGCGTGAACCACGTCGACGTCGCCGTCCTCGACGGGATGCTCGATGGTCGCGCCGCTCAGGGCCTCGTCGCGCATCGACCGCTGGCCAGCGTCACCGCGATGGGCCCCGTCGCCTACGTCGGCACGTCTGCTCTGACCCACCTTCGCAGCGCTGCGCCGACCTGGTGGAACGCGATGCGCGGCACTGCGACGACGCCGGCTTCGCTCGCCGGCACGTTCGACTCGGTCGCGTTCGACGACGTGACGGCGCACGTGGCGATCGCCATCGCGAACGGCGCGTCCTCGGCCGAGCTCACGGGCCACGGCGTCACCGCGACGCCGGCCGCTCGCATCATCGCGGCTCGTCCGTTCACCACCCTCGCCCAGGTCGCCGCCGTCTCGGGCGTCGGCACCGCGACCATGAACGCGCTCGCGACGTACGCGCGCAGCGGCACGTGGGGCGCCGAGCCTTCCAGCACGTGCATTCCTTCCTTCGAGAGCGCCGTCGCGCCGCACCTCGCGGACCTCCTCTTCATGAGCGAGAGCGACCGCGCGATCGAGCTCGTCTCGTTCCCCGGCGCCGGCGTCAGCGCGCCGACAGCCTCCAGCGTGCGCGCCCTCGTGGGCGCCCCGTCCAGCAGCACGACCGAGACTCGTAGCGTCGACGACTTCTTCGTCGCGTTCGAGCCGTCGAGCGACGCCGCCGATCCGGACGCCGCCCTGCTCGTCGAGGCCGCCATCCGCGCGCAGCTGACGAACCTCATCTGCGTGAAGATCCACAACACGTCGGACCGAGCCGTCGTGCCGGTCTACCTCCTCGGCCGCACCCCCTGCGGCGACCTGGTCGGGCTTCGCTCGATCGCGATCGAGACCTGAGCCTCGCTCGGCGGCTTCGGGGGTAGACGGCGTCGCACACGCGCGCACACACGCGGTTGGCACGAAATCGCGAGCGCGTGCGTCTGCTTACGGGGCGACCGACACGACTTGCACGTGTGCACCGCGTCGACGGCATTTCGGCTGTGGCACGCGCGCTCGATCGCCGCCTCGGTTGGAACGCCCGCTGCAAACACGCGGCCTCTCGGAGGCTCGCATGGACCGTTCTCGCTCCCTCGCCGTTGCGGCACTGCTCGCCGTGCTCTCCATCGCGGGGGTCGCTCGAGCGACCGTCGTCGTTCCGCTGACGCTCGCCGACCAGGTCGCCCGCGCGGATCTCATCGTCCGGGTGCGCATCGGAGCGCAGCACAGCGCGTTCGTCCCCGAGCGCGGCGCCATCCTCACCTGGAGCGATCTCGAGGTCACGGAGGTGCTCAAGGGGCAAGCCGGCTCGATGCTGACGCTCCGACAGATGGGCGGCACCGCCGACGGTCAGACGATGCGCGTGCCCGGCGATGCGGAGCTGCACACGGGGGCCGACGCGATCCTCCTCCTCCGCCAGGAAGGCGACACCGTGTTCCTGTTCGCGCTCGCACAGTCGGCTTACGTCGTCGAGGGCAGCCTCGCGCGCCGCGACCTCTCGCAGCTCACCTTCGCCGTGCTCGGGCAGGATGGGATGCAGATGCACGAGCCAGGGCTCGAGCCCTCCGTCCAGGTCGAGCAGCTGCTGCGTGACGTTCGCGCGCTCGTGGGAGGTGCGTCGTGAAGCGCCTCTCCGTTCAGATCGTCTGTGCGCTGACCGCGTTCGCTTCCGTCTCGGCGTTCGTCGCCCCGGCGCGCGCGTACGTGCGCGAGGAGTCGAACTGGGATCCCAGCCGACTGCCCGTGGGCTACCGCGTGAACGCGAGCTCGATTCCGTCCTCGCTCGGCGCGAGCGTCGGAACCGCTGCCGTCGACGCCGGCTTCGCCACTTGGGCCGGACCGGCGTGCACGTCTTTTCGCGCGAGCGATCTCGGCACGACGACGAGCCTCGCGAACACGCGTGACGGGCAGAACACCATCGTGTGGACGAGCGGCAGCTGGCCGGCCGAGCTCGGCGACGTGTCGAGCGTCATCGGCATCACCACGCCCGTCTGGACGGTAGGCGGCTACTTCATCGACGCGGACATCCGCTTCAACAACGTCGGCTTTCGCTGGACCACGACCGGCACCGGCGGCTCGGTCGACGCGCAGTCGATCGCCACGCACGAGGAGGGTCACTTCCTCGGGCTCGATCACACGCCGACGAGCTCGGCGATCATGTACGCGTCTTACACCAGCGGCCTCAAGCGCACGCTCGCGACCGACGACACCAACGGCGTCTGCGCGATCTATCCGTCCGGCATCACGCCGCCGCCCGTCGACGCGGGGACGGGGACGAGCACCGACCCCTGCAACGCCTGGGGCACGACGTGCGACTCCTGCACGCCGCACGGCGGCTGCGGCTTCTGCGGCGCGACCAGCCGTTGCGTCTCGGGCACGTCGACGGCACCGCGCACCGGCTCGTGCGCGAGCGGCTATGTCTGGTACCCGATGGACTGCACGACGACGACCGGCGGGACGGGACGCTTCGGTGATCCGTGCACGTCGCCGACCGACTGCGGCTCGGGCTCGCTCTGTGTGAGCGACGGCTCGAGCGCGTTCTGCTCGCGTAGCTGCGCGGACGACTGCGGCTGTCCCGACGGCTACGGGTGCGCTGCGACCGCCGACCCATCGCTCAGCGTCTGCGCCCCCGGAACGCGCACGTGCGGCGGCGCGGTGATCGACGCAGGCGTGGCCATGGGCGTGGACGCGGCCGTGGTGCCCGGCGTGGACGCGGCCGTGGTGCCCGGCGTGGACGCGGCCGTGGTGCCCGGCGTCGACTCCGGAGCTCCTGGATCCGATGCAACGATCATCGATCCGAGCGATGCATCCACCGCACGGCCGACGCGCGCGGCGGCCTGTGGCTGCTCTACGCCAGGCCGCTCGAACGGGTCGAGCTCGTCCGTCGCGCTCTTCGCGCTCGCCCTCGGTCTCGTGGTGCGCGCGCGCCGGCGCTCCTGACGCGCCGCCTCACAGCGCGCTCGCGCCCTGCCATGCTTCCGAGTACGGAAACGCGCGCTCGTCGACGATGATCGAGAAGAGCATCTCGAACCTCGCTCCACGCACCGCGTCGCGAGGGATCTCGAAGCGCACGCGGCGCGGCGAGCTGCCCTCGACGACGACGCCGCGGATCGAACGCACCTCCGTGTCCGGCGTCTGGTCGTCCGCCCGGATGCGCAGCCCATAGCGCTCGTACGCGAGCGGCGCGCGATCGAGCGTGCCTTCGACCACGATCGCATCGGGCGTCGACGACACGACGCCGCCGCTGATCCGGGGGATCGCGTCGATGCGCGCGCGCTCGGCCGCCGCCGTCTCGATGAGCAACGAGTCCCACGCCGCGCCCACGCTCTCGAGATCGCAACCGAACGTCGCCATCCGGTCGCGGAACAGCACCTCGCCGGTCGCATCCTGCGGCGCGCCTTCCAGCGCGAAAGCCCGAGCCAGATCTCCCACGGCGCTGTCGCCACACACGCGTGCGATCGCCTCGCCGAACGTCTCGCCGAGCGGATAGGCCAGCACCGTGTCCCAGCGCGCGACGAAGTGAGCGTTGTCGAACGTGTCCTCGAGCCGGATGTGGTGCCGCTCCCAGCTCGCTGCGGCCACGATCCGAGACGCGAGGCGCAGCGCCCGCTCGTTCTCGAGCTCATCAGCGGTCATCACGGTCGACGGCCCGGTGCAGACCTCGAACGCGGTCCACTCGGCCGTCCCTTCGATGAAGAAGCGCGTGGTCCCGCCGTGATCGGCGAGGTGCATCTCGCTTTCCTCGCTCTGGAGCACGTGGGTGCTCTCGTGGGCGAGCACGTGCACGAGGCGCCAGCCCTCCTGATCGACGAGGCCCATCCGGATGCGCGCGCCCGCGGCAATGCCCTCGTGGTGACCGCTCACCTCGGCGACGTCGACCGTGATCGCGGGGACGTGCTCGGCCCCCATCCGCGCCGTGACCGCTTCGAGCACCCGATCGGCCCGCGTGATGAGCTCGAAGGCCTGCGCGTGGAAATTCTCGGGATAGACGAACACGTAGTGCTCGGTGCGCGCTTCCGACGTGTTGAACGTGACGCCCTCGGCCTCGTGGGCCACGGTCGGGTCCGCGGGCGGATGGTCTCCGTACGTCCGGATCGCGACGAAGCCCGCGACGAAGAAGCCCACGAACGCGGCCGCCGCGGTCGCGCAACCGAAGCCGACCGTCAGGGTGAGCGAGCGCCGCGCGAAGGCGTCGCGCAGCCGCTCGAACGAGCCCATCCACAGAGCGTAGGCGAGCAACGTGACGACGCCGGCGACCGCCAGGTGTCCGATCGCCATCGCCCAAGGCACGACGAGCGTGGAGCCGACGTACTCACAGCGCGCGACCCGCATCGGGTTGACCCACGCGAGCGACGGCTCGATCTCCGTGATGACGACGACCGCGTAGCCGAGGAACGCATACGGCAAGAGCCCGAAGCGCCGGAAGAAGGACGCGAACAGGCCGTGCCCGTACGCGGCCGTCACCACGAGGCAGTGGAGCAGCACCGCCGTCGACACCAGCTCGAGGTCGACCTGATGCCCCTCGAACGAGGCCGGGTTCCATGCGACCAGCGCGTAGTTGGTGAGCTGACCTATCGCGCACGTGGCCCAGAGGATCGTCAGCCCCGCCGCAGCCTTGCCGAGGAAGATGCTCCGCCGGGTGATCGGGAGCGCGTACAGGAACTCGATGGTCCCTTCGTCGTGCTCTCGCGGGAGCGACGCGAACGCGACCATGAACGCGAGGATCCAGAGGATGAACGCCAGGAGGGTTCCTTCGCCCGCCGCGAGGCCCGCCACGTCCGAGAACGTGTCCTCGTCGAGCCGCTCGGTGATCGGCCTCGAGAGGACGTCGCCGCTCACGAGGAAGACCGAGAGCGCGAACATCGGCAGGAGCGAGCGAAGCTCCTTTCTGTAGAGCGCGATCATCGGATCTCCATCCGCGAGACGGCGAGGCGCATCGGTGCGTCGAGGGCAGTTCCCTCGAGGTCGACGCGGACCAGCACGCGGTCGCTCACGGCATAGCGGCCGGCGAGCCGCACCACGGCGTCGCCCGCCTCGTCGAAGAGCGCGCTCTCGAGCTGCATGTCGATGTCCTCGACCGTCCGATCGAAGGGACCGATCGCGAGGTGTCGCACCGAGAGCGCGAGCCCATCGGTCGGTCCACGGGCGTGCGCGCGGACGACGAGCGCGACGATGCCGCTCGCGTCGCGCTCAGTCGTGATCGTGGCGTCGGCGTCGGGCAGCGCCTGGAGGATCGCCTGCACGTCCGGGCGCGCGCGCGCCACGCGCAGCCGCTCGCGCCAGGCTTCCTCGAGCGCGGACCGCTCGATCCCGAGAGCGCGCGTCAGCCGCACGCGCGCCGGGCTCCACCACTCGGCCAGCACGGTCCGAACGTCGTCGGTCGCGCCCGCGGGGAACTCCGCTCGAGCGACCGCTGCGCCACCGTCGCGCGCCGTCGCCGCGACGGTCGCCCAGCCGGTGGCCGCCAGCGAGGTCGCGACGCGTGAGGAGAAGCTCTCGCGGAGGAGCTCGAAGTGATCGATCCGCGACGCGTCCGGGCCGCGGGCGCGGGTCGCCCAGGCAGCCTGCGCGAGCCGCGTCGCGCTCAGCTCGTGCGTCCCGTTCGATCGCGGGCTCGCGTACCAGAGCGCGAAGCCGTCTCGCATCCACCGCCGCGGCTCGAAGCGGGCGCGCCGCCGCGTCCGCGCGTCGAGCATCTCCGCGATGACCTCGGACGAGAGCGTGTCGAGATCGGGATCGACGTCGCTCCGGAAGTTCGCGCGAACGAGCATGCCGTCGTCCACCGCCACGCGCACCGGCTCGACGTAGCGGCCGTCGAGGGAGCGCCTGAGGACGACGCGCATCTGCGGCAGTCGCTCTGCCTCCAGCGCCGTGCGGACCTCGCCCACGTCGGCCTCGAGCCGCACCATCAGCGCGCGCGCGTCGGCCAGAGAGTCGTCGTCGCCGTACCCGATCGCTACCGGCAGGCGATCGGCGTGCAGCACGTGCTCGCCAGTCATCACGTACGGCAGCGGCTCGGGCGCGCTCTCGAGGCCGCCCCAGACCATCAGGATCGCGAGGATGCTCATCCCCATCATCGCGAGGTCGCGCTGCGACATCGGCCGGCTGAGCCGCTCCTGCACCGAGCCCTCCCGGAGCCGGGTCACGACGCCGCCCGCTGCGAGGAAGAACGCCGTGAGCGCGAGAGTCTCCAGGATCGGCCGCCAGGGCATCGACTCGCGCTCGAGCGCCATGTCCGGACCGACCAGGGCCACCGGGCCGAAGCGCAGGAGCTCGAGCTCCGTGGTCGAGGCCACGAGGATGAGGCCCAGCGCGAAGACCAGGTAGAGAGGTACGCGGAGCTTTCCGAAGAGCCCCATCGTGAAGAAGAAGCTCCACCCGAAGAGCACGTAGAAGAAGGTGCGCGCCGCGAGGATCGCCAGGAACATCGCGTCGATCGGCTCCCGCATCAGCGCGACGAGCGCGCTTCCGAAGAGCGACCCGAACGCGATCATCAGGAGCACGACCAGCCCGAACACCCACTTCACGAAGTAGGGCTCGCCTCGGTGCATCGGGAGGCTCTCGAGGAAGCGCGCCGTTCGACCGTGTAGCTCCGCCACGACGAGACGGTTCCCCAGCGCGAGCCCGGCGAAGAACCAGACGAAGCGCATGAAGCTGACGTGCGACTCGAGGTACGTGACCGTCGTCGGTGCGCCGAACGTGGCGAGCACGAACACGGCCCACCCGAACGGGAGCGTCACGAGGAGCGCGAGCAGGACGAACGCGTGCTCCCTCGCCTCCTTGATCGTCAGCGCGACGAGCCGGCGGATCACGGGACGGAGCTCGCCCGAGGCATCGGCGCACGGATCGCGGCCGCGCCAGCCTGGCCCGGGCTGCGCCGCACCATCGCGATGAAGATCTCTTCGAGCGGAAGCTGGCTCACGGTGAAGCCCAGCTCGGGCTCGGCGGCGAGCGCATCGAGGCGCTCGGGCTCGTTCGACTCGACGAAGAGCCGCGCGAGCCCATCGAGCACCTCGACGTGAAGCACGCGAAACCCGTTCTCCGTCAGCCAGGCCGCCGCGGCTTCGGGTGCGTCGCCTTCTCCGAGTACGCGCGTGACGAGCCGGACCCGCTGCCCGAGCTCACGGACGCCTCCTTCGAAGCGCATGCGCCCGTTGTCGACGATGCCGACCCGGTGCGCGACGAGCTCCACCTCGTCGACGAGGTGGCTCGAGAAGAAGGTCGTGCGGCCGCTGTTCCGGCTCTCGTCGCGCACGATCTCGAGGAACTCTCGCCGCGCGACGGGATCGAGCCCCGCCGTCGGCTCGTCGAGCAAGAGCAGCGACAGCCGGTGCACGAGCGCCGTCGCGAGGGCGACCTTCACGCGCATCCCGCCGGAGAACGTTCCGATCTTTCGATCGATCGGCAGCTCGAGCCGACGGACGAGCCGATGGAATTCATCGTCGTCCCAGGTCGGGAAGAACGCGCGGACGAAAGAGGCGAGCACCTTCGGGGTCATCCACCCGTAGAAGTTCTGCTCCTGCGCCACGTAGCCGATCTTCTGGCGGGCCCGGACCATGTTGCGCGTCGGCGTCTCGCCGAAGAGCCGGATGCCGCCGCTCGTCCGCTCGGTGATCCCCATGAGGATCCGGATCGTGGTCGACTTCCCTGCACCGTTCCTCCCGAGGAAGCCGTAGACCTCGCCCGCCGCGACGCTGAGATCGAGGCCGGAGAGGGCTTCCACGCTGCCGTATCGCTTCGTAAGCGCCCGGACCTCGAGGATCGCCGCGGCCTCGGCGGGCCTCGCCTGGGTCTCTTCCATGGCCGCGCATGGTATCGAAGCTCGCGGTCCGTGGGTCCGAGTTCGAGGGCAGGGCGTTTTGACGCAGCGCGTCTGTGAGTGGATGTCGGTTCGGAGTGCTCTCACGCACGACCCAGCTTCCACGTTTTCTGCTCACACGATACCCTTGGCGACCTATGAAGACTCACTCGTTTTTCCGCGGCTCGATGATGGCCGTCGTGCTCACTGCGTCCCTCACCGGATGCCCGGGCCCGGCAGAACCTGCGGACACGGGAACGACTCCAGGCGACGATGCCGGAACGAATGACGGCGGTCAGCTCCCCGACGCGACGCCAGGAGACAACACTGGCATTCCGACGGCGGACACGGGCCCGATGGTCGACACGGGACCCGTGACGCCCGACGCGTGGTCGCTCGCGCCCCCGTTCCGCACGCCGCACCCGGAGATCACGGACGCTGATCTCGCGCGTCAGGCGCTGCGCATCCTCGGCGCTCCCGAGGCCGGAGCGACGGCCGTCTATTGCAACGAGTGTCACTCCCTCTCGCGCGGCCGCATCCACTACTGGCGCGCGTTGAGCGACGAGTCGATGGCGAACTGTCTCACCGATCTCTCGGTGGTCTCGGACGCTTCGGCCGCGAGCATGATCACCTGCCTCGGCGGCCCCTCGGCGCCGGCCGAGCGGCTCGGGATCTGGTCGACCGCCGCCGACCTCGGCTGGTTCAACTACGTGTTCGAGCACGGCATCGCCACCGATCCGGTCGGCGCACACACGACGTTCGTCACCGGCGCCGGGATGCCCGCGCCGGGTCGCACTCCGCTGACCCAGGATCAGTTCGACATCGTCGCCGAGTGGTTCCTCCGCGGCGTGCCGGAGCTGGACTCGGTGCTGCCCGCCGACACCGCGCCGACCGAGTGCCTGCCCGGCGTCACCTCGGACGTGATCACTCACGTCACCGAGATGGAGACGATGGGCTGGTCGGCGCGAAACCGCGCAGCGGGTCTGCTCTCGTACGGCTGTGCCGGCGCTGCGACGCCGGAGGACTGCCTCGCGGCCGAGCCGCTCGCCGCTGACACCACGATCCCGTCGGCCGGCCAGTGGGCCACCGTCCCGGGCGGCGTGGCGGGCGCGCACCTCCGCGTGCTCTTCACCACCGACTACGAGAGCGCCTGGTGGACGCGCAGCTCGCCCGACGGACGCTTCGTGTCCCACGGGGCAGCGCGTGCGCCGAACCTCCGCTTCATCGAT
>JBBSAT010000124.1:0-20256 GCA_038252025.1 Polyangiales bacterium | reverse complement strand
GACGGCAGCGCCAGGCGGGACTCCGACCTTCTTGCCCTACGCCGGCAATCCGATCCTGTAGGCCGACGAGCCGGACTTCGGCCCGTGCCTCGGCCGTTGCGAGCTTCACGGTGTCGCCGCGACCCGGGTGCCCGGCGTGCCGACGCTCGTACAGCTACTGATCGAGCGCTGGGACACCGGGAGCGCGACCGCCCCGTACGCGCTGATTCCGCTGCGTCAGTCCTGGCCGAGCGATTGAGTCGGTCGCTTCCGGCCTGGCACGCGTCGTGAGTAGGTGGTCAGCGAAGGTCGAGGCTGTGTCAGGCTGAGCCTTTGGAGGTGGACGATGCGGGCGGACGCGAAGCGACGGATCGGGTGGATCGCCGGGCTCATCGCGCTCGTCGGGCTCCCGTTCGCGGCGGCGTGCGCGGCTGTGGGCGCGCCCATGACGCCCGATCCTGGAGGCGGAGACGCGAGCGCGTCGGACGCGGGCGCTGCGCTCGACGCTGCTCTGGTCCCGAATCCCGGGCGCGGTGCTTCGGAATTGTTGGGCGACGAGGTGGCCTGCGCGGACTTCCTGGACGACGACGCCGGCGGCGGGGCCGACTGCACCGACATGAACTGCGCGCGCTCGCACGTGTGCTGTGTCCAATCGACGTCGGTCGAGTGCTGCGCAGCGCCGGCGATCGCCGCTCCGGCGCTCGACTTCCGCAGCGCCTCCTGTGCGACGAGCAGCCCGGCCGCCTCGTGCGTCTCCGGCGTGACGGGCTTCGGCACGGCGGCCTCGGCCTTCGTGCGGGACATCGACGCGGTCGGCTCGTTCTGCGCAGACGGCATGGGGGCGATGGCGCCTCAGGGCGGGGCGCGCTCCGATGCCGGGCTCCTGTTCGAGCAGAGCTACGACACGGGTGCCGCGGCGGTCGCCCTCGAGGCCCACGTCGGTGTCGGTTCGGCGGCGACGGGCTCGATCGATGCCATCGCTCTCGGGCTCACCGAGCAGACCGACCTCGCAGGCGCCAACGCGCGCGTACGGGTGACGGTCGGCATCGTGGTCAGCGCGACCGATCAGACGGTGCGAGCCGTCGCGGGCGACGTCGCTTTCGAGGCGTACCCGCTCTCGACCGCCTTTGCCGCGGGCGAGTGTCAGGAGCTCGACCTCCGCATCGAGACGAGCCCGCGCGGGACGTTCGATGCGTTCTACCGCCGGCACGACGAGACGGGCGCGACGACGTGGATGCCGCTCGCGCTCGGCCAGTCTTTCCAGCCCCGGCCGCTCGCTCGTCCCGTCGTCTACGGTCGCACGACGAACCCCGGCATCGAGGGCGTGCACGCGTGGGTTCGATCCGTCGGCGTGGCGTCGGCGCTCTGCGACGTGCTGGCGCCCGCGCGCAGCGCCTCGACCGTGTTCACCGGCAGCGTGACGGCGGCCAACGTGCGCAGCGTGTCGCGCCTCGGCGCCCTGGCGGCGTACGAGATCGAGGGCACGATCTACTCGGCAGGAGTCGACGGAAACGGTCACATCGATCCGACCACGGCGCCGACGAACCCGGCGCTCATCGACCCGCTGCTCGCACCGGGCTCGTTCTACGGCGCGGGCGCGTTCGATCCCGAGCTGACCCAGATCGGCGTCAACGCGCGCCTCTACTTCACGGGGCTCTCGGCCACCGGCGTGAGGAGCATCGGCTACCTGGACTTCACGAGCGACCTGATGGCCCGCGTGACCGGCAGCACGCCCCGCGCGCTGCTCTCGCCGGGGGACATCGGCGTCCTCGGTGTCGACGGGCCCAGCTATCTCGAGACGACGGAGGCGACGGGAGCCCGCAAGCGTCTGCTCGTGTTCCGTGCGGTGGTCGCCGACGGCCCTGCGACGCACTCCGAGATTCGCGCCCTCGAGCTGAACGGCTCGGACGCGATCCTCGGCGCCGACATGGAGACGATCACCGACTTCGCGGGAGCCGCCGACACGCCTGCGTACTACTCGCGTTCGAGCCCGTTCAGTCCGGGCGTCGCGCTCTACCGAAACCGGGTCGACGACGAGACGGCCTTCGATCGCGACGAGGTCGGACAGCCCGAGATCGTCGCCTACCACGGCGTCTTCCGGATCTTCTTCGCGGGGCGCCGCGGTGCGCGCTGGTCCATCGGCATGATCCGTTCGCCGGATCTCACCCACTTCGACCTCGCCTCGCCGACGCCGATCCTCACCGGCTCGGGCAACGGGTTCGACGCGGTCTCGGTGAGCGACCCGGACGCGTTCATCGAGGGCGATGCGCTCTCGCTCTACTACTCGGGCACGAACGGCGTGGAGACACGGCCCGGGCTCGCGACCCAGAGGGTGCCGACGCCGTGAGAAACACCATCCTGCTCCGGGCGCCGTGGCTCGTCTTCCCTCTCGCGCTGGCGGCGATCCTGCCCGCGCTCGGATGCGCATCGAGGGAGCCTGTGGCGGGGGTCACGACGGACGCGGGCAATTCGTCGGACGACGCCGGCGCCCTCTCGTGTGGGGATTGCGCGGCCGATGCCGCCGCGGCGAGCGACGGCGGAGCCGCGCTCCCACCCGAAGGCCGCTCGGATGGAGACGTGACGGAGTTCGCGAATGCTTGCCTCGACGGAGTCGATCAGAACGCCGACCACATGATCGACTGCGAGGACGTCTCCTGCAGCGCGGCGCCTTCGTGCTGCGTCGGCGCGATCACCGACGGCTGCTGCACCGGCTCCGTCGAGCCGGTCTCGCTCAGCTTCGTCGGCTGTGATGGAACGGGGTGCGCGCAGCTCGACGCGCTCGTCCAGTTCGGAAGCCCGGGCCCTGTCGTGGTCGACGAGGCGGTTGCGCCGATCGCGGACATCGCCGCGGACAGCGCCGCGATCTCGCCCGCCAACGTCGACCCTCGCGCGAGCCTGGTGACGCTGGAAGCCTCGCTCGCGATCCCGGTGACGACGACGGCGATCGACGCGGTCGCGTTCGGGCTCACCGGATCGGTCGCGCCCACGCCTCGCGTGACGCCGACCCTCGCGGTCGTGGTGAGCGCCTCGCGCGGCGACGTCACGTTGCAGGCCTTCGGAGAGATCGTCGGTGCGTTCCCCGCGCCGACCGATGGGCTGTACCACTCGTACACGCTGAGCATCGGCCCGAGCGGCGACGCACGCGTCTCCGGCCCCACGGGAGAGCTGCTCTCGGCGCACCTCACGCTCCCGTCCGAGGTGCTCCACCCGATCGTCTTCGGGCGTGCGACGAACCCCGGCAGCACGTCCACGACGCTCCCCGCTCGCCTCGCATCCTTGACGGTGACCCAGCGGGGCTGCGATGCGCCCACCGCGCTCTCGCGGGACCGCGCGCCCGTCGCGATCGTCGATCACACGGGCTCCGCGCTGCTCTCGGGCCTGACGGCACCGAACCTCGCGCCGCTCGGCACCGGCATGGTGCTGGCGTTCGCTGCGCCGACGATGGGCGGCGCGCGCCTCGCCATCTACGTGGCGACGAGACAGGCCGACGGCGCGTTCCACGTCGAGAGCGCCGCGCCGGTGGTCCAGCCGGTCCTCACGCCGGCAGCGGGCGTGGCGCTCACGGATCCAGCCCTCCGCGACGACGGCGATCACTGGACGCTGTTCGCCACTCGGATCTCGGGGGACACGTCCGAGCTCGTCGTGAGCGTGGGTGGCCCGGATCACTCGCTCGTGTTCGGTCCGGCGTCGGCCATCTTCGTGGCCGAGCTCGCCGGCGAGAGCCTCGACTCACCAGCGCCGATCCCCGGCTCGGTCACCTCGCTCGTGGCGCGTCACGGCGCGGGCGCGAGCTCGGAGCTCGTGATCCTCGAGCTCAGCGACGCAACGGCGGGCGTGGCGAGCGCGTACGCCGCCGACACGAGCCTCTGCGGCGCCGACGACACGTGTCGCGATGGTGCGCGGCCGGCGCAGCGGATCCTCGCTGCGCGGGTGGGCACGTTCTCTTTCGACGCCGACGAGGTGAGAGCCCCGTCCGTCGCCGTGGTCAACCACGTGTACCGCCTCTACTACGCAGGGCGCCGCGGCGCGCGCTGGAGCATCGGCATGCTCATCGCCGCCGACCTCGGCTACTGGCGCTCGGGCAACGGCGGCCAGCCGGTGCTCGGCGCGGACGGCGACGGCTTCGACGCTGTCTCCGTGATGGAGCCAGCGGTCGTCGTCGAGAGCGGATCGCTCGCGCTCTACTACCTCGGCTCGAACGGCGTCGAGACGGCGCTGGGCGTGAGCCGCGGCTCGTCGTTCGGTCTGTGACACACTCCCGCGCGTGATCGTCGACCTACGCTCCGACACCGTCACCCGCCCCACTCCCGAGATGCGCCGCGCCATGAGCGAGGCCGAGGTCGGGGACGACATCTATCGCGAGGATCCGACGGCGCGCGCGCTCGAGGAGCGCGCCGCTTCGCTGCTGGGCAAGGAAGCATCGCTCTTCGTCCCGAGCGGGACGATGGCGAACCAGATCGCGCTGATGCTGCACTGTCGTCCGGGCGACGACGTGGTGATCCCCGAGGACGCGCACGTGCGCCTCTACGAGTCGGGAGGCGCGAGCGCGTGGGCCGGCGTGCAGTTCACGGAAGCGGGAAGCGCCGGGAGGTTCGACGTCACTGCGCTCGACGCGGCGCTGCACCCGCCCGACTATCACTGTCCGCGCACCCGCCTCGTGTGGCTCGAGAACACTCACAATCGCGCCGGGGGTCGTGTCGTTCCTCAGGCGGAGGTCGTCGCCCTCGCGGAGCGGGCGCGGGCCCTGGGGCTTCTCCTGCACCTCGATGGGGCGCGCATCTGGAACGCGTCGGTCGCCACAGGGCTCTCGCCCGAGACGCTCGCGCGGCCCTTCGACACCGTCTCCGCGTGCTTCTCCAAGGGGCTCGGCGCGCCGGTGGGATCCATCCTCGCCGGCAGCAAGGCGTCGATGACCGAAGCGCTCCGCATCCGAAAGCGCCTCGGCGGCGGCATGCGGCAGGTCGGCGTTCTGTGCGCCGCCGCGCTTCACGCGCTCGACGACTATCAGGCGAGGCTGTCTCTCGACCACGAGAACGCGAGCACGCTCGCGGCGGCGCTCTCGCGGGTCGACGGCCTCGCGTGCGATCCCGCGCGCGCGGAGACGAACATCGTGATCTTCGAGTCGTCGCGCGTCGCTCCGGCAGAGCTCTGCGCGCGCGCGAAGCGCGACGGCGTGCTCGTCTCGCCCTTCGGCGGGACTGCGGTCCGCGCGGTGACGCACCTCGACGTCGATCGCGCCGGCGTGCTGAGGGCCGCCGAGGTGCTCGCGGCTGCCGCGAGCCACTGACGCGAGCGCGCACGAGCGAGAAAAAGAAAACGGCGCGGAGGCAGTGCCTTCCGCGCCGTCGTCACACGCACCGAGCGCTGCGCTCAGACCTCTTCTTCACCGCCGGGGTCTTCGACGAAGCCGACCTCTTCTTCTTCTTCTTCGTCCGCATCGTCGTCATCGTCATCGTCATCATCGTCGTCGTCGTCGTCAGCAGCGCCTGCAGCGCCTGCGTACTTGACGTCGATGCCGGCCTCCGCGAGATGCGTGGCGAGTAGCTCGAGCAGTTCGTCGACGTCGTCGCCGCCCCACTCGTCGAGGATCTCGGCGATGAAGTCGTTGAAGTCGACACTGTCGACTCGACGCTCGATCTCCTCGATCTGCTCGTCGTTGAACGCTTCGATGACGTCCTCACGGAGAGTGTCCGTGTCGCCCTCGTCGATCGCGTCCTGCGCAGATACTTTGATCTGCTTGACCGCGCGCTTGTCGAGAAAGATTTCCATGCGCTCTTGGACCCTGCTCCTGCGAAGACCGGTACTATAGAAAGACGACCCTGCGTGTCAACAAGCGGTTTCGACTAGGAAACAAGGCTCGAAACCGCGCCCATCGTTCGACGTGTCATGTCGCCGCACACACCTCGAGCAGCGCGCCGACGCGCGCTGCAATGATCTGCGTCGACTCCGGATCGAGGTCCTTCGGGAACAGACCCGTGTCGACGATGACTGCGTACGCACCCGCTTCCAGGTAGGCGGGTGCGGCATCTGGCCCCACGCCGCCGACCGCGACGAGCTGGACCTTGGGAAACATGCGCGCGAGCTGAGCGACGTACTCCACTCCACCGAGCGCGGCCACCGGATGGACGGCGATCGGACCGTCGTGCTGCCGGCTCGCCAGGAGGAGCTCCGTCGGGGTCGCGATGGAAGGCAGGATCGCGATGCCGCGCTGGCTGCACGTGCTGACGAGGGCGACGTCGAAGACCGGTGAGAGCACGAGCTCTGCGCCCGCGGCCGCGGCGATGGCCACGTGCTCGGGAGCGACCACGTCGGAGATGGCCACCGTGACGTCCGTGCGGTCCGCGAGCTCCGCCGCGATCTCGGCGACGAAGGGGATCGAGACCGGGAGGGCGAGGAGCTTGATGCCACCGCTCGCGGCGGCCTCCGCGCGCGCCATCAACGCACCGCGCTCAGGCGCTTGCACGATCGCAGCGACCTTCTGTTCGGCGAGGCGCGCGAGCGGCAGGAGGCGCGTGTACGCGGTTCACTATCGTGGAGTCAAGGGGCGGGCGAAAGAGATGTTGGCGACCCGTCGTTCAGCGGGTCGACAGCGCTGCACGGACGAGGGCCGGGACGGCATCGCGGAGCCGCTCGAGGACGATCTCTCGGGGCAACGTCGCGCCGTCGGGCAGCGCGAGGAGCGACTCGGCGTCGGCCACGGCGCCCGGGTCGACGCTCGTCCGGGCCTCGTCGGCGAGGCTCCGAGCCACCGCCAGCTCGCCGGCGGCGGCGGCGGCCAACATCTGGAGGCGCACGCCGATCGAGCTCCGCGCGGTGGTCTCGTCGAGAGCACGGTAGGCACCGCTCGGATCATCGAGAGCGAGCGCCTCGAAGGCGACGATCGGCGCTTCGTCGTCGCTCGGCAGCCCGCGCATCATCACCCCGGAGGCCTCGCGGACCTGCGATGGGAGCCCCGACTCGAGCGAGCGAGCCGCGTGAGCGATGCGCTCGACCAGGTCGAACCGCGCGCTTCCACCCGGGAGCGGATCGGTCGCGCGCAGCTTCGCGGCCAGGGTGTATCGGCCGGAGGCCAGGAGCGCGCCGACGAGACCGAGACGAATGTCGCCGGACGCGGCGTGCCGTATGGCCTCCAGCGCGCGCACGTCGAGCGCGAGCGCGGCCACCTCGTCGAGGCAGAGGGAGCACGCGAGCACGTGGCCCTCGACGCGGGCGCGAGCCCCTCCCCGCATCGTTCCATCGACGAAGCCCGCGATCCCCTGGGCGTCGAGGCACTGCGGGCTCGGCTGCCCCTTCTCGCTCAGGATGCGCCGCCCGAGGGCGCGGAACGTGACCTCCACGCCAGCCCGCGCGGTCCGTAGAGAGGACGGCGTCCCGGCGGGCTCCCGCTCCGTCAAGAGCGCGATCTCGACGCGCTCCTCGTACGACGCGGCGTCCAGCACCATCCGCCAGCCGGCCGCGGCAGCATCTTCGTGGCCGACGTCCGCCTCGGAGAGGCGTGACGCGAGCCGTGAGAGCACCGGGCGAACCGTCGCGTCGACGCTCCCGAGCAGCGCGGAGGCGTGCGTGCGCTCCACTCCGTGCGCGCGAAGTCGGACGAGCGCCGACACGTCCGGGGGCTGGCGCTCGAGCAGCTCGGCGACGCGGCCGAGGCGCTCGGCGGTCCTGCCGGCGTCATCGGCACGGCTCTCCGAGAGCATCGGCGCAATCGGCGGAGCGGGGGCGAACGGGCCCGCCAGCGGGTCCGCGTCCCGCGTGACTCCGCGAGCGACGACGGCCAGATACGCGCGGAGCGAACAGGAGGCGCTCGCGAAGTCGGCGAGCGTGGCGCCGCCATTCCGCGAGAGGACCCGGCGGAGGGCGACGTGTCGTTCGGCGAGCGCGCGGCTCGCGTCGGCCGCCCCTTCCAGGCCGCGCGCCAGGGCGAGCTCGGCGAGCAGCCCGTGTCGGTCGAGGAGCGCGGTGAGCGCGGCGTCGTCGCCGCGAAGACAATCGGCGAGCACGCTGGCGTCATCCGACGGGGCGTGGGGAGGGATCGTCGTCATCGCGCGACCGCATCGTCGGCGCTCGCGGCGATCGAGGCAAGTGAGCGATCGCCGGCAAGAGTGCTCGCGGAGCCGACCGCGAACGGAAGCGCTCGCTTCGAGCGCGTACGGGAGCGGGCGGCGCAGCGAGCCGATCACTCAGGCCCGTTCGAGCGTGATCGTCGCTTCAGCGACGTCGTACGTGCGGAAGCCGCCGCGCTCGTAGCCCGCGAGCGCCCTCGGGTGGTCGAGCGAGCAGGTGTGGACGAACACACGCTCGGGCGCGCCGTCCCACGCGCGCTGAACGGCCTCCTCCAGGAACCAGCCGCCGATCCCTCGCCCGATCCATGCCGGGACGAGACCGAAGTAGGCGAGCTCGCAGGCCCCGGCCACGCGGCGGTCGAGCTCGAAGTAGCCCGCGAGCTCGTCCGGCGCGGCCCCGGCGGTGAGACGGAACACCTCGACGCGCGGGTCGAGCAGGATCGCCTCCAGCGCCTCGTCGCCGAGCTTTCGCCGATCGACCCAGTGCCAGGGACCGCCCACGGCGTCGTACAGAGGCCGATATGCTCGCGCGCTCGGACGCCGGAGCTGCTCGATCTGCATGCCGTGCGGCGCCGAGCGCGCTCTCGCCGGACGCTCCGTCATCTCGAGGTACCAGGTCGTGACGCGCACGAGCGCCATGCCGCGCTAGTCGCCCTCCGGCTCCCACGGAGGAACACGGATCTCGAAGCGCGCCCCCGCGCCGCGCTGCGTCGCGCAGCGGATGGTGCCGCCTTGGTTCTCCACGAGGGCCCGCGCAGTGGAGAGGCCGAGGCCGAGCCCGAGCGGCTTGCTGGTCACGAGCGGCTCGAAGAGGTTCGCGATGGACGCGCGCGTGAGGCCGGGCCCGCTGTCCTCCACGCCGATGATCGTCCCTTCCTCCCCCGAGTGCGCGCTGATCGTGAGCGT
Source organism: Polyangiales bacterium (assembly GCA_038252025.1). Taxonomy (GTDB): domain Bacteria; phylum Myxococcota_A; class Polyangia; order Polyangiales; family Sandaracinaceae; genus JBBSAT01. The sequence goes on along the minus strand of JBBSAT010000124.1, from coordinate 11,308 downwards.
CCCGCCGCGGGGCATCGCCTCGACGGCGTTCCTCAGCACGTTGCCGAGCGCGTCGCGCATCTGTCGTTCGTCGACCTGGACGACCAAACCTGCGTCGACGTCCCACGCGATCACCACGTTGGTCGGCAGCTTGGCCTGCTCGATGGCTGCATCGAGCAACGACTGGATCGGCACGTCGCCACGGCTCGGAGGCTTGACGCGCGCGTAGTCGAGCAGGTCCGTGATGATCCGGTTCGCCTCCCACACTTCCTCGCGGATCACGTTGAGGGCCTGACGGACGTCGTCGTCCACGTGCTCGCCGAGCTTCTTTCGGAGGATCGCGGCCGCCGTCGCCATCGCAGCGAGCGGGTTGCGGATCTGGTGGGCCAGCCCGCCGGCGAGCTGCCCCAGGACGGCGAGACGCTCCTTTCGCAGAAGGGCCTGCTGCGCGTCGCGCAGCGCGTCCGACCTCTCCTCCACCGCGCGCTCGAGCTCTTCGTTCGCCGCGCGGAGCGCCGCTTCCGCAGCCTTGAGCTCGGTGACGTCGGTGATGATCCCGACGAGGTGCGTGACCTCGCCGGCCGGATCGAAGAGCGGGACCTTGGACGTGCGGACACGGTACGTGCGACCGGCCGCATCGGTGGCGGCCTCCTCCGCGATGACCACGGGCAGGCCCCGGGCGTAGACCTGCTCGTCGACCGCACGGAAGCCGTCCGCTTCGGCGGGCGAGAAGAAGTCGTAGTCGGTGCGCCCGATGATCTCTCCCGGCGTCCACCCCGTCAGCGCGCAGCAAGCGCGGTTCACGAGGACGTACCGGTACTCGCGGTCCTTCACGAACACGGGGTGAGCGATGTGCTCGATGATCCCGGACAGGAGCTGGGGCGAGATCCCTTCGAGAGGGTGACCGAGCTGTCCGGCGGAGCGCGTACTGCCTTCGTCCGTCATGAGGGGGAGATGATACGCGAGCCCGCTCGCGCGTCACCAACAACGCGCTCGGCGAGGATGGTCGACGGTCGTGAGGCGGTCGTGCGACCGTAGTGCGATGCGGCTCGCACCTTCCCTTTCGCTCGTTGCTCTCATGCTCCCGTGGCTGCTCGTCCTGGGCTGTGACTGCGCCGGGCCGACGCCCGCCGGTCGGTGCGACACCAGCGCCACCTGTGCGAGCGGGCAGAGCTGCGTCGATCACGCGTGCGTGCCGGCGACCGACTCGGGGAGGCTCGACGGCGGGCTCGACGCAGACGCGCCGGACGCGCCGACCACCTGCGGGAGCGCGACGCGCGCGTGCGGTGATCTGTGCTGCGCGGACGGCGAGATCTGCGGCACCAACCTCGCGTGCTGCGCGCGCGGCGATCTCTGTGGCTCCACGTGCTGCGGCGCCGGTGAGGTCTGCGAAGGCGCCGTGTGCCGCATCGAGTGCGGAGCGAACGCGCGCTGTAGCGATGCGGCGGGCGCGCCCGTCTGCTGCGTCGCGGGCGAGGTGTGCGCGTCGAGCCAGTGCTTCGCGCCGACCACGCCGTGCGCCGACTTCATCGACTGCGCGGAGGGCGAGTACTGCGAGGTCACGCTGCACCGCTGCCTGCCGCAGCCCGGAGGCGAAGAGTGCGCGTCCCATCCGACGGGAGGCGCCATCGTCCCGACGCTGCTCTGGGCCTGGGACGGGACGGGCGCCGCGCTCCCGGCGTGGAACCAGGTGATGATGGCGCCGATGGTCGCGAACCTCGACGACGACAACCTCGATGGTGTCGTCGACGAGAACGACGTTCCGGACGTCGTGTTCGGAACCTTCTGCGGGATCGCCGGGGCGGGCTGCACACGCGGCAGCTACGGCTCGGACGGCGTGCTCCGGGCCGTGAGCGGTGCCGACGGCTCGAGCGTCTTCGACGTCACGGACCCGACGCTCCGGATCAACCCCGGCGCTCAGCTGGCCATCGGCAACATCGACGACGATCCCGCCCCGGAGATCGTCGCGTGCGCGTCGGATCCGAGCGGCATCGGAGCGATGATCGCGTTCCATCACGACGGCTCGTTCTTCTGGCGCAGCACGGACGCGCGCGTCCGGTGCGCGGAAGCCGCGCCTGCGATCGCAGATCTCGACGGCGACGGTCACCCGGAGGTCTTCGTCCGGTACACGGTGCTGAACGGTGAGGACGGGTCGGTCGCGTGGCACCACGACTGCGTGGGAACGGGAGGCTGGGCGACGTCGTCCCACAGCCCGTGCGACTACACGACCGCCGCCGATCTCGACGGAGATCATCGGCTCGAGATCGTGGGCGGCAACGTCGCCTATCACGGCGACACGGGCGACGTGCTCTGGGATCGGACGGCCGACTTCCTCGACGGGTATCCGGCCATCGGCGATCTCGATCGCGACGGGCGCCCCGAGGTGGTCGTCATGTACTCGGCCTTCACGCCGGCGCCCTATCAAGGCGAGCACTTCCTCCGCGCGCTGAACGGCGAGGACGGGACGGACGTCTGGGCGGCACCGGTCGACGTCAACCAGGGACGCGCGCCGGCCGCCGACGTCACGACGGGCGCGATCGGCGGAGGTGGCCCGCCGACGATCGCGAACTTCGACGACGATCCGGAGCCCGAGATCGCGCTCGCGGGCGCGTACGCGTTCGTGATCTTCGAGCCCGACGGCACCGCGCGCTGGACCTCGCCGACGCAGGATCACTCCTCGCGCAAGACGGGATCGAGCGTGTTCGACTTCGACGGCGATGGCGTCGCGGAGGCCGTCTACAACGACGAGCAGTGGCTGCGCGTGTACGACGGCCGCGACGGCACGGTGCGCTTCTGCGAGTGCAACACGAGCGCGACGCTCTGGGAGTATCCGGTCATCGTCGACGTCGACAACGACGCGCACGCCGAGATCGTCCTCGCGTCGAACGACTACGGCGGCGCCGCGTTCGCGCAGTGCTTGACCACGCCGGATCTCGGCGCGTGCGAGCTCTCGCGCATCGCCGCGGGAGAGAACCTCGGAACGCACGGCATCCGCGTCTTCGCGAGCCCGACGCGCGACTGGGTGGCGACGCGCCGCATCTGGAACCAGCACACGTATCACGTGACCAACGTGACGGAGTCCGGCCAGATCCCGGCGGTCGAGGGCGACAACTGGACGACGCGCGGGCTCAACGACTTCCGGCAGAACGTGCAGCCGGGCGCCTCCAACGTGCCTGACCTCGTTCCGACCGATCTCGCGGTGGACCTCACGATGTGCTCCGCGCAGATGACGCTGAACTTCCGCGTGACGAACGCCGGGTGGGCGGCATCGCCGGCGGGCGTTCCCGTGACCCTCTACGTCGAGGAAGGCGGGACGTTCGTGCGCATCGGCCGTGTCGTGACGACCCGCGCGCTCCTTCCCGGCGAGTCCGAGCCGCTCTCGATCGCGTACGACCTGACGGGCCGTGGGCCGAGCGAGACGATCCGGTTTCGCGTCGTCATCAACGACAGCACCGACACGCCCGACCCCAGCTTGCTCGAGTGTCGCCCGGCCAACAACGAGGCCGAGACGACGGCGAGCTGCTCGATCCTGATCTGAATGCGTCGGACCGCTCGGCTCTTCGCGATCGCGGAAGCGCTGCGTGCGCGGCGCACGGGCGTGACCGCCGAGCAGCTCGCGACGCGGTTCGGCGTGAGCCTGCGGACGATGTACCGCGATCTGGACACGCTCCGCGACGGCTCGCTGCCCCTGGCGGCCGAGCGCGGGCGCGGCGGCGGCTATGCGCTCGATCGCACGTACTCGCTGCCGCCCGTGAACTTCACCGTGCGCGAGGCGATGGTCCTGCTCGTCCTCGGTCGGCTCGCGACGGATCTGCGGCTGCTCCCGTTCTCGCGGACGCTCGCGTCCTCGCTCGACAAGGTGCGCGCTGCGCTGCCGACGAGCGCGCAGCGGCAGCTCGAGCAGCGGAGCGCGAGCCTCACCTTCACCGGCGTTCCTGCGCACCAGAGCGACGAGGGCGTCCGCATCGCCGTCGAGGACGCCTGGTTCGAGGGCAGCGCGCTCGAGATCCGCTACCGACGCCCGGACCACACGGAGCAGACGCGCGTCGTGCGGATCGAACAGATCATCCTCGAGCGCTCGGAGACGATCCTCAACACCGTCGAGGTGAGGCACGACGAGGGCACGCCGGGCGAGAAACGGCAGCTGCGGCTCCACCGCATCGTCTCGGCGCGGCCGCTTCGGTAGCCGCCATCAGTCGACCCCGAGGAGATCCGGGGACCTCGGCGCGTCCGCCCCGCGCGAGACGAGGCTGCCCGCGAGCGCGCCCGTCGCGAGCGCCGCGATCATCCCGGCGAGCACGAGGAGCCAGGTCCAGCGGCGTCTGGGCCTCGCCGGCTTGATCGCGTGGGCCGGCAGCGGCCCTGCCGGCGCGCGAAACGGTCCATCGAGCGATCTCGGTTCGTCGATCATGGAGGCGTCGATCTCGAAGAGCGCCCCCGTCTCGCCACGCACCTGCCGCGACTGCTTGGACAGCATGAGAGACTATGGATCACGCGTCGGTGAGAGGCCGCGTCTCGAGGCGCGGAGCGGTCCCCTCCGTCGGGTGGGCGAGCCGGTCACGTACCCACTCCGCGAGATCCAACACCGAGGCCGGGGCACGAAGGCGACGCAAGACGAAGAGAGCGCGCGCCAGCGCCTCGGTCGACGAGAAGCGATCGGCGGGGGAGCGCGCGAGGCAGCGGAGGATCACCTCGGCCACGTCCTCGTCGATCCCGGTGAGATCGGGAGCCGCGGCCTCTCGGATCATGTCCAGCACGACCAGCGGCGAGTCGGCGACGTAGGGACGCACTCCCTTGAGGAGCTCGTAGAGGACCACACCCAGCGCGAACTGATCGCTCGTGGCCGAGAGCGGCGCGCGCGCGACCTGCTCGGGCGACATGTACGCGTACTTGCCGCGCCTCAGGTTCGCACGCGTGGTCTCGGCGAGCTGGGTCGCCTTCGCGATCCCGAAGTCGCCGAGCTTCACCTCGCCTGCGCGCGAGACGAGCACGTTGTGCGGTGAGACGTCGCGATGGACGAGGCCGAGCGGCGAGCCGCGAAGGTCCGTCCTCGCATGGACGTACGCGAGCCCGAGCGCGAGCGCCTCCGTGATCAGCAGCGCCAGGCTCAGCTCGAGCGGCTCGCCTCGCGCCAGCGTCGCGAGGTCCGCGCCGTCGACGAGCTCCATGCGCACGTAGTAGACGCCTTCGTCGACGCCCAGATCGTGCACGCCCACGAGGTTGCCGTGCGAGAGGCTCGCCCCGAGCTTCGCCTCCTCGATGAGGAGCTTCTCGGGCGCGGCGAGGCCTCGCAGCTCGGGCAGGAGCACCTTGAGCGCGACCTTCTGCGTGAAGCCGCTCGCGCCGAACGCTTCGGCGAGCAGCACCTCGGCCATCCCACCGCGGCCGAGCCGGCCGAGCACGCGGTAGGGACCGAGCCGGGTCGGCGTGGTGGTCATCGTTGTCGTAGGATGCGCTGCCGATGCACACCGTCGCCACCGCTCACGGCGAGGGCCCTCTCGGACGCGGTGCTCCGCGGGTCGCGCAGCTCGTCGTCGTCGAAGGGCCGGACATGGGACGCGCCGCGCGCGTCGAAGCGAACCTGCGGCTCGTCGTCGGCACGGAAGCGGGGCACGCGGACGACGAGCGCTACCTCGTGCTCACCGACGATCGCGTCTCGCGCCGCCACCTCTCGGTCAGCAGCGTCGCGGGAGGGTTCTCGATCGAGGATCTCGGCAGCCGGAACGGGACCTTTCACGAAGGAAGCAAGCTCGGAACGGCCACCGTGCCGCTCGGCGCGACGCTGAAGCTCGGAAAGACGTTCGTTCGGCTCCTCGGCGCGCCGGAGCGGCTCGAGATCGCACCAAGCCAGTCCCGCGCGTTCGGCGCGATGGTCGGCGAGTCGCTGGCGATCCGCGAGGTCTTCGCGATCCTCGAGCGCGTCGCCGAGACGGACGTCACCGTCCTGCTCGAAGGAGAGACCGGCGTCGGCAAGGAGCTCGCAGCGCGCGGCATCCACGACGCGAGCGACCGGAAGAGCGGCCCCTTCGTCGCCATCGACTGCTCCGCGCTGCCGGAGAACCTGATCGAGAGCGAGCTCTTCGGTCACGTGAAGGGCGCCTTCACCGGCGCGAGCAGCGCGCGGAAGGGCGCGTTCCTCCGTGCGAACAAGGGGACGCTGTTCCTCGACGAGCTCGCCACGGTCCCGCTCGCCGTCCAGTCGCGCCTCGTCCGGGCGCTCGAAGAGCGACGTGTGCGAGCGGTGGGCGCCGACGAGGAGCGGCCGGTCGACGTGCGCATCATCGCGGCGTCGCGCGAGCCGCTCGAGCAGAAGGTGGCCGAGGGCGCGTTCCGTCCGGATCTGCACTACCGGCTGAGCGTGGTCCGCGTGACGCTGCCGCCGCTCCGCGCGAGGCGCGAGGACCTCGGGCCGATGATCGAGGCGATGCTCGCGTCGCGAGGGGCGCCGATGCAGGTGCGTGGGCCCGCGCTCGAGCGGCTCTACGCGCACTCGTGGCCGGGCAACGCGCGCGAGCTCCGCAACGCCGTCGATCGTGCGCTCGCGCTCGCTAAGGGCGCGAAGCGGTTCGAGGACCTGCCCATCTCCTTGCCGGCGGCCCCGCACGACGACGCCGAAGGCCCCTTCGCGGTCCGGACCGACCTGACGTTCCAGGAGGCCAAGCAGCGGATCGTCGACGCGTTCGAGAAGCGCTACCTCGGCGATCTGCTCTCGCGCGCGCACGGCAACCTCTCGGAGGCAGCGCGCAACGCCGGCCTCGACCGAAAGCACTTCCGGGACCTCTGCACGAAGCACGGGCTGCGCGACAGCGAGTGAGCGCTCGCGCGGGTGGAGGATCGCCACCCCATGCGGAGCGCGGGCCGGGGGGCGCGGTCACCGCCCAGGCCCCACATCGCGCGCGATCCGCGAGGCACGGAGCCTGCGATGGACGAGGACGGAGGTTCTCCGATGTCCATCTCACGCGCTCAGTCCTTGCCTCGCCCACGCACGATCGACGTCGCCGCCGCAGGACGCACGACGGTCGGTCGTCGCGACCACAACGAGGACGCCTTCCTCGTGCGGCCCGATCTCGGAATGATCGTCCTGGCCGATGGGATGGGTGGATACGCCGGAGGGGCGCTCGCGAGCCAGCTCACGGTGGAGGCGGTCGCCCGGTCGTTCGAGGAGGACGTCCGCGAGCCGCGAGGCAGCAGCGCGTCGGTGCTGGCCGCTCAGGCGCGCGCGGCCGTACTGCTCGCGCACCGAAGCGTCCGCGCCCACCGCACGGGCGCGCTCGCGCAGATGGGCTCCACCGTCGTCGCGCTCGCGTACCGAGGTCATGCAGCGGCCGTCGCGCACGCGGGCGACAGTCGCGCGTATCTCCTTCGCGCGGGCACGCTTCGAGCCCTCACGGCGGACCACTCGTTTCTTCGCGAGCTCGCCCGTCGCGGGGGAGACGAGCGCGAGATGGAGCACATGCGCGCGCAGTGGGGGCACGTCGTCACGCGCGCCGTCGGCCACGGCGAGACCCTCGTGCCCGACGTGACGGAGGTCGCGCTGATGTCGGGCGACGTGCTGCTCCTCTGCTCGGACGGCCTCCACGGCGTGCTCGACGACGCCGAGATCGCCGACATTCTCGGGATGTTCGCGCCGGACGATGCCTGCGAGGTGTTGCTGGCGCGCGCCATCGAGGCGGGGTCGCGCGACAACGTCACGGCGTGCGTCGCGCGGTTCAGCTGAAGGGCGATGCCGCGTCGACGCCGCCACGGACCCGCCCTTGATCGGCCGGCGATCACGCGCAAAGAACGGGCATGAAGATCAGCGTCCTCGGTGCATCGCAAGGGACGGGCGCCATCGCCGTGCGACTCGCGCTCGAGCACGGTCACGAGGTGACCGCGTTCGCTCGGACGCCGGGCAAGCTCGCGCTCTCGCATCCGAAGCTGACCCGGCTCGCCGGAGACTTCCACGAGGAAGCGTCGGTCGAGGCGGCCGTGCGAGGCCAGGACGCGGTGATCATCACCGCTTCCTCCACGAGCTTGAAGGGCTTCAAGCAGCAGCCCCGGTATTTCTCGCTGGGCACGGGCTTCGCGATCGAAGCGATGAAGGCGCACGGCGTTCGGCGGCTCGTGATCCTGAGCGCGCTCGGCGCTGGAGACAGTCTCGAGCTGTTGCCGTTCGTGCTCCGGAAGCTCGTCGCCGGCTGGATCCTCAAGGGACCGTTCGAGGATCACGACCGCCAGGAGAAGCTCGTCCGCGAGAGCGGGCTCGACTGGGTGATCGCGCGCCCAGGTCGTCTGACCGATAGACCCACGCGCGGACACTACGTGATGAAGACGGCGATCGAGCCGGTGCCCAGCGGGATCTCCCGCGCGGACGTCGCAGACTTCCTCGTGAAGGCCTGCGAGCTCGACACCTGGCTCGGGCACGCGGTCCAGATCGGCGGCTGACGCGAGCCCGTGTGCGCTTGCCGCTTCGTGTGATCACGAGCGTATAGTCCCGGCGCATGGATCCGCTCCTCCTGTTATCCGGCACCGAGCTCGCGGCACGGATCCGGCGTCGTGAGAACACATCGCGCGAGGTGGTCGACGCGCACATCCGGCGCATCGAAGAGGTCAACCCGACGCTGAACGCCGTGGTGCGCGACCGCTTCGATCTCGCGCGCGACGAGGCGCGCGCCGCCGACGAGCGCACGGGCGACGGTGACCTGCCGCCGTTTCACGGGGTGCCGTGCACGATCAAGGAGTGCTTCGCGCTCACGGGCATGCCGCAGAGCTCCGGCGTCGTGGCACGTCGAGACGTCATCGCGAGCAAGGACGCGACTGCGGTTGCGCGACTGCGTGCGGCCGGCGCGATCCCGCTGGGCGTCACCAACCTATCCGAGCTGTGCTTGTGGATGGAGACGAGCAACCGGGTCTACGGACGCACGAACAACCCCTATGACGCCTCGCGCATCGTCGGCGGCAGCTCGGGCGGCGAGGGCGCGATCGTCGGCGCGGGCGGCTCGCCCTTCGGTCTCGGCTCGGACATCGGCGGCTCGATCCGCATGCCCGCGTTCTTCTGCGGCGTGTTCGGTCACAAGCCGAGCGGTGGGCTCGTCCCTGGCACCGGGCAGTTCCCGCTCGCGGAGAACGATGCGCTCCGCTACCTGACCACCGGACCCATCGCGCGACGCGCCGAGGATCTGTGGCCTCTGCTCCGCACGCTCGCCGGGCCCGACGGAGAGGACGGCGGCTGCGTGGCGACGCAGCTCGGCGACCCGTCGACGGTGCGGCTCGAGGACCTCACGGTCCTGACGATGGAGAACGACGGCCGCGGGCGAGTGCAGCCCGAGCTCGCGCTGGCGCAGCGCAGAGCCGCGGCGGCGCTCGCCGAGCGCGGGGCGAAGATCGAGACCGTCGAGCTCGAGGGCTTCCGGCTGGCGCTCGACGTGTGGGCCGTCTCGATGAACGACGCCGGAGGCAGCAGCTTCAAGGATCTCCTCGGCCACGGGCAGCGCGTGCGCCCGATGCTCGAGCTCTTGAAGTGGACCTTCGGCGGCTCGGCCCACACGCTGCCGGCGATCGCGCTCGCGATCCTCGAGAAGGCACCGGAGCTCCTGCCGAAGCGCGCGCGGCGCATGGTCGAGCTGCGCCGACGCATGATCATCGACGTTCGCGATCGCATCGGGCCGAACGGCGTGCTGCTCTATCCGTCCTATCCCACGGTCGCGCCCCGGCACTTCGTGCCGCTGCTCTCGCCGTTCAAGTGGGCGTACACGGCGATCTTCAACGTGCTCGAGCTCCCCGTGACGCAGGTGCCCCTCGGCCTCGGCCCGAGCGGGCTTCCGGTCGGGGTGCAGGTCGTCGGGACGCAGGGCTCCGATCACGTGACGATCGCAGCGGCGCTGGCGCTCGAGAGCGCGCTCGGCGGATGGGTCCCGCCGACCACGAAGGTGCCGTCGCTGCCGCGTGGCCGCGTGAGCGCTCCGTAAGGGCCCGCGGAAAGAGAAGTGGATCGGATCGGCGTCGAGGCGATTCGCCGTCGAAGATCGCGCACACGTGCTCGGCGAGGGCGCCGAGATCGCTCGGCAGCGTCGCCCGGAAGTGAACCGACCCGCCGATCTGCACGCCGCGCGCGAGCAAGAGCGCACGGTGATGATCTCGCGAGAGCGGGACGAGCGCAGGGTGGCGCCGGAGAGGCGCGGTCGTCTCGCTCATCGCTTCGAGCGTACCAAACGTGGAGGACGCCCTGGTCTCCGCGCTCCTATGGCCGGCAGATGCCCGGCGGCTGACAGGACTCGCCGCTCGGGCATGTGCTCGGCGCGTCGGCGTAGATGCACTCCAGACCGCAGGCGTTGCAGTTGGGGCCTGGGACCGTGCAGGCACCAGCATCGACGATGCACACGTACGGCGGCGAGCAGTCTGCGCCCGTGGCGCACGCACCGAACCGCGGGTCGGCACATCCGGCGACGAGCAGAGCGGCGAGCGCGAACCGCATGCGTGATCGTGGGCATTTCCACCGCTCGATGCCAGGCGATGCGATCACCGCGCTCGCGCTCTGCTTCGCCAAGCGCGACGCGCCCGCGCAAGCGCGCGCGAAAGTGAGGTTGAGTGAGCCACCAACTAGACCTCGGCGGCAGAACTGTCACACAATCGCAAGATGGCAGGTCGCGCGTCGGCACTCGTGTTCTCGGCGATCTTCGTCCTCGCGGCGCCGGGATGCTCGCTCTCACGCGCGGTGCTGTCCGGCTCGGGCCCGGGGCTCGACGGGGGCACCCGCGACACGGGCGGCGGTGGGCGAGACACCGGTCTCGACACCGGGATCGATGGCTCGACGTGCGCTGGTGGCTGCGACGACGGCGAGCCCTGCACCGACGATGCGTGCAGCTCGACCGGCAGCTGCACCCACTCGCCCAACAGTGCCGCCTGCGACGACGGCGTGCTCTGCAACGGCAGCGACACGTGCGGCGCGGGCACGTGCTCTCTGCACGACGGTCTCGACCCTTGCCCAGGCGCCTCTCACTGCGACGCGACGAGCGACGCCTGCGTGGGCTGCGCGGGCGATGGCGACTGCCCCGCCGCGACGACAGGCGCGTGGGGAGCTTGCGACTTCGGCACCGATGTCTGCGCCACCACCGGCGGCACGGAGACACGAAGCGTCACGACGTACACGTGCCACTCGGGCAGCTGCGAGCCGTCCGCGAGCCCAGAGTCACGAGCCTGCACGCGCGCGTCGACGGATGGAGCCACGTGCGCGCCCGGCACCTCGAGCGACTGGTCACCGTGCGACTTCGGGTCGGACCCGTGCACGCAAGCCGGCTCGCAGTCACGGACGGTCACGACGTCGACGTGCAGCAGCGGGGCGTGCGCGGCG
>JBBSAT010000123.1:0-20474 GCA_038252025.1 Polyangiales bacterium | reverse complement strand
CGCCCCTCGCGAGCTTCGCGTTCACCGGCGTCGACGTCACGGCGGGCGTCTCTCCCGAGGAGTACCTCGTCGACACCGTGCTTCCGGGCGGCATCGAGTATCAGATCCTCGGCTTCATGGACATCGACGAGAACGCGGACCTCGCGAATGCCGATCCCGACGAGGGCGATCCCGTCGCGATCCCGATCGGCGGATTCCCGATGCGCTGCGCCGACGAGCACATCACGGTCGAGTTCGCGCTGCTGCTCCCCGCCGGGCGCTGAAAGCGAGACCAGAAGCGGGTCTCGCCTTCTCGCGGAGCGCTCCATCCCGATTCACTCGGGATGGGGGGCCGCGTATCGGCCCCGATGAGAAGGCGAAGTGCCAGACCGATGTTTTCGGTCGGGCACTGAGGATCTGACCAAATACTTTGGTCAGATCCCTTCGACTGAGAGAAATTCCCAGCGCTTCACGCTGGGAAAGGACAAGGCGCGACCATTGTTGGTCACGCCTTGAGCGCTCTCCATCCTTGACCAGAGCGACCGCGTCCCCGAGCATGGCTCTCCGCATGGGACATGGTCACTGAGGGTGCGCCGTTCGCCGATTGCGCTCGTGATCGCGACGATGCTCTCGGCGTGGGCGGCGACGGCGAGCGCGCAGGACCTGCTCGCTCCAGCCGCCTCGGCTCCTGAAGCTCCCGCCGCACACGTGTCGCGGCCGCCACAGCTCCTCGAGTTCATCGAGACCGCGCACCCGGTCGGGCGCGAAGCGGACGCGTCTGCCGTCCTCCTCTCCGTCGTCGTCGGCATCGACGGAAGCGTCGAGTCCGCCGAAGTCGTGGAGAGCGGGGGAGCCGACTTCGACGCGGCCGCGCTGGACGCCGTGCGTCGCTTTCGCTTCGAGCCCGCGACGATCGACGGCGTGCCGACGCGCGCGCGCATCCGGTATCGCTACGTCTTCACGGTGACGGCCGTGCCAACTCCGCCGGCGCCCGAAGCGCCCGACGTCGACGCGGCGTCCGAGCCGGCCGCGGAGGGCGACGCAGCGGCCGCGCCGAGCCCCGAGCCGGAAGCGGTGCACGCGGAGCTCACCGATGCGGAGATCCCGACGTTCTCGGCCGAAGGCGTGGTCGAGCCGCCTCCGCGCGACGCGATCACGCGGCGCATCGAGGGCGACGCGCTGACGCAGATGGCGGGCACTCGCGGCGATGCGCTGCGCGCGGTGGAGCTGATGCCGGGCGTCGGCCGACCCGCCTTCGGGCTGGGCGTGCTCATCGTCCGCGGCGCCGCGCCGCAGGACTCGCAGATCATGCTCGGCGGAAGCCCCGTTCCGCTCGCCTATCACTTCGGCGGGATCACCAGCTTCTACCAGTCACGCCTGCTCGACGGCATCACGTTCATGCCGGGCAACTTCTCGGTCCGCTACGGCCGTGCCGTCGGCGGAATCCTCGAGGTCGACCCGCGCGATCCGCGGACGGACCGGCCTCACGGGTTCATCGACGTCAACGTGATCGACGCCTCCGCGATGATCGAGGGCGCGATCGGCCCGCACCTCTCGATCGCGATGGCCGTGCGGCGCAGCTACATCGACGCGATCCTCTCCGCGCTCAACATCCCTGGGCTCGGCGTCGCGCCCGCGTACTACGACTACCAGGCGACGGTCGCCTGGAACCCGGACTCGTCCAATCGCGTACGCCTCTTGATGTACGGCTCGGACGATCAGCTCGTCACCGTCAGCTCCGCGCCCGCGAACGCCACCGCGAACGCGTCCTTCGGTCTCGACAATCAGTTTCATCGCGTGCAGCTGCAGTGGCGCCATCTCTACGGCGAGGACGTGCAGCACGACATCAGCGCTTCGCTCGGCTTCGACCTGAACCAGACGGGCGCGGGCGTCCAGTTTCGACAGGATCGGACCCAGTGGCCGATCGTCGTTCGCAGCGAGTGGCGCGCGCGCCTCGCCGAGGGCTTCCATCTCGTGGCCGGTCTCGACCTGCAGGTGACGCCGTTTCACCTCGACATCGTCACGCAGTCGCAGAGCGGTCCGACGCAGACGACGGCGCGAGCGACGGATCTCCATCTCCATCGAGACGATCCGATCTTTCGCCCCGCGATCTACGCCGAGGGACAGATCACCATCGCCGAGATCCTCGATGTCGTCCTCGGTACGCGGCTCGACCTCTACACCGAGATCGGGCAGGCGACGCTCAGCCCGCGCGTGACCTCGCGCCTCCGCGTGAGCGACCAGTTCTCGATCCGAGCCGGCGTCGGGCTCTTCTCTCAGCCGCCGGACATCGGACAGCTTCTGCAAGCGTCGGCGAGCTCGATCCTCGGGCCGGCCTGGGCCGTGCACACCGACCTCGGCATCGACATCCGATTTCCCACGGAGCACCTGAGCTTTCAGCTCGACGGTTTCTACAAGCACCTCATCGATCGCGTCGTCGCCGCCGGGCCCGCAGGAGGCGGAGCGTTCGGAGGCGCGCTCGGCATGGAGCTCGCGAGCGCCACCGGCTTGAGCTTCACGGGGCCCAACACGCGTTACGCGAACACCGGGCTCGGTCGCATCTACGGGCTCGAGGTCGCGGCGCGGCTCGAGCCGGGTGGGCCCATCCCGCTCATCGGCTTTCTCTCCTACACGCTGATGCGCAGCGAGTGGCTCGATCACCCGGGCGAGGACTGGCACCTATCGCCTTTCGATCAAACGCACATCTTCACGCTCGCGCTCTCCTGGCAGATCGGCTCCGGCTTCGAGCTCGCCGCGACTCTGCGTCTCGTCAGCGGCAATCCGTATACGCCCGTCACGGGCTCGGTCGCGGACCTGGGCTCTGGAGCCTACCAACCGATCTACGGAGCCGCCTACAGCGCTCGGTCTCCGCTCTTCAACCGGCTCGACGTGCGCTTTCAGAAGCGGTTCTCCATCGGTGATGTCGGCATCGTCCTCTACATCGACATCCAGAACGTCTACAACCAGGCGAACCAGGAAGGCGTGAGCTACAACTACGACTACACGCAGAGCAACCCCATCCCGAGCTTGCCCATCATTCCCTCCCTGGGACTTCGGGGTGAGCTGTGACGATCTCTCGTGGCTCTCGGCTCGCCGGCTTGCTGCTCCCTGCCGGCTTCCTGCTCGCGAGCGCGTGTGGGCGCACGTTCACCGCCGCGGATTTCGTCGAGCGAACACGCATCGTCGCCTCGCGAGTGGTGCCTGAGGCGGATCCGACCCGCGCCTGGCTCCTCCCGGGCGAGCACGCGACGGTGGAGCTCCTCGTCGTGAGCCCCGGCGTCTCGGACGCGCTCGATGCGGTCCTGACCGCCTGCCCAGCCAGTCTCACGGACCCGCAAGGAGGCGCAGCGTCACCGCCGAGGTGCGCGGCGCCCGACTTCTCGGTGCCGCCGTCTTCTCTCGCGCCAGCGCTCGCGCCGCGCCTCTCGTTCGAGCTCGACGTGCCCGTCGACATCCCGACGGGACTGACCGACGAGCTCCTGGTCTTCGTCGGCTCCTGCATCGGAGCCGGCCCGCCGGTTCTGGACACGCGCTTGCCCGGCGTGACCTGCCCGGCCGACGCGCGCGCCGAGCTCTACGACGTCGCCGTCCACGTCCTCGCGAGCGCGCTCGGTGCCAACCATCATCCGAGCCTCTCGGACGAGCCGTTCACGCTCAACATGGAGGACTGGGGCGAGCCTCCGGCGGATCTGCCGCTCGAGAACTGCGTCGCGACGCCGTCGTCTCCCGGGCTGCCGCACGTCTCCGCCTCGCACCCGGCCCCGATGATCGAGCTCGCGTGCTCGGCGGACGATCTGGAGATGTACCCGGCCTTCGACGCGGACCGACACGCGATCGTGGCGCGCGAGTCCCTCACGATCCGCCACTACGTGACGAGCGGCTCGATGCCCGGCACGACCCGGATCGACGAGGCGAGCGAGCTCATGGGCACCGTCACCTGGACGCCGCCCGCGGCCATGACGCTCCCCGCCGAAGGAACGCTGGTTCGGTTCTGGTTCATCGCGTCGGATCATCGCGGAGGGACGGACTGGGTCGAGCGCGACCTCTGCCTCACGCCCTGACGGGGCGCCCGGTCACCCGACCTGCTCGAGCATCCACCACCAGCCAAAGCTCGTCGCGAGCGAGACCACGATGCCTCCTCCGATCGCGAGGCTCAGCATGCGGAGGTCGAGGCGCTGTTCCGCCGCGAGGATCGCCGTCGAGGCCATCGGCGCCATCGCCGCCTCGAACACCGCGATGCGGAGCGGGAGCCCGCGCGTGCCGAGCGCGAGCCCGAGCAGGAGCACGAGCACCGGCGCGAGCAGCAGCTTGTAGCCGAGCACGCGGCTCAGCGCGGGCAGCTCCTCCCGGATCCCCTTCGTCGAGAGCGCCAGGCCGATGACGAAGAGCGCGAGGGGAGAGACCGTGCCGGCGAGCGGCTCGATCACCGGCGCGAGGGGCGCGAGGTCGAAGAACCGCGGCAACACGAGCGCGAGCACGAACGCGACGAAGGGCGGAAAGCGCACGACGCGGAGCGCCAGCGCCGGGAGCGAGACCGAGCCGCTCGAAGCGCCGCGCGCCGCGACGATCACGCCGGCGGTCGACAGCAGCACGAAGCTCACCTGATCGCAGACGATCGCGATCGAGAGCCCCGAGTCTCCGTAGTAGGCCTGGATCAGCGGGAAGCCGACGAACGAGGTGTTCGCGAGGCCCGCGGCGAGGACGAGGACGGCTCGCGTCGACGGAGCAAGCGCGCCCTGAGAGAAGAGGAGCGCCGCGCCCGCGAAGACGACGACCGGGGCGAGGGCGGGGAGCAGAAGATCTCCGGTCCACGTGAGGCCCGGCACATGAACGAGGGTGAAGGCCGGGAGCGCCACCCAGACGAGCCAGGCGTGCACGCTCGTGGCCGCCGCCTCGGGCACGCGCCCGCTCCGCGCCAGGAGGACGCCCGCACCCAGACAGACGACGATGAGCGCGAAGCTCGCCATCCGCGCCCTCTGTCACGGACGGGTTCCCGGCGCCCCTTGAACCTGGCACCCTGGACTGGACCGTTGACAACGGCCCTTCGGTGCGGTTCAACCGCACCCCCGTTCTGCTTGGAGGCTTTGATGTCGAATCGAATCGTGTCCCTGGCTCGTCCCACCGTCATCCTTCTCGCGCTCGGCGGGCTGGTCTTCCCGGTCTCCGGTTGCACCGAGACACCTGCCGCGACCGACGCCGGCGCCGTCGTCGACACCGGTACGGGGACGGACGCGTTCGTCGAACGCGACGCTCCCGGCCGTGACTCCAACGCGCGGGCCGACAGCGGCATCGACACGTACGTCCTGCAGCAGACCGCGGGCGACGGCCTCACCACCGCGTTCTGCGCTTGCTTCGTGACGCGGAACCCGGACACCACGATGGCCGACTGCATCATGGCCAACGACGGCGACCCCATCCTCGCGACGTGCGACGAGATGGGCTACCGCGCGACGATGGGCCTCTTCGATCGCTACGCGTACTGCCGCGCCGACGCGCTCGATGCGGCCGCGGCCTGCATCGCAGCGAGCGACTGCTCCGAGGCAGCGGTCACGATGTGCCAGGCGCCGCTCCAGACGGCCAACATGACCACGTGCCCGGCGCTCCTCACCGACCCGGGCCGCATGGCCT
This sequence comes from Polyangiales bacterium, assembly GCA_038252025.1. GTDB lineage: Bacteria > Myxococcota_A > Polyangia > Polyangiales > Sandaracinaceae > JBBSAT01. The sequence continues at coordinate 14,867 of JBBSAT010000123.1, read as the reverse complement.
ACACCCCGCCGTTCAACGCGTGCGTCGACGCCATGATCAGCGGTCCGGCGGGCGAGTGCCCGGAGTCCCTCATCGCCGTCTCGGACGTCGGCCCGGCGGTCTTCATGGGAAGCACCGATCTCGCGGGTGACGACACCAACCCGGACTGCGACGCGACCGTCGGCTACGCGCCCGACCGCGGCTACCTGTGGAGCGCGCCGGCCGCCGGGACGTACACCATCGACACGATCGGCTCGGACTTCGACACGATCCTCTACGTGCGCGACGAGTGCCTCTCGGCGACGAGCATCGCGTGCAACGACGACATCGAAGCCGGCATCATGCGGCAGTCGACCCTCGAGGTGACGCTCACGGCCGGGCAGGAGGTCGTCATCATCGTCGACGGCTGGCAGAACGAGCACGGCAACTTCGTCGTGAACATCACGCCGGGCGCCGTCAGTGACGTCGATGCGGCCGTGGACGTCGATGCGGCCGTGGACGTCGACGCGGCCGTGGACGTCGATGCAGCGGTCGACGTCGACGCAGCGGCCGACATGGACGCGGGCGTGGACGCGGGTCCGTAGTCCTCGCTGGACATCGACCGCACACGGTATCGACACGGGGCGGCCTCGCGATGAGGACGCCCCGTTTTCTTTCCGTCGTGCCTCGGGGTTTCGCCCCTCGCATCGACGGCGTAGCCTGCGGGCCATGAAGGTCCTCGTCGTCAACGTCGGCTCGACGTCGGTCAAGTACAACCTCTACGAGATGGACACCGAAGCGCGCCTCGCGATCGGGCGCGCCGAGCGCGTGGGCACTGCGAACGCGGTCCACGTTCACGAGACCGGCTCCGATCCGATCGACGGACACGACGCGCGAAGTGCGCTCCGCGCGATCTTGACCCATCTGACGCGGCCGGGCGGCCCGCTGCCGGATCGGAGCGCGCTCGGCGCCGTCGGCCATCGCGTCGTTCACGGCGGCGAGCGGCTCGTCGCTCCGACGCTCATCGACGCGAAGGTGGAGAAGATCATCGAGGAGTGCGCCGTCTACGCGCCGCTCCACAACCCGGTGAACCTCGAGGGCATCCGCGCCGCGCGCGAGATCTTTCCGGACGTCCCGCACGTCGCGGTCTTCGACACCGCCTTTCATGCGCAGCTCCCGCCGCACGCGTTCACGTACGCCGTTCCCTACGACCTCTATCTGAAGCAGGGCGTGCGCCGGTACGGCTTCCACGGGCCGAGCCACCAGTTCATGGCGCTCTCGGCCGCCGAGCACCTGAAGACCGATCTCTCACAGCTCAAGCTCGTGACCTGTCACCTCGGCGGCGGCGCGAGCATCTCGGCGATCGACGCCGGCGTCTCGGTCGAGACTTCCATGGGCATGACGCCGCTCGAGGGGCTCGTGATGGGCACGCGCTCGGGCGACATCGATCCGGCCCTGCCGATCCTGCTCGCACGCCAGGGCATGGGCCCGGACCGCGTCGATGAGCTCCTGAACCGTGAGTCGGGCCTCGCGGGGATCAGCGGCCTGGGGTCCGACTTTCGCGACATCGAGCTCGCCGCCGAGGCCGGCGAGCCTCGCGCACGTCTCGCGATCGACGTCTTCGTGCACCGCATCCGCAAGTACGTCGGCGCCTATGCGGCGGTCATGGGCGGCGCGGACGCGATCGTCTTCACGGGCGGCATCGGCGAGAACTCCACTTCCGTGCGCAGCCGCGTGTGCGAGGGCCTCGTGTACATGGGCGTCGCGCTCGACGAGACGGCCAACCGCGAGAAGCGCGCTGCGGACTACGACGGCATCGTGGAGGTCAGCCAGACGCGCGCGCCCACGAAGGTGCTCGTCGTGCGCACCGACGAGGAGCGGATGATCGCGCGCGAAGCGATGCGCTGCGTCGTCGGCCCGACCGGCGCGATCCGCAGCGTACGCGCGAGGCCGATCCCGATCGGCGTCAGCGTCCGCCACGTGCACCTGAGCCGCGCCGACTGCGACGCGCTCTTCGGCGTGGGCTACGAGCTCGCGAAGAAGCGCGACGTCACGCAGCCCGGTCAGTACGTCACGCGCGAGACCATCGATCTCCTCGGGCCCAAGGGCGAGATCCGTGGCGTCGCGATCATCAATCCGCTCCGCAAGGAGACGCAGATCGAGGTCGCGCGAACCGACGCGTACGCGCTCGGCGTCTCGCCACCGCTTCGTGAGAGCGGGATGCTCGAGGGAACACCGGGGATCAAGCTTCGCGGCCCCGCGGGCACGATCACGATCGATCACGGCGTGATCCTCGCGCAGCGGCACGTCCACATGAATCCCGACCAGGCGCGCGCCTACGGAGTGAAGGATCACGACGTCATCCAGGTCGGCGTCACGGGCGATCGCGAGATGACGATGGGCGACGTCATCGTGCGCGTGAGCCCGAGCTACGAGCTCGACATGCACATCGACACCGACGAGGCGAACGCCGCCGGCTTGAACAGCGACAGCGTCGTGGCGTTCGAGGGCCAGCAGAAGGGCTGAGGCAACGTCACGGCGTGGGCAGCACACCCTCGAGCCGGAGCGAGCCACGTTGGCCAGGCTCGGCGCTCGGCGTGACGTGGAGCGGTACGTCTCGACCTCTCCTCGCTGCCACGACGCGGGGGGAGACGTATCGCGAGCGACGACGACGCGCGATATGCTCGGCGCGTGATCAAGCGCAGTAGACTGGTTCTCGCCGCCCTCACCGTTCTCGCCGCCGCGGCTTCTTCTTGTGACGGCCCCGCGTCGCCACCGCCGGCCGAGATGCCGATCTACGTGACGATGGACCACCAGGCGCTCGCCGACGCGTTCGTGCGAGACCTTCCAGCGAGCCTCTCGGCTGGCGTGCGCGTCACCGCCGATCCGGCGGCCGCCGTCGCATCACCCGGCGAAGGATCGACTCGCATCGCGCTCGTCGAGGACGCCTCGCTCGGCGCCGAGTCCTACCAGCTCGAGACGGCCAGCGAGGGCTTCGTCGTCCGCGGCGGCGTGCCGCTCGGGGTCCAGTACGGCCTCGCGCATCTGCTCGAGGCGATGGACGTCCGCTTCTTCCATCCGCAGGAGTCGTTCGTCCCCGCGGTGCTGAGGGCGCCCGATGCCTCGGTCTTCGGCACCGTCGTCACGCCCGAGATCGATCAGCGCGGGCTGCACCTGCACACGATCCATCCCATCGAAGCGCTCTTCGACTTCTGGGAACCGAGCGAAGAGCACCTTCGGGACGCCGAGCGGACGATCGACTGGCTCGTGAAGAACGGCGGCAACTTCCTCACGTATCCCGCGCTCAACAACGTGCTCCCCGAGGGTCCGATCCAGGACGCCTGGCTCGAGCACACGCGCGCGATCATGGAGTACGCGCACCTCCGCGGCATCCGCGTCGGGATGGGTATCCAGATCTTCCAGGGCGCGAGCCTCCAGCGCGCGTTCGTCCTCGTCCCGACCGGTACGACCGACCTTCGGCCCATCGTCGAGGAGCGCCTCTCGATCCTCGCGATGCTTCCGCTCGACTCGATCCAGCTCAGCTTCGGCGAGTTCTCGGGCGAAGATCCCGACGCGTTCATCGCTGCGATCGACCTCGTCTACGACGCCATCCAGCGCGTCCTCCCAGGCGCGCGCGTCACCGCCACCGTCCACGTCGGCAACTTCCCGTCCACGCGCGTGACCTACATGGGCGAGATGATCCTCTACTACTTCCTCGTCCGCTTCACGACGCCCGAAGTCGTGCCGTGGATCCACACGACGATGTACTTCGATCTCTTCGAGAGCGCGGCCGGCGCCTACGGCCACGAGGAGTTCGACGAGCACCGCGCGTATCTCTTCGATCAGCTCGAGGCCGGTCGGCCGGTCGGCTATCACCCGGAGACGGCGTACTGGGTCGCGTTCGACAACAGCGTTCCTCTGTACCTCCCGCTCTATCTGCGGAACCGGATGCTCGACCTGCGCGAGATCCGCGCGCACGCGATCGCGAACGGCCACGCCGATCTCGAAGACCACGTCGTCTTCTCGAGCGGCTGGGAGTGGGGCTACTGGCAGAACGACTGGACCGTGCTGCACACCTCGTTTCATCTGCCCGACACGGACGAGATCCTCCTCCACGAGATGCTCGATCCGCTTCCGCATGGCCCCGAGATGGTGCCCATCGTCTCCGATCTCATCGAGGTGCAGCGACGCGCGTTCATCGATCAGCGCCTGAGCGGCTACACGGGTGGCCGCGATGCGACCTTCCACCTCGGCGAGCTGATGGGCGTGTACTCCCAGCCGCTGCGTGTCTCGATCGAGGCAGTGCACGACATGATGCCGGCCGACCGCGCGAGCTACCGCACCGACGTGGCCGAGCCTCTCGCCGCGCTCGCGACCGACTGCATGGCGCTCGAAGCGAGGGTCGCCGCTCTCGGCATCGATCCGAACGACCGCTGGCTCTCCGAGATCGCCGACGGCATCGAGATCGATCGCCTTCGCGCGCAGCACGCGGCGGCGCTCGCGACGGCGACCGCCGACTATGGGGACGGCGTCGACATCGCCCCACAGCTCGCCGCGATGGAGGCGCTCGAGGCCGAGGCGGCCGTCGTCGTCGCGCGCCGCCGTGCCGGCTTCCACGATCCGGACGGCGACGAGCTCGTCGCCGACCGCCGGCCGAGCGCATCGCTCTATCAATACGGCTACCTCCGAGAGGCCGACCAGCTCTGCTACTGGCGGCGCGATCGGATCGAGCTCAGCAACGCGACCGGGATGACCAGCCTGCGCGTCCCGGGCTGCGTTCTCTGAAGTTCTCCGAGGTCGTTCGCTCGCGAGAGCGGCAGAGCACCCGGTCGACTATCATCGCCGCCCCATGAGTACTCAGGAGCTCGGCTTCGAGGTCGACACGGCGTTCATCGCGGGCGTTCGCGCCCTCTCTTCGGCGCCGTCCCGTGATCCGTCGCTGGCCCTTCACGAGGACACCGACCTCACCGGCGAGCGCGCGCTCGAGCTCTTCGACGCACAGCTCGCGAGCCGCCACCTCGATCTCGCGGCGCGCTGGCTTCGTCAGAAGCGCGGCAAGGGCTTCTACACGATCGGCAGCTCAGGCCACGAGGGCAACGCCGCGGTGGCGGCGGCGCTACGGCCCACCGATCCAGCGCTCCTCCACTACCGCTCCGGAGCGTTCTTTCTCGAGCGCGCGCGGCAGGTCTCTACCCGAGTGCTCGCGGAGCGGAGCGCGTACGGGAGTGCTCGCCCCGAGCACGGACGGGAGCGTTCCGCCCCGCGAGCCGAACAAGATCGTATCGACGCCGTGTACGACACGCTCCTCGGGATCTGCGCGGCCATCGACGAGCCGATCGCCGGTGGCCGCCACAAGGTCTGGGGCAACCACGCGCTGGCGGTGATCCCGCAGACCTCGACCATCGCGTCGCACCTTCCGCGCGCGCTCGGCGTCGCCTTCGCGATCGAGCGCAGCAAGAAGCTGAAGACACCGATCCTCTGGCCGAGCGACGCCGTGACCGTCACGAGCTTCGGCGACGCGTCGGCGAACCACTCGACCGCGACCGGCGCGATCAACGCGGCCTGTCACTCGGCGCACGCGCTCATCCCGCTCCCGGTCCTCTTCGTCTGCGAGGACAACGGCATCGGCATCAGCGTCGCGACGCCTTCGGGCTGGATCCGCGCCGCCTACGGGAGCCGGCCGGGGCTCAAGTACTTCGAGGCCGACGGCGGCGACCTCTCCGAGGCGTTCGACGTCGCGACGGAAGCCGTGAGCTGGGTGCGGAGCAATCGACGCCCGGCGTTCCTCCACCTTCGTACCGTCCGGCTCATGGGCCACGCCGGGAGCGACGCCGAGGCGACGTACCGCACGCCCGATCAGATCTCTTCGGAGATCGCTCGGGATCCTCTGCTTCGAACGGCGAAGCTGCTCGTCTCCGCCGGCGTCGTGACGCCGAGCGAGGTGCTCGGCCTCTACGAGGACAAGCGCACGGACGTCGTCCGCAAAGCGGAGAAGGCGGCCACCCGCCCGCAGCTGACGACGGCGAGCGAGGTGATGGCGCCGCTCTCGCCGCGCTCCCCCGATCGCGTCGCGATCGAAGCGCGCCGCGCCCCCGATCCCGAGCTGCGCGCGCGCTTTCACGAAGGAAAGCTCCCGGAGGACGAAGGCCCGCTCACGCTCTCGATGGCGATCAACCGGACGCTGGTCGATCTCTTCGCGAGCCACGCCGAGCTCCTCTGCTTCGGCGAGGACGTCGGCAAGAAGGGCGGCGTCTACGGCGTCACGAAGGGCTTGTTTCGCCGCGTCGGCCCGGCGCGCGTCTTCGACACGCTGCTCGACGAGCAGACGATCCTCGGTCTCGCGCTCGGCACCGCCGTCTCGGGCCTGCTTCCCATCCCGGAGATCCAGTACCTCGCCTATCTCCACAACGCGGAGGACCAGCTCCGCGGTGAGGCGTCGTCCTTGCGCTTCTTCTCGAACGGTCAGTACACGAACCCGATGGTCGTGCGCGTCGCGGGCTACGGCTACCAGAAGGGCTTCGGCGGCCACTTCCACAACGACGACTCGATCGCGGTGCTCCGCGACATCCCGGGGATCGTCATCGCGTCCCCTGCACGCCCCGACGATGCAGCGGCGATGCTCCGCACCTGCGTCGCCTCGGCGAAGGTCGACGGCACCGTCTGCGTCTTCCTCGAGCCGATCGCGCTCTATCACACGCGCGATCTCCACGAGCCGGGCGATGCGGGCTGGCTCGCGAGCTACCCACCCGGCGACGCGCACGTGCCGATCGGAAAGGGGCGCACCTACGGCGACGGCCAGGACCTCACGCTGGTCACCTCGGGCAACGGCCTCTTCATGTCGCTCCGCGTGATGGAGCGCCTGAAGAAGAAGGGCATCCACGCGCGCGTGCTCGACCTGCGCTGGCTCTTGCCGCTCCCGACCGACGATCTCCTCCGCGAGGCGAACGCGACGAAGCGCGTGCTCGTCGTCGACGAGACGCGCAAGAGCGCCGGCATCAGCGAGGGCGTGATCGCCGCGCTCGTCGACGCTGGCTACGAGGGCAAGCTTCGACGCGTCACCAGCGAGGACAGCTTCATCCCGCTCGGCGACGCGGCGCTGACGGTGCTGCTCGGCGAGGAGACCATCGAGGCCGCCGCTGCGGCGATGGTCTGAGCCCGGGACGACGGCCGCGCCGTCCTCGCTCTCAGGCGCTTGGCGCGATCGACCGTTTCGGGTGACAGTGGGCCCTCCCCGGAGGCTTCCCATGAATCGAAACGCAGTCTTCTTCGCCTCGCTCGCCTGTCTCGCTTGTACGAACGCTCCGCCCGCTGCGACCGACGCCGGCTCCACGCCGGACGACGCGGCCACGACTGATGCCGGTATGGACGACGCCAGCACCGCGGACCTCTGCCCGGGCGGTTGCACCGCTCCGCAGCTCTGCTGCCCCGTCGCGCTCGCCTACTCCTGTGTCGACCCGACGGCCGACGGCGCATGCCCGCTCCCCGACCTCTCGGTCAGCGAGAGCCGCGCCGCCGAGTCCGCGCGCGTCGTCTGGCAGTTCTTCGAGCCGACCGACTGCACGATCGTCGAAGGCTGCGTCGCGGCGCCGGGCTGGCGTCGCCTCCTGCGCTTCGACACGTACACGCCGAACGAGGGGACCGGCGACTTCCGCATGGGCGCGCCCGCCGATCACCCGGAGCTCTTCGAGTACTCGTCCTGCCACATGCACTACCACTTCAACGGGTACGCGAACTACACGCTGATCGACTCCACGGGCGCCACCGCCGCCGTCGGCCACAAGCAGGCCTTCTGTCTCGAGGACTTCGAGCAGGACGCGACCGGCCCCGGCATCTCGACGCGCCCGACGTACGACTGCTCGAACCAGGGCATCAGCCGCGGCTGGGGCGATCTCTACGGCGCCTACCTCGACTGCCAGTGGATCGACGTGACCGACGTCGCGCCCGGTGACTACGTCATCCACATCGCGATCAACGAGGACTCGACCATCCCCGAGATCTCGTACGACAACAACACCTGCGACGCGCACGTGACGATCCCGGCCGACGTCGCCGTGGACCCGACCGCGCCCTGCACCACGCCGCTCACCTCGGACCGCGACTGCGGCTGGGCGACAGCGGGCACGTTCGACTGCACCGTCGGCGCGACGGTCAACGTCGGCTGCGGCGGAAGCTGCGGCGTCGGGAGCTGCACGGGCGACCCCCAGATGCGCATCTGCCCCGGCAGCGAGCCCTGCGGCAGCCACGACCGCCTCGCGTTCGGTGATAGCGAGTGCGGCGTCACCGGCAGCTACGACTGCGCCGGCGCCAGCTTCACCTGCCCCGACTCCGGTCAGTACACCGTGCTGGTCGAGCCGTTCGCCGAGGGCGACACCTCGGCGACCTGCGTGCCGGCCGCCGGCGCGCACCTCTGAGGACAGCCGATCCGTCCTGACCTCCACGGCACCGTCCTCCTCCGCGAGGGCAGCGCTCGTGGAGGCGCGGGGCTCGTCATCGTCGACAAGCCGTCCGGCGTCTCGGTCCACAAGGGCTGGGACGCATCGGACGATCACATGATGGCGCGCGTGAAGGCGGAGCTCGGCCAGTGGGTCTGGCCCGTCCACCGGCTCGACCGCGCGACGAGCGGCTGCCTGGTCTTCGCGCTCGACCCGGAAGCGGCGCGCGAGATCTCGGCGTCGTTCGAAGCCGGGCTCGTCGAGAAGGAGTACCTCGCGCTCCTCCGCGGCGTCCTCGAGCCGGCGGTCGGTACGATCGATCACCCGATCCCGCGCACGGAGAACGGTCCGCCCGTGGACGCGAGCACCGACTACGAGCGCATCGCCGTCCTGGCCGACCGCTACTCGCTCGTCCGCGCGCGCCCGAAGACCGGCCGGCTCCACCAGATCCGCCGCCACTTCCGCCACCTCGGCCACCCGCTGATGGGCGACACGACCTGGGGCGACAACCGCGAGAACAAGAAGCTCCGCGGGGACGACGTCGGGCTCGTCCGGCTCGCGCTCCACGCGCGGTCGATCGCTCTCCCGTTCGAAGTCCGGCGGGTCGAAGCGACCTCTCCCCTACCGGCCGATCTGCTCGGACCGCTCCGCTGCCTCGGTCTCGAGGGGGAGCCCTGGCTCTCCGACTGATGGCTGGAGGCGCCGGCCACCCGAGTGACCAGCTCGCTCAGGCGAGACGCGGCGCGCAGCCTTCGAACGCGATGGCGAGCAGGGAGAGATCCTTCACGTCGCGCGTCGAAGCGACGTCGGTGACGACCACGCGTCCCTTCTGGATCCACCAGCGCGCAAGGCCTTTCCACGCGTCGGGCCCGAGCTGGCCGAGCCCGTCGAACTGACCCTGAAGCTCGATCTCCGCGCAGTGACTGGTGCTCGTGTTCATGGGCGGTTCCTCGGTTCGGGCGATGCGGTCTGCATCGCGCGACCCGGCCATGAGCACGACTCGGGCCAGCCCACCCAGGAGTGCTCGCAGAGCAGCGCGCGGACGGTAGTGCTCGCCGCGAGCACGAACGGGAGCGGGCTGCTCCGCGAGCCGATCACGCCCACACAGAATCGATCTGGAGCGCTCTACAGCCCGCCGACGCTCGCCGGAACCAGGATGCGTGCGTGCCCGTCCGCATCGCTCGTCGCGCGTCCGACCTGCACCGCGCGCCCCGACGTCGTGACCGCGAACGCACGAACCTCGGCGCCCGAGATGATGCCGCCCTCGAGCCAGGTCAGGTCCGCGTCCACCACGACGGGCGCGTCGAGCTGCACGACGTCCGAGAGCCTCGCCGTCGAGCCGCCGATGCCGTAGCTCAGGTCGACCGACCACGCGAAGCCGCTGCCGACGGGCGGCTCCACGACGAGGTCGTAGACGCCCACGTCGAGCTCGAGCCGGAAGTCACCGTTCGGTCCCGAGACGCCCTGGTTCGAGCGCGCGAGCCGGCCGACGAGCGGATCGGCCACGCCGTCGAGCGCGATCCCGAGGGACGCGGCGCGCACCATCGCATCGCGGACGGGCGTGCCATCCGGCGCCCGCACCGAGCCGCCGAGCACGGTCCGGAGCGGCATCGAGAACACGTGCCCGAGGATCTCCGTCTGCCCTTCGAGCGGGCGAAGGTCTCGCTCTTCGCGCAGCACCGCGAGGTCCGCGTTGCCGCCCGGCGTGATCGCGATGGTGTAGTGACCAGGCAGCACGAAGCCGTCGTATCGACCCTCGGCGTCGGTGGTCAGCGTGATGTCGACCGAGCCGACGAGTCCCGTCCTCGCATCGACGACGTCGCTCGCGTGCAGCTGCAGCACTGCGGCGCTGATGGGACCGGCTCCCTGCTGTGCGGGCGCTTCCACGGTCCCTGCCCAGCGCACGGCGGCGATCGACGTCGGAATCAGGATCCGCACGCGGCCCGTGGTCCCGGCGATCAGGAGCTCCGGCTGCACGCGGTAGGTCGGCACGAGCTCGGCGCCCTGTCGTGCGTCCGTCGGCCGGATCTCGAGGTCGAAGCCCGAAGCGCTGGTCGGCAGCGCGATCGAGAAAGCCCCGGGCACCGCGTCCGCCGCGCGCGTCGTGGCGATGGACGAGATCCGCAGGTTGGTCGCGCGCTCGATCGCACGGATCTCGAACCCGACGAGCGGCACGCCCGCGGCGTCGACGAGGTCGCCCTCGATGATGGACTCGTCGGTCGGGAGCGGGATCGTGAGCGCCTGGTCCCCGCTACCGACCGTGAGCGTCCCGCGAAACGGCGGGATCTCCGAGCGGAACGTATCGAGAGGCTCGACGGTCACCGCGTAGGTGCCGCGTGAGGGGAGCTGGGTCGCGAAGTCGATGTCGCGCAGCTCGGTCCCGAGCGGGATCGTACGCGTCGAGATCGGCCGGGCGGGGAGCGGCGAGACGACGGTCGGGTCCGCAGGCTGCGGCGTGAAGGTGATCTGCGCGGCGATCGGCACGTCGTGTCGGCGGACCGTGCCGCGCACCGAGATCTGCCGCGGCACGACGAGCGCGACGTCTCCGTCGAACATGTTGTACGGGCCCAGCGCGACCGGCGCGATCGACGCTCCGCCGGGGTCGTCGGCCGGCGCGACCTGCAGGTAGAGCGCGTAGTCGAGGACGGGCTCCTGCACGCACATCGAGCTGCCGGTCTCGCAGTACGCCGCGCCGACGCAGTCGTCGTCGCTCGCGCATCGGTTCTGCACCCGGAACGCGTCGTCCACGGTGAGCGCGCAGCTCGAGAGCGCGAGCGCGAGGCCGGCGATCGCGAGAGTGCGGCTCATGGGCAGAGTGCGGCTCATGGGCAGAGTGCGGCTCATGGGCAGAGTGCGGCTCATGGGCAGAGTGCGGCTCATGGGCACAGTGCGGCTCATGGGCACAGCGCCATGTCGACGACGCCGCCGCCGCTCGGCTGCGTCGCGACCCACCAGACTGCGATCGCGACGTCGCCGTCACGCACCGGATCGGGCCGGTCCGGACGAAAGCCGCCGGAGACCCGGAGCTCGAGCCGATGGCAGCCTTCGGTGTCGAGCCCGGTCGAGTTGGGAAGGTCGAACTGGAGCCGGCGCCGCGTGCGATCCACCCCGGGGCTCCGGCCGATCGCGGGCAAGAAGCCGGACGGGTTCGCAGGCCGCGGGTCGGTCGGGTTGAAGTCGACGTAGACCTTGTACGCGAGCTCCTGGTCCACGTCCGGGTCGCGAACCTCGACGACGATCGGCGTGATCACGGTGCCCCCGCCATCATCGGCCGGCGTGAGGTCGCCGTGTTGGATGAGGATGATCTCGTCGAGCGGATGCGACTCGTGAGTCGTTGCGCCCGTGATCGACGGGGGCGAGCCCGCGGGCGGCTCGAACTGAACGGGCTGCGTGATCAAGCAGCCGGGTAGGGTGAGTGCCGACATAGCCAAGAGAGCAGATCCCCACGCTGCAACGCAGGTGCCAGAGCTCGCTCGTCGGCGTCGCGCCCCAAACCGCGTGAAATCCTCGGCAAGACAAGGCCGATCCGCCGTCGCAGTTCGCGGCACGGGCGGCTCGGCCCTGGCGCTCTGCGACATCCTTGTCGCGCACTGGGCCGCAATGGGAGAGGGCTCCTCGGGGCGTTCGCGCGGGTGCTGCATCGGTCCTGCCCTCTACTCGACGGGCTCGCTCGCCCCGCCGCCTGGCGAGGGCGCATCGGGCTCGCGCTCGAGGTACCGAAAGATCGTTCGCGGGTCGACGCCGAGGTCGCGCGCGGTCTTCGTGCGGTTCCCGTTGTTCCGCTCGAGCACCTCGAGGATGTAGCGCCGCTGGAAGTCCTCACGCGCCTGCGTGAGCGTCATGATCGGCGCGAGCGCCTCGGCGAACAGATCGAGATCCTCCGGCCCGATGAGCGTCTTCTCGCAGAGGACGATCGCCTTCTTCAGGCGGTTCTCCAGCTGGCGGACGTTGCCGGGCCACTCGTACTTGCGCATCGCGATGAGCGCGTTCGGCGTGAAGCCCTTCACCTTCGGGTTCAGCTCCTCGGCGAACTTCTGGAGGAGGAACTTCGCGAGCCGGATCGTGTCGTCTCCGCGCGCGCGGAGCGGCGGGAGGTGGAGGTTCACGACGTTCAGGCGGTAGAAGAGATCCTCGCGGAACGTCCCCTTCTTGATCTCTTCCTCGAGGTCGCGGTTCGTCGCCGCGACCACGCGGATGTCGACGCGATCGACCTTCGTGTCGCCGACCTTGTTGACCGTCCGCTCTTGCAGCGCGCGAAGGAGCTTCACCTGGAGCGCGAGCGGGAGCTCGCCGATCTCGTCGAGGAAGAGCGTTCCTTGGTGGGCCGCCTGGAACTTCCCGTTGCGCGTCGCGATGGCGCCGGTGAACGCGCCGCGCACGTGCCCGAAGAGCTCCGACTCCATCAGGTTCTCGGGGATCGCGCCGCAGTTGACGACGACGAAGGGCCCCTCCTTGCGGGTGCTCCTCCGGTGAAGCTCGCGCGCGATGAGCTCCTTGCCGGTGCCGGTCTCTCCCGTGATCAGCACGCTGATGTCGGTGCCGGCGACCTTCTCGACCTTCCGGAAGACCTCGAGCAAGGACGGGTTCGTCCCGACGATGTCGCCGAAGCGCTTCTGCGTCAGCTGCTCCTCGAGGTGGTCACGATCCGAACGGAGGTGATCGAGCAGCTGCGCGTTCTGCAGCAGCAGCGAGGCCTGCGCGGCGAAGATCGTCAGCACCTCGAGGCTCGACTCCACGAAGAGCGAGCGCACGGAGTCGTTGCCGACGTAGATGAGCCCGAGGAGCTGCCCCTGCCCGATCAGCGGCGCGCACATCACGGACGCGAGCTGGAGGTTCATGACGCTCTCGCTGCGCCCGAAGAGCGTGTCCGAGACGGCGTCCGAGACGATGAGCGGCTTCTTGGTCTCGATGACGCGCGCGAGGATCGAGTCAGAGAGCTGGGCCACCCCTTCGGGGAGGTTCCTACCGCCGAGGTTGCGGGCCACCGCCACGCGCGTCTCGCCGTTCTCGAGGAGGACGAGGAAGCCCTTCTTCGCGTGGGTCGCCGAGATGACGGCGTCCATGAGCGCTTCGAGCTGCTCCGGCATCGTGCGGCTCTGCATCAGGCGCTCGCTGAGCTCGTGGAGCTGACGCAGTCCCACGACGACCGACTGCTCGTCGGACTCGCCCGTCAGGCTCTCGGAGGGCTCGTCGCGATCGGACTCGTCGAAGAGCGAGAAGTGCAGCTCGACCTTGCCGAGGTCGATGCGGTCACCGTGCTCGAGCCGCGCGCGCCGCTTCTTCTTCTGGTTCACCTGGATGTCGGCCTCGCGGTCGATCTCGTCCAGATTGAAGGCTTTTCCGTCGAACACGATCTGGGCGTGGTGATCGGCCAGCGTCTTGTCGTCGATGGAGACGTCGTTCGCGCTCGCCCGTCCGAGGGACGTGATCTTCTTGAAGATCGAGTAGATCTTCGGCCGCCCGGTCGGGCGGATCCACTTGAGCGAGGGCATCGAAGGGAAGGGTAGCGCGCGCCAGACGGGCCCGGCGAGAGATCGTCCAGAGCCTGCCCGGACGGGCGAAGCCCCCGGTCGGAATCGAACCGACACCTCCGAGGTACGGGCTCGGGGCACGACCATCGTGCTTCGGGGGCGAGAAAGAAGACGAGTCCGTGGCGGGAGCGAGCCGGGAGAGAGCGGGCGGCGAGAGTCGAGCTCGCAGTGTCCTGCGTGGCAGGCAGGATCCGGGACCCCCCGGACGTCCGCGTGAAGGGCCGAGCAAACGGAAGTCGGAGGTCCCGCCCCTCACACCTCGAGAGGTGCGACCCGGGTAGCGGCCGGGCCCGGCCCTCGGCCGGTTCGACTTCCAGAAACGAAACCTGCGCGCCCGGAGGATCGAACTCCGCTGTGTGCTCGAAGAGCAGGCCGTCGTGTGAAGACGGTGCGATCGCCAGATCGCGAGACGCGCGAGAGAGCGGGCAGCGAGAGTCGAACTCGCGTGGCCGGGTTGGAAGCCCGGAGCCTTACCGTTCGGCCATACCCGCAGTAGCAGCTGCGATTTCCTTCGCATCGAGCACGCGCTTCTCGAACGGCCCAGAATGCGCTTACGTCCTCGCTCGCATCCTCACGGCCGAGAGGCCGCTGCGGTGCTCGCTGCGGGCGCGCTGTATTCTGAGCTCGTTCGAGAAGGGCGGGAGTCAGCGGCCTCGACGGGAGAGCCCCACCGAGCCGATGATCCGAGCGGGGCTCGCACCCGCGACCTCCCGCGTGTCGGGCGGGTGCTCGGCTATCTGAGCTTCCGGATCGAAGAAGTGATCGGCTCGGGGAGAATCGAACTCCCGTTCTCCGTGTATCAGACGGAGGTCGTGACCATTGGACCACGAGCCGCGAGCGAGCACTCTTGTCGGGGGGGATCGGCTCGCTGCGCCGCCCGCTTCCGTTCGTGCTCGAAGCGAGCACTTCCGTGCGCGGTCGGCTCCGCGAGCACTCTTGTAGGGGG
>JBBSAT010000122.1:0-20666 GCA_038252025.1 Polyangiales bacterium | reverse complement strand
CCCGCACCGAACATCCAGAGCCCCGGTGGGGCTTTGCCTCGCGGGCCGCTATACTCAGCCCGCTTCATGGCTTACGCGTTGTCGAGAACGAGGGCGTTCGGTGCGTTCGGCCTGACGGCTGTGATGCTGCTCGGATGCGGCCCCGACACGCCGCCAGCGGGCCCGCCTGCGCCCGGCTACGTCGGCAGCGCACCGCTCCGCCGGCTCTCGAACGACGAGTACCTGCACGCGCTCCGCGATCTCTTCGGAGGGCTCGCGCCGGCCGACCTGCCCCCGCTCCCCGCGGACACCCGCGTCGGTGGGTTCGAGAACGACGCGCGCTCGCTCGGGCCGAGCGACGTACGGATCGCGCGCTACGAGGAGATCGCCTTTCGCTTCACGTCGCTCGCGACCGAGGACGACGCGGCGCTCGCCCGCATCCTTCCGTGCGGCACCTGGGCCACGGCGGCGGAGCAAGACGCGTGCGGCGAGCTTCTCGTCGAGCGCTTCGGACGACGCGCGTTCCGGAGGCCGCTCGGCCCCGAGGAGATCGCGCGCTACGCGGGTCGCTTCCGCGCTTTCCGCGTGGCGATCGACTTTGCCGGCGCGGTCCAGCTCACGCTCATGGCGCTCGTCCAGGCGCCGGCCTTCCTCTACCGCATCGAGATCCCCGGCCTCGCCCTGCCGAACGCGGAGGACCCGTCGATCGTGCCCGTCGACGCCTACGCGCTCGCGACACGTCTCGCGTTCTTTCTCTGGGAGTCCACGCCCGACGACGAGCTCCTCGACCTCGCCGCGAGCGGAGAGCTCCTCGAGCCGAGCGTGATCGCCGCGGAGGTCGATCGGATGCTCGACGACCCGCGGGCCGTCGATGCGATCGTCGACTTCCACCGCCAGTGGCTCGACTTCGATCGGGTGCTCCTGCCCGAGCACAGGACGCGCTCGCCCGAGCGTCATCCCGAGTGGAGCGCCAGCCTCCAGCTCGCGACGCGAGAAGAGCTCACGCGCTTCGTCGCATGGGAGGCGAGCTCGGGTGAAGGCACCGTGCCCGAGCTCCTCACCAGCCGGCACACGCTGGTGAACGACGAGCTCGCTGCGCTCTACGGCGTTCCCGGACCGGGCGTTCCGGACGCGTGGATCGAGACCGATCTGCCGGACGGCGAGCGCGCCGGGCTGCTCACGCGCGCGGCGGTCATGGCCTCGCACTCGCACGCCGCGAGCATCTCGCCGCCGATCCGCGGTGCGTTCGTGCTCGAGCGCGTCCTCTGTCGGCCGCACCTCTCTCCTCCGGCCGCCGCCGACCTGTCGCCCCCTGTGCCAGTGGCGGGCGAAGGCCCCGTCACGAACCGTGTGCTCTTCGAGCGCCGCACCGCGCCAGGCGCGTGCGCCGGCTGCCACGACACGCTCAACCCGATCGGGTTCTCCTTCGAGCACTACGACGAGGCGGGAGCGTTCCGACAGCTCGACCAGGGGCTCACGATCGACGCGAGCGGCGCGCTCGATGCGAACGACTCGGCGACCGGATACGACGACGCCGTCGGCCTGTCGGCGGAGATCGCGTCGAGCGCCGAGCTCGCGGCGTGTGCGTCGTCGACCTGGGTTCGCTTCGCCCTCGGGCGGACGATCGAGCATGAGGACGGCCACCTGCGGCGCCTGGCGCGAGCGGCCTACGACGGGAGCGGTGGGGAGCTGCGCAGCGTGATGCGCGCGATCGCGAACAGCCCGGAGATGCGGATGCAGCCCACGGAGCAGGAGTAGAGATGCGGATCGATCGACGCTGCTTCCTCACGATGCTCGGCTTCGGCGGCCTCGCGACGGGCCTGTCCTCGCTCGGCTGGAACGCGATCGCGGCCGCTGGCGAGACGCCGCCTCCGAAGCGCCTCGTGATCTGGATCCAGGGCCACGGCACCGTCCCTCGCGCGTGGAACCTCGACATGCCGGGGATGCCGGCCGATCGCGCCGTGAGCGCGGATCTCACGAGCCGATCGCTCGCGGAGATGCCCGAGATCCTCCAGCCGCTCCACCCCCACCGCGGCAAGCTCGTCTGCATCGAGGGCCTCGCGCAGTCGACGCTCTTCGACGATCACGTTCGCATCGCCGCGGATGCGAGCCTCGATCCGAACGAGCACAACCTCGCGATGGCGCACCTGTTGACGGTCACGCCCTCGCTCCAGTCGCCCGGTCAGCGCTGTCTCGGCGGAGGGCCATCGATCGATCAGGTGATCGGGCAGCGCACGCAGGAAGGCTCGCGCTGGGCCTCGCGCTTGTATGGCGCCGATCACTTCCTGCCCTACTCCTTCGTCGAGGCGGGGCGCGCGACGCCTCGTGTCGATGCGCCGCGGCAGGCCTTCGCCGACATGATGGGCATCTACCGGCCGACCGAGGGCACGACGCCGCGCGAGGACCTGCTCAGGGCGGGACGCGGCAGCGTGCTCGACCTCGTCCAGGGGGAGTACGCCTACGCCTCGAGCCGCCTCGGCACCGAGGGTCGGCGCAAGCTCGAGCAGCACGCCGCGCTCGTGCGCGATCTCGAGCTCTCGTTCGGAGGCTCCGTCTTCGTCCCGCAGTGCACGCTCGACTTCGACGACACCGGGCACGAGATCGACCAGTGGAACCGCATCATCACGATGGTGCTCGCGTGCGACATGTCGCGCGTGGTCACCGTCGTGACGCCGACCATCACGCCCCCCGACTTCGGCTACCCGGCCGATCCCGATCTGCACGGCGGCTACGCGCACTCGTCGTTCGACGACGGCTCGGAGCCGTTCCAGCTGCGCTCGGAGATCGCGATGATCGAGTACAACAAGTGGTACGCGAACCGCTTCGCGAACCTCTTGTCGATGCTCGATGCGATCCCCGAGGGAAGTGGGACGCTCCTCGACCACTCGAACGTGCTCTGGCTCACCGAGCTCGCGACGGGCACGCACCAGCACGTGAACGTCCCGATCGTCGTGGCGGGCGGCGGCGACGGCTTCTTCCGCACGGGCAGCTACGTCCGCTACCCGCGCGACGTGCCGAGCCCCTGGACGCCGCACGGCGCGTTCGACCTCGGCCCCTCCCTCTCACGCCTCTACGTCACGCTGATGCGCGCGATGGGCCTGCCCGACGAGAGCTTCGGCCAAGAGTCGATGACGCTCGCGGATGGCTCCGTTCACTCGCTCCGCGGCACGCTCGCGGAGACCCACGTCTGACCCCGTAGGGCGCTCAGTCGCCGCGAACGCGGCTGGCCGGGCGTGCGCGTGTGACCGAGCGAACCAGTGCGACGAAGCCGAGCAAGAACGGAAGCGCGCCGCAGACGCCGCCGAACACGAGGTTGTTCATCGCCTCCGAGATCGCCTGGGCGAGCAGCGCCGCGCGCATCGAGGCGTCCACGAAAGCCACGGCCTCGAAGGCGGACCGCATCTGGAGCACGTAGCCGAGCGCGCCGATCCCGAGAGTCGCGATGCCCGCGACGATGGCCAGGATGGAGAGACCGATGCCGGTCTGGCGCTCCCGCGCTCCGAACGCCGCCCCGAGCGCGGCGAGCGCAACGAGGAGCCCCACCAGGCCCGCCGCGATGACGACGTATGCGGGCCAGCCCGCCTCCTGAAGCGCCTGCATCATCGCGCGTCCTTACCACGAGGCAGCGCGCTCGCTCCGGACACGAAGTGCGAGCGTAGATCCGCGAGCGTGCGCTCGACGTTCGCGCCCTCGCCGAGGACGTGGCGCGCGAAGAGCCGTGCGATCGGTGAGCTGACCTCGCCCGCCTCGGTGAGCGTGACGCGCGTCCCTTCGTCTTCGCTCGCGAGCTCGAACGTCCACGTCCCGGCGAAGATCGCGCGCCTGCCCGGCAGCGCGCGAAGCACGAAGCGCTCCGGCGCGCGTGACTCCTCGACCTCCAGCTCGAGCGTTCCGTCGAGCCCTCGCTCACGGACGTGCACACGGGGCTCCGTACGGAGGATCTTCACGCGCTTGACGCGCTTGCGCCAGCGCGGGTGCGCGGCCACGTCCGCGATCACAGCGAACACGGTCTCCGGCGGGGAGGGCACGTAGACGCTCCTGCTCGCCACGTGGGCCCGCGGCAGTCGCCTGCCCAGCACGTAGAGGACGAGCGGCACGAGCGCGAACGCGACGACGGCAGCGACGAGCGCAGCGATCGCGAATTCGATCAAGGTCGCGCGCTCCTCACGAGGACCTGGGCGCGGCGGCGTCGCGCGGAAGGAGCTGCCTCAGGTGGTAGCCGTTCATGAACACGCGATCTTCGGCGCGCTTGAGCTCGTCCTTGAAGCGGTCGGCGAGGAACGTCGGCGTGATCACGAGCGCGACGCTCGCCGCGAGCAGGAAGAACATCGTGAGTCCGGGCGAGAAGAACACCATCGACGAGCGGATGACGAGCGCACCGTCCGGCGTGAACGAATAGGGTGATGGATAGAGCCCGAGAAGCGGACCGAGCAGCGGGAGCGTGATCGCGAGCACGCCGACCGCGATGGTGAACGGTCTGAGGCGCCGGCTTCCGTCGAGCGCGAAGAACATGCCGTTCGTCGCGACGAAGGTGGGAACGAGCACGAAGGGCCCGAAGATCGTGCTCATGAGCGCGATGGTGATCGAGGTCGCGAGGAAGAGGCCGACGCTCCACGCGTCCGTGGTCTTCCGAGCGCGCCAGGCGTAGACGGCGAGACCGCCCGAGACCGCGAGGCTCCCGATGAGCGCCGCGCCCTGCGTCCAGTCGGTGACGCCGAGCGCGACGACGAGCGGCACGGCGACCATCCAGGAGATGGCCCGCACGGCGCCCGCTCGGAGGACCTCGACGCGACGTCCCTGCGCGGCCTGTTCGAGCTCCGGGAGCGCCTCGGCCGGCACCTCGGTGGGCGCGTCGAGCAGCAGGCGTTCGAGCGCGGCGAGCGCGCCCGCGTGCGTCGGGTCGAGCGCGAGGGCGCGGCCGAGCTCACGCATCGCGTCGGCGCGGCGCTCGGAGCCCACGGTGCCGGTGGGCTCCGTGATCGAGGCGAGGAGCTCCCCCGCCACCTCGACGTGTGCGGCCGCGAGCTCGCGACGCCGCGCTTCGTCGCGCTCGCCGTCGAGATAGCGCTCGAGCGTCTCGGCGAGCTCGCGGGCGGTGGCGAAGCGATCGTCCGGAGCGAGCGCCGTCGCGCGCCTCGCGATCTTCTCGAGCTCCGGAGGCACGTCGCCGCCGCGCGTCCGGCCCTCGAAGACGGCGGGAATCAGCGTCGAGGTGAGACGACCGACGGCTCCGCCGCGATGCAGCGCTTCGAGGTAGATGATCTCGAACAGGATGGCGCCGAGAGAATAGACGTCGGTCCGCGCGTCGAGCGCGCTCACCTCTCCTCGCGCTTGCTCCGGCGCCATGTAGCCGGGCGTGCCCATCAGCGAGCCCATCACGGTCGCGCCGTCCGGCCCGGACGCGATCTCGACCGGCGCGAGCTGCTCTTCGACACGCTCGGTGGCGGTGACCAGCTTCGCGAGGCCCCAGTCGATGACGTGGACCTCGCCGAAGTCTCCGAGCATCACGTTCGCGGGCTTGAGGTCTCGGTGAAGCACGCCGCGCGCGTGCGCGAAGTCGACCGCGAGGCAGACGGTCTCGAAGGCGGCGAGCAGGCGACGTCGAGAGAACTTCGCCTCCACCGCCGCGTCCCGCCCTGCGAGCCCGGACAGGATCTCGTCGAGCGCGACGCCCCGGATGCGCTTCATCGTGAAGAACGCGTGACCTTCGGGGGTGACGCCCAGATCGTGCACGGGGACCACCGCCGGGTGCTCGAGCTGGCCCTGGACGCGGGCTTCGCGGACGAAGCGCGCCATCGCGTCGGCGCTGCTCAGCTCGTTCCGCATGCGCTTCAGCGCGACCTCGCGTCCGATGCGCACGTCACGGCAGAGCATCACCTCGCCCATGCCGCCCTCGCCGAGCTTGCTGCGCTCCTCGTAGCGCGCTGCGTATCCGATCTCGCGCAGATCGGGTGGCTCCGAAGCGAGCGCGATCGCTGGCGTGGAGCTCGCCGGGCTCGGAGTCGCGTAGCCGGTGGGCGCCGAGGCGATGGAGGCGTCCTGTCGGATCGTGTCCGAGATGGCGTCGCGGTCCGTCATGGGCGGGAGAGTAGCAGCGCCCATTCCGAGAACGCGGCCCGCCGTGTACCCTCGATGGCATGACGCAGATCACCTGGGTCGCGGCTCCGAGGTGGTTGTCCTCGAGTCTGCTCGCGCTGGTCGGTAGCCAGCTCATGGTCGCCTGCGCGCCGGCGGACGGAACTCTCGTCGTCCAGCTCTCGACCGACTATGCGGCGACGGACTTCGACGACGTCTGCTTCACGCTCGACGACGACACGGACTGCACGAGCCATCTCGCGGTACAGTTCGGTCAGAGCTTCGGGCGTCCGGTCCGGATCGCGGCAGCCGAGGTCACGGGTGGGCTGCACACGGTGCGTCTCGCGCTGAGTCGGCAGGGCGAGATGCGCCAGTCGCGCCAGGTGAGCGTTCGCGTCGACGGCACGACGGTGACGACCGTGCTCGTGACGCGAAGCTGCGAGGGAAGCTCTTGCAGCGGCGATCGCCCCGAGTGCGTGGCCGGTCAGTGCGTGCCGGCGGGATGCTCGCCCGAGGCCCCGACCCTCTGCGCGGTCACCGCAGGATGCACGGCCGACTCGGAGTGCGGCGGGAGCGAGTGTGCGACGGCGCGCTGCATCGCGGGCCTCTGCTACCGCGAGGCCAACGACGCGGCCTGCGGAGCGGGCTCCTACTGCGACGCCTTTCGCGGCTGCGCGCTCACCGAGATCGGTGCGCCGCACGTGACGCGCGTCGTGACGTTCGTGGACGCGACCGGTGCCGGCTCGCTCGTCGCTCCCGCCGTCGCCCTCGCCCCGAGCAGCGGAGCCATCGTGGCGAGCCAGTTCACCGGCGTCGTCGATCTCGGCGGACAGACGGTCACGGCGGTCGGCACCACGGACGCGTTCGTCGTGCGCTATCGAGACGACGGCGCGATCGCATGGCTCGCGCAGCTCTCGGGCCCCGGCGACGACCTGCTCACGGGTCTCGACGCCGACGACAAGCACGTCTACATCACCGGAACCGCGAGCGACGGCGCGAGCATCGGCGGCGTGACGTTCACCGCCCCCCAGCTCGGCTACGCCGTCGCGCTCGACGTCACGACCGGCGTGGTCTCGTGGACGTATCGCTTCGAGGGCGACGGCAGCGCCATTCGCTCCACGGGCAACTGGGTCTACGTCGCGCTCGACGGCGACTCGGGCGTGATCACCGGCGGAGCGCGCCTGGGCCCGCAGCTCGTCGTCGCGGTGCTCGACGAGGGCGACGGAACCCTGAGCGGCGCGACCTCGATCGCCGACGTCGCCGCGGGTCGGAGCCAGGTGCACGCGATGATGAGCTGGTATGGCGCGGTGGTCGTCGCGGGCACTCTCGATGCCGCGGCCACGACGTCGACCGACCTCATCACGCGCGGCATGGGGACGGACGGCTTCGCGTTCGGAGTTCGCGAGACGCGCGAGCAGTCCGGCATCACCTCGCTCGCCGGCGACGGCGACGACGCGATCCTCGCCGCGAGCGGGAACGCGCTCAACGAGTGGGTCTTCGGGGGCTACGCCGGCGGCCCGGTCGACGTCGGGGGTGAGCCGATCGCGTGGTCTGCCGCGGACACGCAGCGCGCCGCCGTCGCGTGGACGGTGGGCGGCTCCGGCGGACCCGTCACACTCCGCTACTCGGACGCTGCTGGCGCCTCGTTCGTGGACGGCGTCGCCCAGGGCGGCGCGAGCCGCGTCTATCTCGCGGGCGCGAGCGGGCTCGACGATCTCGCGATGCCGACGACGGGAACCGCGTTCGTCTCACGGATCGACGCGGACGGGACCGAGTCGCGCATCGAGCTCGATGGCCCTGGCCTCGACGTCGCGACGGATCTCATCGTCTATGGTGACAGGACGATCTACGCGGTCGGCGTGTACTCTGACGGTGCCGACCTGGGCCTCGGCCCGGTGTCGAGCGGCGCCGCTCCGACAGCCGGCTTCCTCGTCCGCATCGAGCAGTGAGACGCGTTCGTCGATCGCGTCAGGAGCCGAGTTGTCCATCACCGTTCGACGCATGCGCTTCGAGTATCCCGAGGACCTCGACACGGTGTTCATCGCTGGCGAGCCCGAGGAGTCCTTCGTCAACATCGGGCTCTCGCTGCTCCTGCCTCACCTCGAGCCCTACTTGATCCGGACGATGAAAGAGGCGCGCGCGCAAGTGAAAGACCCGCGCCTCTCGGAGGATCTCCAGGCCTTCGTGCTGCAGGAGGGCCAGCACTATCAGCAGCACAAGCGCTTCAACGAGCTCTTCCACGACCGCGGGTTCGATCGCTTGCCAGCCCTCGAAGCGGAGATGGCCGCGGACTACGAGCGCTTCAGCAGAGAGAAGTCCCTGGCGTTCAACCTCGCCTACGCCGAAGGCTTCGAAGCGCTCACCACGGCGATGGCCAGCATCTTCCTCGAGCTCGATCGGTCGAACTGGCATCCATGTGCGCTCGCGCTCTTCGAGTGGCACCTCGTCGAGGAGCTCGAGCACCGCTGCGTGGCCTTCGACGTCTATCAGCACGTGTCTGGGGACTATCTCAACAGGGTCCGAGTCGGCTCGTTCGCGCAGCGTCATCTCCTCGGGTTCCTGCTCCGCGTCATGGAGCACATGATCGAGAGATCGCCTCGAGAGATGGCGGCGCACGGCGGACAACGGGGGCATCGACGGCGCGTGCGACGGCTCAACCAGCGACTCGTCTTCCAGATCCTGCCGCTCATGCTGCGCAGCCACCTCCCCGGGTACTCGCCGCACCGTCTCGTGGTGCCAGCGTCTCTGGAGGCGCTCGCGACGCGCTACACGGAGAGCGCCGAGCACACACGACCCTCGAGCGCGTGAGGCGCGCGATCCCGCGCGGGGTCACTCGGACGGGACGCAGGTGTACTCGAGGGTGAGCGTCTCGAGCACCGGCGCGGCCGTCAGGTCGGCGCTCGAGTCCAGCGTCACGAACGCCCGGAGATAGCGAAGCGCCGAGAGCGCGCCGACGGAGCGCAGGAGCGCGCTGGCGTCGGCGGAGCCCGCGCCCGTCGAAGTGACGAGCACGGTCGCGATGGGAGTCGCGGCCGGCAGCGCGGCGAGCGCGTCGGCCGAACGGAGATCGATCTGAACGCCGGTGCCGGTCGGCAGATCGACGGACCAGCCGAGCGCACCCCAGTCCGGCCGCTCGTCGACGAGACAGCGGGTCGTCGAGTCGTAGTCGTGCCAGTAGGTCGCCGAGGGTGCGAACACGGGCACCAGGGCGGGCACGACGATGCGCACCGGGATTCGGTCCAACACGGCGGTTCCATCGCCGACGACTTCGATGAAGAACGAGAACACCTGCGGAGTCGAGGTAGACGCGACGGCCGAGTTCCGGAACGCGACGTCGAAGCCCACCGTGGTGCCGGGCAGACAGTCGAGGAACGTGCTGCCACCGCTGATCCCGGTGCAGGTCCCAGGGCCCCACGAGATCGCGACGATCGACTCGGTGAAGCCCTGGGTGTCTCCGGACGTGCGCGCCGAGATGTCCATCGTCGAATAGCTCGCGAGATCCTGCACCGCGCTCACGATGGTCGCGGAGAGGCCCGAGCCATCCGAGTGTCCGCGAAGCACGTAGGGCAGCCCCGAGGCTCCCAGCGAACCGCTCGCGCTGCCGAGCGCCTTGGCGTGCTGCTCTCCTTGCAAGCAATAGGAATTCGACCAGTTACCGCAGGTCTGAACCGTGATGACGCGGACGCCGGCGCTCATCAGCGCTGCCGCAGTCTCGGCGAACGTGGGGACGTACCCGGCGCCTGCGCTCATGCCGAAGCTGTATGGATATGCGCTGCTCGGTCCGTTGTGATAGGGCGCATCGGTGATGTGGATGACGATGGGGATGGCCCCGGCACGGAAGCATGGATAGCCGGTCGTCCCGGGTGGGCAGCCGGCGCGTGCTGGCGAGTAGACACCGAGCCCGAGGCCGGTGGCGATCGACCAGAGCGCCGGAATCTGCGACTCCGGACCATCATCACCGCCATGAATTCCCAGGGCGTTCACGGCGGCCTGGGCAGCAGACACCGAAGAGGTGATGTCCTGCGTGTTGCGATAGACGATGTCTGCGGGGCTGCCGTATCCCCCATACGGGTAGTCGTCGTGGAAGCCGACGCCGAAGTACGCATCCGGGATCGTGCATCGAACGGCGCCGATGATGCCGCCCGAGCAGCCGGCGAGGAACGTTCCGCTCGTGAGGTCGGCGCTGAGCCGGGTCAGCTCACCGCCCATCGAGCCCGTGGTATCCATGAGGAAGTAGACGTCGGCGCTTCGTATCTGGATCTCGATGGGCGCCGAGTCGATCTCGACCGGGCCGCCCATCGCGAGCGAGTGATAGAAGAACGTCGACCCGTAGCAGGAGCCGTCTGCCGCGAGGAACGCGCCCATTCCAGGGCAGTCGTCGGCGACGTCCGGGACGCCGTCTCCATCCGAGTCGGGGAGAGGCGGTGTGATGGGCATCGTCGAGCGCGGGCGAATGCCGCCGCGCCGAGGGTCGTACTCGGCGTCCGAGGAGGTCGACGGCGTGAGATCCGCGGCCGTCGGCGTATCGACGAACGCGAAGCAGCGTGGATCGCATGGATTGCAGGGGTCTGGGCCCGTGAGGAGCTCGGCGCCAGTGTTGACGAGGGTGTAGTGCTCGATGGACTGGCAGCCCGTCCAGACACCGCCCCGGCAATAGCGGGTGCCTGCATGACAGGTCGTCGTCCCGTTCGTCACGGAGGGCTCGAGGTAGCAGTCGATCGGTGGCTCACCGTCACACGCACAGCCCGCCTGAGCGTGCGCGCAGAGCGAGGCGTCCAGCCCGATGCTTCCGTCGCGTCCGGTCTGCACGACGAAGGCGGGAGGAACGCCCCTCGGCGCCACATCACAGCCGACGGCGAAGGCCAGCGAGACGAGCAGAGACCCACGCTTCATGCGTCACTCCCACCGAGGGCGGAAGGCGCGTGACCACACCCCCACGGTGCGCGCGCCAGCGGCCACGCCGTTGCAACGACCGAACCGTGAGGCGGCGAGCCGTGCTTCGCGTGAATACCAGCGGGAATCGAGGAGCGATGCGTGCGCGCCGCGTAGCGTCCGCGTCCGCTGTGCGGCGTGCCGGATCGCGAGCGAAGTCAGCGGGGCGCGGGTCGTTCAGGCGAGCGTGAGCCCGCCAGGGGTCAGCGGCTCCGAGGCTGTGGCACCGAACGACTCCGGGCGTCGCGACGCCCTCGGCGCTGACGGCGAAGGAGCCACCACGCGAGCCCGAGCATCGGAGCAAGCGCTGGCGCGGGGCGAGGCGAAGACGCGCTGCACGCGCAGGAGGGTGAGGCCGACAGGTCGGGCCCACCGTCGACCCCGCCGCCGTCGGGGCGCATCGCATCGGGCGACGAACCGTCGCTGGAGGACGCAGCGTCTCTCGGGAACGAAGCGTCTCTCACAGATGCGGCGTCCGGTGCGAACGCTGCGTCATGAGGCCCAGCGTCGGAGCGCACGACGGTGGCGTCGGGAGGGCCGGCGTCGACGGGCGGCGGTCCCGCGTCCGTCTCGATCCATGCGTCCGGAGCGACCCCTGCATCGGGCGGGAGCCCCGCATCATCGGGTGCACACGCGCCGCAGCGGCCCATGTCGCAAACGGCGTCACCACAGCTGGCCGAACACGCCGCCCCGTCGGGCAGCGCCAGATCGGGCGGACAGGTCATCGCCGCTCCGTCGCATACCTCGACGTCGTCACACGCGCTGCTCGCGGCGCGGCAGACGTGCCCTGACGGCTCGAGCGCGTCGCTCGGACAGAGAGTCGTCGTTCCGTCGCACACCTCGGGCGCGTCACACGCATCACGCCGCGTCCGGCAGACCGTGCCGGACGGAGCGCGCCGATCGGGCGGGCACGAAGTCGTGAGCCCGTCGCACGTCTCCTGAGGATCGCAGATGCCGCGTCCGATGCGGCAGAGCTGCGTGACCGCCGCCGGTCCGCACGTACCGTTCCGAGGGCTTCCAGCCGCGAAGTAGCAACCGAAGCAGTGCCCTGCGACGTCGCGCATGCACGTCGTGTTGCAGCACGTGCCTTCCACGCAGAAGTCGCCGACCGCACAGTCCGGGTCGGCGCCACATGGCCCGCCTCGGTCGATGCGCACGTCGAACGGCGCGGTGGGAAACACGAGAGTGCCGGCTGGACCGACGCGCCAGTTCGAGGCGTCGGCGATCGCGGCGCGCACCTCGCTCGCCGCTCCAGCGGTGCGGCCCACGTACACCATGTCTTGCCCGCCCACCGAGAGCTCGGTGAACGCGGCGGCGAGCGGCCAAGGGAGCGCGGAATCGCGCGTCGAGGTGGCGTCGGTCCCGAAAGGCTGACCCCAGGCGAGCGCCCAGATCCAGGCCCCCGTCAGAACGCCGCTCGCGTCGACCGTCCCGCGATACAGGAACACCTGATCGGCGCTCCGGTCGAGAGACATGGTCCCTACGGGAACGGTGATCAGAGATCCTGCCGGGTAGTTCGTGCGGACGACCTCGAAGAACGAGGCTCCCTCCGCGCGACGAAGCGTACCGTCAGCGCGCATGCCGTCGTCGGTGAGCTCGATCGTGTCGCCCTCGTGAAGCGCGACGAGCGTCACGAGGACGAGCTCGTCGGGGCTCCCCTGTCGTACACCGACCACCGCGACGTCTCCGGGCCCGATCGGCGCGTGAGCATACGCGGTGCTGGTGGCCATGAGGCTCGCGCACGTGGCGATCCACGGCGCGAGCCCTACGGCGAGGCTACGTCTCAACCGCGACGGCGACGACGCGCGACCACGAGGCCGAGCGCCAGCAACAGGCCGAGACCGCCAGTCGCTCCGTTCGAGCCTGCGCCCACGTGACAGCCGCAGCCGCCAGCCGCCGTTCCACCGGTGCCCGAGTCAGCGCCCGAGACGCCGGCATCGCTGCCGCTGCCGTCGCCGCCCATGCCAGAGTCACGCACGCCCGCGTCACCCGTCATGCCGCCATCCGCGCACGTCGCGACCGCCGTGTGCGAGCAGCTACCGTCGGTCTCGCAGGCGTCCGCCGTGCAAGCGTCGTCGTCGTTGCAGTCCACAGCCGTCTCCACGCAGCGCTCCGTGGTGTCGTTGCACGACGGGGTCGTGCAGGCGTTGCCGTCCGCGTCGGTGCAGTCCGAGTCCATGAGACAGCAGCCGGCGATCGCCGGTGCCGTGCACGTGCCCGTCGCGCCGCCAGCCGAGAGGTCGCACGAGTCCGTCGTGCAGGCGTCGGCGTCGTCGCAGTCCGCGTCGCCGAGGCAGCAGCCGACGATGGCCGTGGCGCCGCACGCGTGCGTCGCGACGTCGCAGGTGTCCGTCGTGCAGTCGTTGCCGTCCGAGCAGTCGCCGTCGACGGTGCAGCAATCGGGCACCGAGGTGCCGACGCAACGGTTCGTCGTGAGGTCGCAGGCCTGCGTCACGCACGCGCTGCCGCTGGTGCAGTCGGCGTCCGCCACACAGCAGTTCGAGATGGGCAGGCTCGCGCACGTGCCGCCCGAGCCGCTGCAGCGCTCGTCGGTGCAGACGTCGCCGTCATCGGCGCACTCGGTGTCGACGTTGCAGCAGCCGGCGATCGCGGCGAAGGCGCAGCCACCCGGCTCGGCACACGAGTCTGCCGTGCAGAGGTTCGCGTCGTCGCACGTGAGCGCGGCCCCGCTCGCGCACGTTCCGCCGCCGCAGACCTCCATGCCGTCGCAGGTGGTGCCGTTCGAGCACGAGGTCCCGTCTGCGAGAAGCATGTCGCTGGGGCACGCGGCGCTCGCGCCACAGAACTCGGCCGGGTCACAGGTGTCCGTCGAAGCGCGGCACACGGAGCCGACGTCGAACGCGTCGGCCGGACACTCGGGCGCAGCGCCCGTGCAGGCCTCGGCGAGATCACAGACGCCAGCGGAGCCGCGGCAGACGATGCCCGCGGGGGTGAGGGAGTCGACCGGGCAGGTGGGCGCGGTCCCGGAGCAAGCTTCGACCGGATCGCAAGCGCCGGCCGACGCGCGACACATGCTGCCGACGTTGAAGACGTCCGCAGGACAGGCGGCGCCCGTGCCCGTGCACGTCTCGGCCACGTCGCAGACGCCGCCGGTCGCGCGACACACGAAGGACGCCGGCTGGAAGGCATCGGCCGGGCAGGTCGCTGCCGTGCCGTTGCACGACTCCGCTACGTCACAGCCGCCCGCGGCTGCTACGCGACAGGTCGTGGTCGCAGGGGCGACCGCGTCCACAGGACACGCCCCGCTGGTGCCCGTGCACGACTCCGCGACGTCACACACGCCTGCCGAAGCGCGGCAGACCGTCGCCGCCGGCTCGAAGCCGCACGTGGGCAAGCAGCAGTCACCGGCGGCCAGGTTGCCGTCGTCGCAGGCTTCCGCGCCCTCACGGATGCCGTTGCCGCAGATGGACACCGGACCCCGGGCCACGAGGATCCGGCTGCTGTTTGCGGACGCGATCAAGGAGAACGTCGCCGGGAAGGCCGTGATGTCCTCGTGCGCGGTCGAGCCCCAGCTCATGTCGCTGACCGTCATGCCGACCAGCACGGGGTGGGTGGCGTCGATCGATGTCGCATCGCCCCCGCCGCCCCCGACCGTGAACGCGCCGAACCCGTCGATGACGTCGACCGGGTTGGTCGGGTACGCGCCGGTACACCCGAACTCGAGGAAGAAGCCGGTCGCGCCACCCGATGCGGAGGCGCCCAGCCCGCCGATCCACGTGGCCGCCTGGGCGATGAACCGCTGCGCGCCAACACTGCCGAACATAGCGTGGAGATCGGCATCCGTGGTGCCGATGAGCACGCGACCGGTGGTGGCAGCGCCCCAGACCGCGCGGTTTGCCGCGGCCGTGGCGAAGACCGCCGTCGACCCGCTGCACGCGCTGCTATCGACCCAGATCGCGTCGAAGGCGGCAAAGTCGGCGGTCGTCATCGACGCCCAGGTCGCCGCGGTGGCCACGGTGACGACGGCGCCGGGCGGGAAGTACGGCGTCGCCGCCGAGCCGCCCGGTCCGTAGACGAGGATGTTCTGGGCGCTCGCGGAAGCCGGCGCACCGACCAAGAACAAGCACGCGATCAGACCCATTAGCTGCTTCATGAACCGGCCTCCAAAAACGATGGATTTCGGTGGTAACACATTATTCCAGGAATCGTCAACGCAGATGTAGAGGGCCTTGTGGCGGAAATGCGCGTCGCGGGGACCGCGACGGCAACGGCTTGCGCCAGCGCTGGATTGGGAAGCGGCCGCCTCACCAAACGGGGACGATCGCCCAGCCGTTCAGGCGGAGGACGAGGAGCGGGAGCCAGGACATCGCCGACGTGAGAACCAGGGCGAGCACCGTCGTCGCGATCCGGCGCCGGAGCGCATCGCGCTGCTCGTCGAGAGGTCCGGAGCCGACGAGCACGGCGGGCGTGCGGGCGCCGGTGCGATAGGCGGGCGCGCCGCCCTCGGCGACCACGAGCGCTCGGTCCTCGCCTGGCTCGCGATCGAGCGAGAGCAAGCGTCCGTCCTCGAGCGCGAACCCATCGCCGACGCGCGACGCGGGCAGGGCGTGCTCCAGCTGCGAGAGACGCGCGAGCGTGCGCCGCACGTCGAGAGCGCCCGCCAGCGCGAGCGCGAGACCCACGAGCCAGATGCACGCGAAGCCGAGCGGCATCCGCGGGCGGCCGATCGCTGGAGCGCGGTCGCGCGCGCGCTCCGGCTCGGCCTCGCGAGGCGGCGCGGCGAGCCCCTCGACGCCTTGCTCCGGCCGCCGGCGAGAGACGAGCGCGCCCATGAGACCGCGCGGGGGAGCGGCCTCGAGATCCTCGGACGAGCTCGTGGTCGCGCTCGGCGGGCGTTGCGTGTCGGTCCGATAGACCGCGCCTCGGTCGATGCTCGGGAACGTCACGACGGCGCCGAGGACGATGGCGAGGGCGCCCACCCCCACGAGCCCACGCAAGAGGCGCGGGCTCAGCGCGTAGGACAGGGCTCCGATCGAGGGAACGAGCAGCACGACGGCGGCGATCAGGAGCGCAGCGAGCGGGCCGAGCGCGCTGACGGAGGCGCTCGCCGTCGCGAAGAGCGGCGACGCGACCGCCGCGAGCGCGCCGAGGCCGGTGGCGATCGCGCCGACGGCCGCCACGCCGATCGCGGCGAACGGAACGTCGCCCTTCCGGGTGAGCGTGAGCCCGAGGAGCAACGCGCCTGAAGCCCCGAGAACGAGCGGCGCGTGCTCGTCCCGCGCTGCGACGAGGAGCGCTCCGAGGATCTGCACGATCCAGCCGAACGTCGCGATCAGAAGGGCCAGAGGCCGATGGCGTCGGCCCGAACGACCCGCTCTCCGCGGCGCGGCACGAACGCTCTCGTCGATGGCCGCCACGTCTCGAATGCTCCGCGCCGCGCCGTGACGCGTCAAGCGACGCTCTTCCCGTAGGGCGCGTGCGGTCACTCGTTTGTCGCGCGCGGTCACGGTGCGGGCGCCGGGCGCCGGTCATCCATTCGACGATGACCGAAGCACACAGCCTGCCCGCCCTCGCGCTCACCCCGCCCACCTCGAGACCTCGCTACGAGGACCTCGATGGATGGCGACCCTACGAGTCCTTCTTCCCCGAGCGCATGCGCTGCGGGCCCGAGAGCACGCCCACCGAGGAGTGGTGGTCCTGGAACGGGCTGGACGTGCACCTCGACCGCATGGCGGTTCCGGACGCGAAGCTGAAGGTGATCGTCCTCCACGGCGCGGGCGCCTACGGCCGCGTGATGGCGCCTGCCGCGGTGATCGCGCGACGGCACGGGTACGAGACCGTCTGCCCCGATCTGCCCGGGTACGGCCTCACGAAGGTACCGCGCGATCGCTTCGTCTATCCGCTCTGGGTCGAGTGCGTCTCGGCGCTCATCGACGCCGAGCTCGCTCGCGACGGACGGCCGATCGTGCTCTTCGGCGTGAGCCTCGGTGGGCTCCTCGCCTATCAGGTCGCGGCGCGATCGAAGCGCGTCGTCGGGCTCGTCGCCACCACGCTCGCCGATCCGCGCGAGCCGGCGGTGAGGCAGGGCTTCGCACGCACGCCTCTGCTCGGCAGCGCTGGCCTCTGGCTCTTGAGCCAGCTCGCGCCGATCACCGACGGTCTTCCCCTACCGATGCGCTTCATGTCGAAGATGGACCGGATCTCGAACGTCGCGGCGCTCTCGGAGCTCTGCTCGACGGATCCGCTCGGCGGCGGCAGCTGGGTGCCCGCGCGATTTCTCCGCACGTTGATGGAGACGGCGCCGGATCTCGAGCCCGAGCAGTTCGACGTCTGCCCGGTCCTGCTCGCTCACCCGGGAGTGGACCGCATGACGGACATCGCCTTCAGCCGGCGCTTCTTCGATCGGCTCGCGGGCGACAAGCGGATGGTCGTGCTCGAGGGCGCCAGCCACATGCCGACCGAGCAGCCGGGCATCGACATACTCGAGCGCGAGGTGCTCGCCTTCGTCGACGCGATCGCGTGATCGGCTCGCCGCTCTCCCCTGCTGCAGAAACGAAAGAGACGAGAACTCGCATGCTCACGTACGTCATCGCCGCCATGGGCGTCGGCCGCATCCTCCTGGGCGTCACGCCCTTCCTCGCCGCCGCGTGGAGCTCGCGCTTGCTCGGCTTCCCAGCGTCGCACGACACGCCGACCGCGCGTCTGATGGCGCGCTTCTTCGGCGTGCGCGACGTCGGTCTCGGCGTGCTCGTGTTCTACGCGCTCCTGAATCCGCTCGTGCTCCCGTTCATGCTGCTCTTCCAGGCGCTCACCGACTTCGGAGATCTCGGCGCCATCGTGATCCCGCTCGTGCGCCGCGAGGGAATCGATCGCGCCGCGTGGTCGTCGGCGGCGTTCGCGCTACCGGCGGGCCTGGCGTGGCTGAGCGTTCTCGCCCTCTCGTGAACGGGCGCGCGACCGCGACTGATAGGATGACGCGAGGAATGCCCACGACCTCCATCAGCGCCGTGCTCGTCCGCCCGCTGACCCGCGCGCTCGAGCACGTACCCGGCGCGCTCGCTGCGTTCTGGTCGGCGACGGATCTGACGCCCGAGATGGTGGAAGACCCGGAGGCGCGCGTGTCTCCCGCGCAGTTCTGCGTGGCCTGGGCCGAGGCGCAGCGGCTGACCGGCGACCCCGCGCTCGCGCTGCGCATCGCCCTGGCCACGCCGCCCGGAGCCTTCGGGATCGTCGAGTATGTCTGCCGTTCGGCGCCGACGCTCGGCGACGCGCTGAGGCAGTGGGTGCGCTACCTCGGCATCCTCGACGACGCCGTGGAGGTGGGCCTGATCGACGAGGGCGAGCACGGCGCGCTTCGCGTGATCGTCGAGAGCGAAGCCCCGGCGCCCGCCTCCCACGAGCTCTGCTTCGCCCTCGTCGTTCGGCACGCGCAGGGCATGCTCGACGGTCGCTTTCGCGCGGCCGAGGTGCGCTTCTCACACCAGGCGCGGCCGGAGCTCCTTCCTCGCTACCGTGCCTTCTTCGACAGCAAGGTGCGCTTCGGCGCCGAGCACACGGAGCTGCTCATCCCGCGCGCGGTGCTCGACACGCGGCTCTCGACGGCCGACGCGAGCCTGCTCGCGATCTTGCTGCCCGCCGCCGATCAGAAGCGCGCGCGAAGCACGAGCGATCCGCCGCTCACCGATCAGGTGCGGCGCGGCCTCCGAGCGGCGCTCCGCAAGGGCGACGCGCAGCTCGAGAGCATCGCGCGCGGGCTCGGGCTGACGACGCGGAGCTTGCAGCGACGCCTGCGCGACGAGGGGACGTCGTTCCAGTCGATGCGAGACGAGATGCGCCGAGAGCTCGCCGACGACTATCTCGCGCGCGACCTCTCGGTGTCCGAGATCTCGTTCTTGCTCGGCTTCTCCGAGCCGAGCGCGTTCTTCCGCGCGTTCAAGCGCTGGACGGGCGTGACGCCGATCGAGAGGCGCAGCCGTCCCCACGCGTCGAGCCTCTGACACGCGATCCCTCGGCTCTCGCACGCCGCCCGGGATCACGGGAGCTGGGTTCGTACGCAGCGCAGCGTTCGAGAGCGACGCCGAGCGCCGCGCCGTCGGGGGGCTCTTCTCGAGACACGAGGCGATCGCGCGCGCCAGATCTTCCGGTAGCTCGAGAGCGCGATCAGGGGTGCGCCAAGCACCACTCGAGCGTGTCGGTGTAGTGCCAGTCGGTGCACGGGCGGAGCGGGCTCCCGCCGGAGCGCGCAGCCATGCACTGACCGCTCGACGCACACCATCCGCAGCCGTTCGTCGCGCACTCTCCACATTCACTGATCGAGTCGCAGTCGATGCACTCGAACCAGACGGCGCGCCAGTCACGACACGACGTCTCGAAGCTCTCGGAGTGGCACTGCCCGTCGTCGGCGCAGAAGCCGCAGCCGGCTCGCGCGGTGCAGTCGTCGCACGTCGTGCCGTCGGAGCGGCACGGGTCCGCCGCCGCGCATGACGGGTTCGCGACGCTGTTCGACACAGCGCTGCACTCGGTCGCGGTGCGCGCCATCCACGCGCCGCCGACGCACTCGTACCAGTCGCACCCGGGCATCGCGTCCGGATCTCGCTGCACGCAGGTGCCCTCGTCGACGGTACGTCCGAGCGTCACCGAGAGGCACGAGGTGGACCCGTCCGGCGGGCCAGCGTCGCGCGCGACGTAGGCGTCGGCGCGCACGCTGGCGTCCGAGCTCCACACGCCAGCGTCGGCGGGCGTCGCCGCGTCGACGGGAGCCGCAGAACAGCTTCGATCGCCGTTCAGAAGGCGCTCGTACGCATGGACGAGCGACGTGTAACCGGGAACGGGCACGATCCCGAGCCCACGCACTGCCATCCGTACCTCGAAGTGTAGATGGATCGTCGTGCAGTGTCGGCTCGGACAAGCGGCCGAGGCTCTACCGCTGCTCAGGTTCGAGACGCTGCCGATCCGGGCACCGCACGCGACACGGCCCGATCCAACGCGATTCTCCATGTGCAGATAGACGAACCGGATTCCCTGATCCGTGTTGAGGTTGGTCGTGATCGCGCCGCCGATCGTGACGACACCCGGTAGTGCCGCCACGGCGGAGTGAACGCCGCACGAGCTCGGTCGGATGTCGACTCCTGCGTGCGCCGACGACCCTCTGCCGCAGAGCGGGTTCGCGCCGCTCCCGTTGTGTGCCCCTTCGCAGAAGGTGTCTCGCCACGGATAGCTGTAGTTCGCGGCGGTGCACTGAGGGCGATCGGGTCCAGGCGGATGGTGGTAGCCACCCCACCCGAACACCTGCGAGTTGGCATACGCGGGGCCGTCGGCGATCGGAAAGCGCATGTTCGGAACGAAGAGCGTGTCGACCTGTTGCGGCACGGGCGCGGACACGAGCTCGCCGGCGGCGTTGCGACTCGCGATGATGTCTCCGGCGGGGAGGTAGGTAAACTGCGCGCGGACGACGCTGGGAGCGAGACCTGTGGCGATCACGAGGACTGCGCAGAGCACGTTCGGGCGGAATGGCTGGCGGTTCATCGCGACCCCTCCGCGTGAGAGGGAACGAGAGAGTCGCCGAGAGAGACGAGGAACTCGGCGCTGTCGCAGCGCGGATCGTCCTCTTCGTCGCTGCTGTCAAAATACATTCGCGCGTTCAGCTCGCCGCCTTCGCTCGGCGTCGCCGCTGCCGCCCTTGGTGTAGCCGGCGCTGGACTGGCCGCCACTGGACTAAT
>JBBSAT010000121.1:0-20801 GCA_038252025.1 Polyangiales bacterium | reverse complement strand
GTCGGTCGGCGCGCCGACCCGCACCGTGAGCGTCACCGGGGCGTCCTCGGCGGGCTCGTCCTCGTGCTCGGTGTGCTCGTCGTCTCCGTGCTCGGCCGCCTCGAAGCGAACGCCGATCGTGAAGCGGGGATGCTCGAGCCCGTGCTCCGGCCGCGCGCGATCGGCGACGAAGCGCACCGCTTCGAGCGAGCCCACGGCGCCGGCGACGTCGCGGACGATCGCACCGTCGGCCGCGAGGGAGACCGGCTCGCGCACGCGCCACTGTCCGTCGACGCTCGCAGCCACCTCGACGGCCGTCCCGCGCGTGATCCGAATCTCCTCGGCATCCTCTGCCTCGCGCTCCGAGAGCCTCCGGGCGCGAAACGTCACGGCGGCCGTTGCGAGGAGCTCGCGCGCGTTGCCGGTGAACCGGGCGATCTGCGCCTCGTCTCCGCGCCGCGCCCAGATGCCGACGGTGTCCTCGCTGCCGATGTGCACCACCTCCATCGCGTCTTCGTCGGTGCGGTGAATCGTGAGCGTTCCGCGCTCGGATGCGAGCCCGTGGGCGGCGAGGTTCTCGGGCGATGCCGGCAGAAACTGCTCGGCCTCTTCTGCGCGGAGCCCACGCATCAAGCCGGAGACGGCAGCCTCGTCCGCGGGACGAGCCTGGCCCTCGCTCGACGCGACCTCCCAGTCGCCTTCGTTGCGGCGCACCGTGAACGATGCGTCTCCGCGGCTCAGCTCGATGCTCTCGACGCGATCGTCCGCGGTGGCGACCAGCCGCGTCTCACGCAGCCGTGCCAGCGGCGCGTCGAGGTTCTCGACATCGCTCGCCGAGATGCACGCGACCGGGCCGTCGCCTGCCACGGCCACGAGCTCGCCCTCGTGATCGGGACAAGCCCCGCCGATACGTAGCCGTAGCGCTGGATCCTCTTCACGCGTGACCCGCACCTCGCGCGACGGTGTCGCAAGGCCCCAGCGCGCAGCGTCTTCCTCCGAGAGTGACTCCGCGAGGAAGCGCGTGGCGCGGACGTCGGCGAGGACGCCGAGCACCGAGTCGATCGCGGCGGCGCGTGCGACGGTGTCCACCGGCTCGATCATGTGAAACCGACCGCTCGCTCGCTCGACGACGACGTGGGTGTCGAGGTTCGTCAGCTCCACGCGCCGCGCGTCTCGCGAGCGGAAGTGTGGGAACAAGTCCTTCTCGCGGAAGTGATCGACGTCCTGATCGAGCGCCTCGAAGAAGTCGCGACCGACGATCCAGACCGTCCCGGGATCGTCTGCGCCGACGTAGATGCCCTCGCCGCGCGGATCGTCGCCGCCCACGGAGATGTGGAAGTCCTGTTCTCCCGCGCGGAACGCGACCCGCGCGCGCGGCTCGTCCAGCCCGAAGCGAGTGCGGTCCTCCGCCGTGACGCCCTCGAGCGTCCGACGCGCGTCGAGCCACTCCATCGCAGAGAGCACGCCGTCGACCGCGTCGGGGTCTGCCGCACCTTCGATCGGCTCTGCGAGCGTCCACGTGCCGACGTCGAACGTGTCGAGCGTCTCTTCGTCTTCCTGGTGGCGCACCAGCACGATGCGGGCGTCGCCGTGGCTGAGCTCGAGGCGGTTCACGCGCGGGCGCACGAAGGCCTCGATCACCCGGCCGCGCCTCGCAGCGAGCTCACCCGTGGAGAGGGTCCCTTGCTCGTAGAGGACGATGAAGCCGAAGAGCGCCGCGGCGATGACGGTGAGCGCGATGGTCGTTCGCTTGGTCATGTGCGCCGGTTCCACCAGACGGCGATACCGAGAAAGATCGAAGCGAGCGGCATGAGCACGACGACGCGGAAGAAGAGGTCGAGCACGTCCGACTCGGTGAGCTGAACGGGCGCCGCCGTCATGCGACGCGCCGGGATCGCGATCAACGCCTGGCGCTCGGTGAGCCAGCCGACCATCGCGCTCGCGACCTCGTAGTTGATCGCCTCGCGGGTGGAGATGAGCCCGGACGACAAGAAGTCCGAGTCGCCCACGACCACGAGACGGCCGCGCGTGTGGCCGTCGTCGGTCGCATCGTCGTCGTCGTCCGGGCGAGCAGCGCCAGTCGCGTCGATCTCGACGGCCACCGCGAGGGAGACCGGTCCAGGCAGATCGCTCTCGTCTCGGTGCGGCTCCATCGTCTGGACCAGGAGCGCGACGTCGGTCTCGGCGAACCCGGCCTCGCTCGTGGAGAACAGCGTGACCGCGCCGCCCTCGTCGGCGGGCCGGATCGAGCGCACCAGGTTGACGACCATCGGCAGATGGAGGCCTTCGAAGGCGCTCGTGATGGGGTGCTCGCCATAGTTGGCGACCAGGAACGGTCCCGTCGGCGAGGGCTGGCTCGGCATGAGGTGGCCCTCGTCCATCTCGAGGACGAGGGTTCGATCGACGCGTACGCCGAGCTCGCGCAGCATCCCCTCGAGGCCCGTCGGGCGAATCTCGCCGCGGTCGAGCTCGGGGTCGAGCGTCGCGAGGAGGTCGCCACCGGCGCGCACCCAGTCGCGCAGCAGGGTCGCTTCCTCTTCCGTGTAGGCCGACGTCGGGCCGATCACGAACACCGCGTCGCAGTCGTCCGGGATCGCGTGAGCGCCGCGCGTCTCGATGCTCGCGATCTCGAGGTTCTCCCGGCGCATCTCGTCTCGAAGGCCGCTGAGGTCACGCTCGGTGCCGCGGTCGAGCGTCCACTCGCCGTGGCCCGTCACGACGCAGACGCGGGTCGCGCGCCCGCTCGTGACCTCGACGAGCCCTCCGCTGATGGCCTGCTCGCTGCGTACGTCGACGCGCGCGCTTCCATCCTCGGTTCCGAAGTCCACGGCGACGAGGTCGTCCCGAGTGATCTTCCACTGTCGATCGCCGTTCACGATGACGAGCGCCACGTCCGCGCCGACGCTGCCGTCGGGCAGGAGGGCGGACGCGAGGCCGAAGCGCTCGGCGATGAGCTGGTACTCGCTGGGCTCGCGGTCGGGGTCGATGAAGTGCAGCACCACGTGCTGGCTGGCCGCGCGGTAGCGCTCGAGCAGCTCGCGGAGGTCGGTGTAGTTCGACTCCGCGGAGGAGAGGACCAGGTAGACGTCGATGTCGCGGTCGAGCCCCTGCACGAGCTCTTGGGTGCGCGGTGAGAGCGTGAAGAGGCCCTCGGTGGTCCAGTCCCAGCGCCGGTAGTGCCGGAACGAGAGGTAGTTGAGCATCAGCACGATCGCGATGATCAGCGCCGACGCGAGCGTGACGTTGACGCGACCGCTGAGGCGGCGGTCGCTCGTCTTGTCGTCCGGAGTGGTCTCGGGCGCCGGTGACGGCGCGCGGTTCTTCGCGTCGGTCACGACTCGTACCTCCGCGACTCGAGAACGCGTATCGAGAGGAACACGCCGAGCGCAGCGAGCGAGAGGTCGTAGACGAGGTATCGGCTGTCGACGATGCCGCCCGAGAACGCGTTCATGTGCGCCCAGATGCTCATGTACTCGAAGACCTCGCGCACACCGTCATCCGGGAAGAGAAACTGCAAGAGGCCGAGGATGAAGAGCGCGCCCAGCACGAGGAAAGTGAGCACCGCAGCGACGATCTGGCTCTTCGAGAGCGCGCTCATCAGGAGGCCCAGGGACATGTAGTAGCCGCCGAGGCCCATGAGGCCGACGTAGGTCGCTGCGACCTTCCAGAGGTCGACATCGCCGAAGCGGCTGGTGAGCCAGACGAACATCAACGTGGGGACCCACATCGCAGCCCAGAACGTCATGGCGGCGAGATACTTGCCGAGGACGACGTTCACTTCGGAGACGGGGGCCGTGAGCAGAGGCTCGATCGTCCCTTGTCGGTGCTCCTCCGCGAGAAGGCGCATCGTGAGGAGCGGCGTGTAGACGAGCAGCGGGATGTAGAAGAGCGTCGTCCCGCCGAAGTAGTGGCTGAGTGGGTTCGCGCCCGACGCGCCCGCGCTGAGGTCCTGCTGCGAGAACCAGAACGACATCACCCAGAAGGTGCCGCCCTGCCAGAGGAGCCAGGTCGTGAGCACGATGTAGGCGAGCGGCGAGACGAAGAAGGAGGTGATCTCGCGCTTCGCGATGGTCCAGGCCGGCTTCATGACTTGGGGCCCTTCTCGGAGTCGTCTTCGCTCTCGTCTTCGCTCTCGTCTTCGCTCTCGTCTTCGCTCTCGTCTTCGCTCTCGTCTGCGCTCTCGTCTTCGCTCTCGTCTTCGCTCTCGTCTTCGCTCTCGTCTTCGCTCTCGTCTTCGCTCTCGTCTTCGCTCTCGTCTTCGCTCTCGTCTTCGCTCTCGTCTTCGCTCTCGGCTGGCGCGGCCGTCGCCTCGCCCTTCGTGAGGACCGTGAACACGTCTTCGAGCGAGGCGCCCTTCGCTGGCGCGAGCTCGCGCAAGGTCAGGCCGGCCTTCGCCACGCCCTCGAAGATCCGTTCGGCAATGTCCGGCTCGTCGGCGGCGCGCACGACCAGCCGCGTGATGCCGTCTTCCACGTCGCTTCGCTCGTCGTCGAAGCCCCGAACGCCCGCGACCGACCGCAGCGCGCTCTCGAGATCCGCGCGTAGCGCCTTGCTGCGCACCACGAACCAGCGCTCCTTCGTCAGCGTCGCCTGTCGGAGCTCGTCCGGCGTGCCCTCACGGATGATCCGACCCTTGTTGATGATGACGAGCCGCTCACAGGTCGCCTCGACCTCCGACAGGATGTGCGTCGAGAGCAGCACCGTCTTCTGACCCTCGAAGCCGCGGATCAGCTCCCGCACCTGACGAATCTGGTTCGGGTCGAGACCTGCCGTCGGCTCGTCGAGCACGAGCAGCGGCGGGTCGGCGACCAGCGCGTCCGCGAGGCCGACGCGCTGCTTGGTGCCCTTGCTCAGCTGCCCGATGATGCGCGAGGCGACCTCGGTCACGCTCGCCTGCGCAAGCGCGGTGTCGACCCGCTTGGCCATGTCCCGGCTCGACACGCCCTTCAGCTCGGCGCGGTAGCGGAGGTACTCGACCACCCGCATCTCGGGATACAGCGGGCACGCCTCCGGCATGTAGCCGATTCGCTTTCGCGCTTCGATCGGCTGCTCGAGCATGTCGATGCCGCTGATGCGGATCTCGCCCGCCGAGGGCGCGAGGAAGCCGGTCAGCATGCGCAGCGTGGTGCTCTTCCCGGCACCGTTGGGCCCGAGGAAGCCGACGATCTCGCCCGGCCTCACGCGGAAGGAGACGTTCTCGACCGCGGATCGCGGGCCGTATCGCTTGGTCAGGTTCCGGACCTCGATCACGCGCTCGTCCTCCAGGTGGCCACCCTCAGTCGAGGGATCGGCCGCCCAAATAGACCAGTGCCCGCCCCCCGGCAACGGGAACGCCCCGATTGTGCTGCGGTTTTTTTGACAGCCCGATCCGCGGAGGCGGAGCGTTCGACACCATGACGATCATCGCCGCCCTGCTCGTGGTGCTCCTCGTCGGCCAGGACCTCGTCGATCTGGCGAACAGGCCGCGGCGCTGACCCGGGTGTCGCGTCGCTGAACGCATCTCGCGCACCCGGCAACGGAGAGCGGCAGAGGTGCCATGCTATCGTCGGTCTCCATCCCCTTTCCTTCGGCCCGTGGCATCGTCCGGGACCGGGAAACAGCCCGTCGCATGGATCCCTCGAGCGCGCTGATCGATCGGGCCCAGTCGGGGGATGCGTCGGCGTTTCGAGAGATCTTCAAGACGCACCGGCAGGACGTCGCCCGCGTCGTCTACCGCATGCTCGGGCCGTCGGCCGACGTCGAGGACGTCGTGCAGGAGGTCTTCCTGCACGTGTACCGCTCGCTCGCGTCGTTTCGTGGTGAGTCGCGGTTCTCCACGTGGCTCTACCGCCTCGCGGTGAACGTGACGCGGATGCACCTGCGCAAGGGCCGCTCGAGGCCGCGCTTCGCGGACGTCGACCTTCCGGACGTGGCGAGCGAGGACGACGCGCGCAAGGACGACCCCGAGGCCGTCGTCGAGCAGCGTGAGCGCGTCCGCGTGCTCTATCGACTGCTCGACGGGCTCGGCGAGAAGAAGCGCGAAGTGATCGTGCTGCACGACTTCGAGGGGATGCCCGCCAAGGAGATCGCCGAGCTGGTCGGGGCGCCCGTCCTCACGGTCAGGACACGCCTGTTCTACGCGCGCAAGGAGCTGTACGCGGCGATCGCGACCGAGCCGACGCTGAAGGGCGTCCTGGATGCGCTCGAGAAGAGCGCGACGTCCGCCAAAGGCGCGAGCGCACCCACGGCCGCGCGCGCCGAGAGAGTCGAATCCGAGGAGCGAGAGAGCCAGCCGTGATGCCCGCCAACGAAGAGACCAAGATCGGTCACACGCCCAAGACGGGCGCGCTGGTCGCGTACGAGTCGGGCGCGCTGTCGCAGCGCGGACGGCGCCGCGTGGAGAAGCACCTCTCGGGTTGCGAGACGTGCCGGCGGGAGCTCGCAGCGATCCAGATGTACGACGAGTCCGTCGACGTGATCCGCGACGCGCGGCTTCCGCGAGTGGACTGGTCCAAGATGGAGCTCGCGCTCGAGCGCGAGGCGCGGGCGCAGATCGCCGCGAAGGCGCGAACGACCCGGCGTGCGTGGCTCGTGCCTGCGGCGGGCATCGCGCTCGCGGCGGCGGCCGTCCTCGCGATCTCGCTCTGGCCGCACGCGCCGGAAGCTCCGGTGGCCGCGGAGGATCACGCCGTTCGCGGCGACGCAGATGGCGAGCCCGCGACGCCGCCGACGCCCGAGCGCGACGAGAGCCTCGGAGAGATGGCGATGAACGGCCAGATCACGCTGGTCGCGGGCGCGGCGCACGTGACCAGCGACGGTGCCGCAGCTTCCGCGGCCGAGGGCGGGAGCCTCGGTCGAGGAGCGAGCCTCCGGACGGATCAGGGTGGGACCGTGCACGCCGTGCTCGCGTCGCCTTCGCCTGCGGGTGGGCGCATCGGGATCGCGCTCGCGAGCGCTTCGGAGCTACGCGTCGTCTCGCTCGACGCGACGGAGGCGAGCCTGGCGCTCGGGTCGGGCCGCGTCTCGGTGCGGACGCGGAGCGCTCGCACGGTGGTGCTCGCCGGCGAGTATCGGATCGAGGCCGACGTCGCCTGGTTCACCGTCGACCTGTCTCCGAGCGGCGCCGTACAGATCGACGTGAGCGAGGGCGACGTCCGCGTGACGGGGCCATCGACCGACCGAAGCCTCCTCGGCCCAGCGCAGTTCAGCGCGCCGGACGGTGCGGCGGCGTCGCTCACCACCACCGACCCGGTCGGGATGGCCGACGGATACGGCGCGCTGCCCCGCCTGCACGTGGCCCGCCCCGAGATCGTCCGCTGGCAGATCGGCGACGTCGACGTGCTCGGCGCCGGTGAGCTCGCGATGCGGGTCGGGACCGGCGAGATCTCGATCACGGGCTGGGACTCGCACGAGCGTGAGTTCCACGCGATGGCGAGCGTCGGTCCGGGCGGCCTCGACCTCTCGCCGAGCGACCTCAGGCCGGAGGCGCCCCGGGTTCGCGTGGGCACGCTGCCGACCGCGGTCATCCAGGGCGTCGTGAGCAGCCACCACGCGTCACTGCAGCGTTGCTACGAGCGCGCGCTGAGGCAGCAGTCGGACCTCGCGGTCCACGTCGAGATGCAGATCACCGTCGACATGACCGGTGAGGTCTCGCGCGTGCGCTTGAGCGGCGACGAGGTGCCCGCGATGATGTCCTCGTGTCTGACGCGCGACGTGGAGAGCTGGACGTTCCCGGCGCCCGACGGCGGGCCGATGACGTTCGTCCTGCCCAACACTTTCGCGCCCCGCTGAGAGACGATCCACCACGCGCGAACCGTTCCGGTATCCTGCCGACGTGGACCGCGCCGCCTTCGACGCTCTCGCGCGAACTCTCCATCTCGACGAGGTGAAGCTCGGCCCGGAGGGCACGCTCCGGGCCGGGACGCTCACGCTCGCGCGGTCGTCCTTGCCCGACCTCGACGCGCCGACGCCGAGCGTGACCGTGGAGCTGCCGCTTCCTCGGATCGAGGTCAGCCGCGCGGAGCCG
Source organism: Polyangiales bacterium (assembly GCA_038252025.1). Taxonomy (GTDB): domain Bacteria; phylum Myxococcota_A; class Polyangia; order Polyangiales; family Sandaracinaceae; genus JBBSAT01. The sequence goes on along the minus strand of JBBSAT010000121.1, from coordinate 12,817 downwards.
CCGGCTCTCGGTACGGACGCGCTGCCGACCACCGAGCTGGTGCTGCGAACGACGCTCGGCGAGGGCGGGATGGGCGTCGTCTGGCTCGCGCGGCAGTCGTCGCTCGGGCGAGACGTCGCGGTGAAGCGGCTGCGCGACGAGGCGTGGTCCGCGAGCAGCGTGAGCGCGCTGCTCGTCGAGGCGCGCGCGACGGGTGCGCTGGAGCATCCGAACATCGTCCCCGTGCACGCCCTCGGCGTCGACGCGGGCGGCGCGCCGATGCTGGTCATGAAGCGGGTCGAGGGCGCGACCGTCGCGGAGCTTCTCGCACGAGACGACCATCCGGCCTGGCCGGAGCTCGAGCGACGCTACGGGGACCGGCTCGCGGCGAAGATCGAGATCCTGGGCAAGGTCGCGGACGCCCTCCACTTCGCGCACAGTCGCGGCTTCATCCATCGCGACGTGAAGCCCGACAACGTGATGGTGGGCAGCTTCGGTGAGGTCTACCTGCTCGACTGGGGCCTCGCGCTGCGCGTGAGCGCGCTGACGGCGGAGGATCGCGCGTCGCTGTCGATCGTGGGGACGCCGGTGTTCATGGCGCCGGAGATGATCGCAGGGCGCGCCGAAGGCATGGACGCGCGCACCGACGTCTACCTGCTCGGTGCCACGCTCCACACGCTCCTCACGGACGGCCCGCGACACGTCGGGACGACGCTGCGGCAGATCATGGTGTCGGCGGCGATCTCCGATCCGATCGACTACCCGAAGTCGGTGCCCGCCGAGCTGGGTGCGCTCGCGAACCACGCGACGTCCGCGAAGATGGCCGATCGGCCGAAGACGGCCGCGGAGTTCCGCGAGAAGCTGACCGAGTATCTCAGGCATCGCGGCTCTCTCCAGCTGGCACAGGACGCTTGCGATCGGCTCGACGCGATCGAAGGCAAGGCGCTGCCGCAGGAGGGCGTTGGCCGTCCGAGCCAGGATCCCGACACCGCGGCCGCGCTCGTCGAGACGCGCTTCGCGTTCACGCAGGCGCTCCGCGAGTGGCCTCTGAATGCGCTCGCGAAGCAGGGCCTCCGGAGAGCGCTGCTCCTGATGGTCGAGGCCGAGATACGCCGGCGCAGCCCCGAGGCCGCGACCGAGCTCGCCCGCCAGCTCGACCCACCCGAGCCATCGCTCGAGCCGCGCATCGAGGCGCTTCGAGAGGCCGTCGCCGAGAGCCGGCGCTTCGAAGAGGTCGCGCGACGCGACGTCCTCGAGCGCGACCGACGCGTCGGCGCGCTGCTCGGGGTGTTCATCCAGTCGGGCCTCATTCTCGCGCTCGGAGGGCTCTCGATCGTGGGCGCGATGTCGGAGTGGAGCGAAGGCGGCGCCGGCTACCAGTCGAGCCGCATCTTCGCGTGGGCGGTCGGCTTGCTGGTCGCGTCGTCGGTCACGCTGCTCGCGTTCCGCTCGCGCGCGCTCGCCAATCGCTGGGGGAAGCAGATGTCGGGGCTGCTGATCGTCGTCCTGGCGGCCGCGGCCGCGTCGAGCGGCATCGTGATGATGCGCGAGGGGACCGGCTCGGAAGCCGCAGCGCAGATGATGACCGCGCTCGCCGCGGTGATGGCGACCGGCGCCATCGGGCTCGACTCGCGGCTGGCCGGCTCCGCGGGAGCAAGCCTCATCGCGGGCATCGCGTGCACGCTCTGGCCTGCCTCGACGCCGATCGCGGTCGGCCTCGCTGGCAGCGTCGCAATGGCCGTGTTCCTCCCGGAGTCGATCCGGAACGCACGCGACCAGCTGAAGCCCGGCAACGCCGCGCCGAACGCAGCGAAACGATAGCTTCGCCAGTTTCTGGCGTAGCGCGCCTACATCTCCCTACCATGCGGGCATGCCTTCGGTACGACGAGCGGCGGGCCTCTGCCTCCGCGGTGTCCTCTGCGCAGCGGCGGTCCTCCTGGGGGCCTTCGTGGCCGCGCAGACGACCGCGGTGATCGAGAAGCCGGGACCGACCTCCTCCTCGGAAGTGGTCGAGGGCATCTCCCCGGCTCCGAGCACCCTGGAAGACGCGCAGGCCGTGGTCGAAGCGCCGCTCGACGTCGAGCTCGAGAGCGACGACGCGATCGCGGAGACGCCGACGGGCCCCTTCGCGGAGGATCTCGGCGACGGCCTGGTCATGACGGGCGCGACCCATCACAGGCTCGTGTTGTTCACGTTCGACGATGGGCCCGACCACCGATACACGGAGGACCTCCTCGACGCGCTGGACCGTGCCGAGATCCGCGCGGTGTTCTTCCTGGCCGCGCGAAGGATCGAAGGTCCCAACCGACGCGACCGTGAGCTCGCCGAGATCGCGCGCGAGATCGTTCGACGCGGGCACTGGGTCGGGAACCACACGATGGATCACGTGCAGCTGCCGCTGATCGGTGGCGCCGAGCTCGACGAGCAGATCGTCGAGGCCGAGCACGTGTTCGAGCGCGTCCTCGGGGCGAGGCCGTTCCTCGTGCGACCGCCTGGCGGCGGACGAAGCCCCCGGATCGACGCGTACCTCGCCTCGCGCGGGTACACCGAGATGCTCTGGAACCTCGGGACGGGCGACTTCCAGGTCCGGACGCCCGAAGCCGTCGTGAGCACGTTCGAGAGCGTGCTCGCTCGTGAAGAGCGTGAGCGCGACGTGCACGGCGGCATCGTGCTCCTGCACGACATCCACGAGTGGAGCGTCCAGGCGTTCCCACGGATCGTGCAGCGCCTCGAAGCGCGGAACTGCGATCTGCTCGCCCGCGGAGAAGAGCTCTACGACTTCGCCGACGACCCGCGGCTCTTCTTCGCGCCGCGACACGCCGAAGGCGCGAGCACCGAGGCGCCGATGGTCACGCTCGCGCGCGGAGGCTCGCTGCGGGGCGCTCGCCGTGGCCGAGACACGCTGAACGCCAACCCGCACCGCGGCGCGCGCTGGCGGGCTCGTCGGCGGTCGTGACCTCGAACGGTGAGCGGCCGACGTTCGCGGCCGTTGTGGCTTGTCCCGCGTTCTGGTCGAATGCGCGCCATGAACCTCGTCAGCCAGGTCTGCAGCCAGTGCGGCTTCGAGAATCCGCGAGCCTTCCGCGCCTGCGCAGCCTGTGGTTCCGGGCTCGGCGCGGTGCGGAAGACGGGGCGCAGCTACCTCGAGGACCAGACGGGCGACGAGACCATCGTCTCGGCGGCGCCCGGGCTCGAGCCGGCCGACTCCGCGCAGGACTCGGTGCCCGCGCCGCCGCACGAGGACATCGAGCCGCCGCTCGTCGGACAGGCGGACGTGTCGGCGGCGATCCACCAGGCCTTCGCCGCCTCGATCGAGCGAGGCCTTCCGACGCTCGTGGTGCTCGAGGGCGAGTCGGGGTCAGGACGCTCGCGGCTGCTCTTCCACGCAGCCGAGCTGGCCGCGCGCATCGCGCCCAACGTGCGGATCCACCTCGGCGCGTGCCGGGACGGAGATGCGACGAACGCGCCCTTCTCGCGCGTGCTGCTCGAGCGATTCGGCGTGACGCCTTCGAGCTCGCCCCAGATCGTGCGCGGTCAGATCGCGATGTTCGTGGCCGATGCGCTGCAGAGCGCGGACGCCATCAGCGTAGGTGAGACGAGCCATCTCCTCGGGCACTTCGCCGGCGTTCCGTTTCCGGACAGCCCGTTCCTGGTCGGGCTCGACGACAAGCCGGTCGAGCTGCGGACCCGACAAGAGTCCGCGCTCAAGCGTCTGTTCGAGGGCGACGCGCGTCAGCGACCGACGCTGCTCTTGCTCGACAACATGCACTTCGCGGAGAGCGATGCCTGGGCGCACCTCGGCGTGGTGCTCTCGGCGGAGGCGCCGATCACCGTCGTGCTCACCGGCGACGCCGGCATCGGCGAGCGAGCTCAGGCGCTCGCTGCCGCGGGCGGCATCGTGGTGGGGGCCATCCCGCGGCTGTCCGAGGCCGACGTCGGTTCGATGCTCCACATCATCTTGCCGACGCTGACGGAAGCGCCCGAGCCGCTCGTCGCGGCACTCGCGCACCGATCGCGTGGAAATCCGAGCGCGCTGCGCGAGCTCGTCTTCGCGCTCGTGGAGGCCAAGCTCTTCACGAAGACCGACGACGGGCTCGTGGTCGACCTCGCCAAGCTCGAAGGAGGCAGCCTTCCGGTCAACATCGAGGACGCCATCCGCGCGCGGCTCGCGCGGCTCGACGACCTCGAGCGCGCCACGGTCGACCGCGCCGCGGTCTGCGGAGAGATCGCCCACGATCGCGCGATCCTCGCGATGATGCGGTCGGAGCGACCAGCGTCGACCGCGAGCGACGACCCTCTCGCGCTCTGGCCGGACGACGACGACGAGGGAGCGCTCGCGCACGCGCTGGCGCGTCTCGAGGAGAAGGGCTTCCTCCTGCGTCTCGATCACACGGAGGTCGCCGGGAGCCACGAGTACCGCTTCCTCCATGGGGAGACGCGACACTTCGTCTACCGCGAGCTCAGCGACAAGATCCGGGTTCAGCGGCACGCGACCGTCGCGCACTGGATCACCACGACGGTCGAGATCCATCGTGACGGCGTGCCGGCGATGACGGCGCCGCACCTCGAGAAGGCCCTGCTCGGACCGCGCGCGGGACGCGCCTACCTGGAGGCGGCGAAGGACGAGCAGAAGAAGATGCACACACAGAGCGCGATGCGCTTCGTGGAGAAGGCGATCGATCTGCTCGACGTCGACGAGATCACACGGCGCATCGACGCGCTCCACCTGCTCGGATCGCTCCTCTCGACGCTCGGGCGCTACGAGGAGTCCATGCGCGCGTTCTCCGAGATGCTCGAGATGAGCTACCGGCTCGGCGCGCGCGGCAAGGGCGGCGCGGCGCTGAACCGGATCGCTCGCGTGCACCGCATGCGCGGCGAGGACGAGCGCGCACGGACGGTGCTCTTGCGCGCGCTCGGCCTCTTCCGCGGCGCCTTCGACCTGCGCGGCGTCGCCGCGACGCTGGACGACCTCGCGCAGGTGGAGCGCCTGCGCGGCGATCTCGAAGCCGCGACCAACGCCGCGAACGAGGCGCTCACGATCCGGCGCAACCACGGCGACCAGCGAGGCGAGGCCGTGTCCCTCACGACGCTCGCGGGCATCGAGTTCTCGCGCGGCAACCTCGACGCGGCGGAGAAGGCGGCCCGCGCTTCCCTGGCGATCCGGGAGGAGATCGGCGACCGCGCGGGGATGACGACGTCCCTCAACCAGCTCGGCGCGCTCGCGTCGGAGAGAGGCGATCTCGACACCGCGGAGACCTACTGGCGTCAGGCGCTGCAGGAGGCCCGGAAGATGGCCGATCGGCGCACGCAGAGCTTCATCCTCAACAACCTCGGCGAGGCGCTCATCCGGGCGAACGTCCGCATCCCGGAGGCGCGCGAGGTGCTCGCCGATGCGCGGCAGCTCGCGCACGACCTCGGCGACAAGCGCGTGATCGCGGAGGTCGAGCGAAACCTCGGGCTGGCGCTCCTGAAGCTCGACGACGACGAGGCCGAAGCAACGGTCGTGCGGGCCCTCGCCCTCGCGAACGAGTACGGCGGCAAGGAGGTCATCGCCCAGGCGCACCACGCGATCGGCACGCTGCGTGCGCGGACAGTCTTCGATGAGACGGGCGCCGTCGACCGACGGGCGGAGGACGCTTACCTCGTGGCGATCGACGCGTTCCGCGAGCTCGGAAACGAGAAGGAGTGCGCGCGCACTCTGGCCGAGCTCGGGCTGCACGTGCTCGAGCGCGGCGACACCGAGGGCGCGAAGGAGCGCATGCGCGAGGCGCGCTCGATCATGCGGAAGATCGGCCTCCCCGACATCGAGAAGGTGGACGAGACGCTTCGCTCGCTCAGCTAGCCGAGGCGGAGCTCCAAACGGGAGGATCTGACGTGAACCGCGCCGCGGTCGCGCTCGTGAGCGCGTTGGTGCTCGGCTCCGCGTACGCGGTGGCTGCGGGCGTCGTGAGCGATCTCGACACGCTGCGCGATCTGCATCGCAGCGCGTACGTCGGCTCCGCGGCGTGCGCGCGCTGCCATCCGAGCCACGACGAGAGCTTCCGCCGCACCTTCCATCGAACCATGACGCAAGAGGCGACGGCCGAGAGCGTGCTCGGGGCCTTCGATGGGCGCGCGCTGCGGTACGGCGGGCGGACCGCGCGGATGGCGCGCGCGGACGGCGGGCGCTTCGTGGTCGAGGTCTCCGGCGACGACGGTCGGGCGCTCGAGCGCTGGACGGTCGCACGCCTCGTGGGATCCAGGCGGCACCAGCAGCTCTTCACGCGCGAGGGCGATGTCTGGGTACGGCTGCCGATCGCGTGGGACGTCGAGGAAGGGCGCTTCTTCCACCTCAACGGCGCGTTCCTCACCCCGGATCCGGAGGTCCCCGAGGGCGGACGCATCGCCGAGGCCGACTACCTGAGGCACTCGGTGCGGTGGAACGACAACTGTATCTTCTGCCACAACGTGGCCCCCGACCCGGGGCTCGATCCTGCGACGGGAGCCTTCGACTCGCGCGTCGCGGAGCTCGGCGTCGCGTGCGAGGCGTGCCACGGGCCGGGCGCGGACCACGTACGCGCGAACGCGAGCCCCGTGCGGAGGTACGCGCTGCACGCGAGCGACGACGCCGACCCGACGATCGTGAACCCGGCTCGGCTCTCGCCCGAACGTCGCAGCGAGGTCTGCGGGCGCTGTCACGGGCAGCGGATCACGGACGACGTGGGCCGCTTCCTCGCGCACGGCGATCCCTTCGTCCCCGGCGATTCGCTCGCCGACTACTCGCGGCCGCTCGCGCGAGACACGCCGCTGCACGGCGACCCCGAGGCGTTCGCGCCGCGCTTCTATGGCGACGGAACGGCGCGCCTGACGGCCTACGAGTACCAGGGTCTCTTGCAGTCGGCGTGCGCGAGCGAAGGCGCGCTCTCCTGCACGGACTGCCACGGCATGCACGAGGGCGACCCGCGCGGTCAGATCCGGCCGAGCGCGCTCGGGAACGCGATGTGCGCGGGCGCCTGCCACGGCGAGCTCGCTTCCGACGACGCGCTCCTGGCGCACGCAGGGCACGTGTCGGTCGCGTGCGTGGACTGTCACATGCCGCGTATCGTCTACGGTATCCGGACCCTCCATCGAAGCCATCGAATCGACGTGCCGCGGCCGCTCGCGGACCAAGCCGCGGGCCGCGTCGACGCGTGCACGCTCTGCCACACCGACGCGAACGCCGACTGGGCCGAGGCCGCGATCGCCGCGCACTACCCGCGCCGCCTCGCACCCGAGGGGACGCCGTCGACGACGCGTGGGTTGCTCGGCGGAGACCCTATCGAGCGCTCGGTCTCGGCGGCCGCGCTCGGGCGCGGTACGGCCGCGAACGATCGCGACGCGAGGCTCGGGCTCTTGCTGGCGGCGATGCAGGACGACCCCTACCCCGCAGTGCGAGGGATCGCGTGGCGCAGCCTTCGGGCGCTCGCACCGACCGCCGGCGAGATCGAGCGCTTCACCTCGACCGACGATGCGCGCGAGCGGCGGGCGCAGATCGAGGGCATCACACGGGCCTTGCTCGCCTCGCACGAGTCGATCTCTTCCCCGGACGGCGCGCTCGTCGCCGAGCTGCGTGCTCGCGCCGAGCTGCGTGCGATCGAGATCGGTGAATGAGCGAGCCGGGCGAAACGGATCTCCTCCGCGCACGGGCGCGTCGCATCGGCTGGACGAGCTTGCTCGGCTGGGCCGCCGTCGGCCTGCTCCTCGAGGGCGCACACGGCTTCAAGCTCTCGCGCTATCTGGACGACGCGCTCACGCGCGAGCTGTGCACGCTCGGTCATGCCCACGGCGTCGGGCTCGCGCTCGTCGTGCTCGTGTTCGGCGAGGCCGGGCTGCCCGTGCTCTCCGCCTCGACGCGTGGCTCGACGCTGACGACGCTCGCGCTCGGCAGCGTCCTCGTGCCGTCGGCGTTTCTGCTCTCGTCGATCGCGCACCCCGAGGGTGATCCCAACGCGCTCGTGTGGCTGGTCCCCGTCGGCGCCGCGATGATCCTCGCTGCCCTCGTGCGCACAGCGCGTGCGACCTGGGCCCGCCCTCCGCCTCCGGAGTGAGACCGAGCGGCGCCTCAAGAGCGCTTGGCGTGGATCCGATAGACGGGGAGGCCGTCCTCGTCGGCCCGCACCTCGCGGTTGGAACGGGCTCCGTACGGGTTCGCGCTCTCGAAGCCAGGCTCGACCGTGAACGCCGCGTTCTGCGCGATGTGAGCGGCCATCTGGAGCGCGCGGTCCTCCACGTCGGTCTGCACGAAGAGCTCGCCGCCCTTCCGGAGCAGTCGCGCGAGCTGATCGAGGAAGTCCTCGTCGACGACGCGCCGCTTCGCGTGCCGCTTCTTCCACCACGGGTCGGGAAAGTGAATGAACACCCGCGCGAGCCCGGCGTCTGGGCCGGCCCGTCGGAGGATCTCCCGCGCGTCGCCACAGAGCGCGACGACGTTCGCGAGGCCGAGCCGCTTGCGACGCTCCTCGATGAGGTGCGCCCACTTGCTCTTGATCTCGATGCCGACCACTCGCGAGCCCGGGGCGCTGACGGCGCGCTCGAGGAGGAATCGGCCTCGGCCGAAGCCGATCTCGAGCTCCAGGTCGCCCTCCCCCGGGACGAGCGCGTCGAGCTCGACCGGCCCTTCGGGCGGGCGGCGAGCCATCAGATCGTAGCGAACGGGCGGGGGCGTGGCGGGCGTGGTCACTTGAGGACGCCGCGATTAGCGCCCGAGAAACGCGCGGTCAACGGTGCGGTTCTTGACCGTATGCGCTGGATTCCTGTATCCCCTTGTCGCGTGGGTGGGCATGTCCCACTGACATGCGGAGGGTCCGTGTCGAGAATTCTCGCGGTCGATGACAGCGCCACGATGAGGAAGATCCTCGAGATGACCTTCATCGGTCAGGACGGGATCCAGCTGGGCGCCGTCTCCAGCGGCGAGTCCGCGCTCAAGGCGGCCGAGCACGGGGTCGACCTGATCATTCTCGACGTCGCCATGCCCGGCATGGACGGCTACGAGGTGGCGTCGGCGCTGCGTGGTCACTCGGTGACCTCGGGTGTGCCGATCCTCTTCCTCGCCAGCGAGCACAACCCGCTCGACACCGGCAAGGCCAAGGCAGCGGGCGTGGAAGACCACGTCATGAAGCCGTTCGAGACGCAGGCGCTGATCGACAAGGCCAAGGAGATGCTCGCGCGGCCGCGCGTCTCCGGCGGAGCCGCCCCCGTGGCCGCCGCTCCCCGCCCGCCCGCTCCGGCTGCGCCCATCTCGCTCGGAACGCCGAAGGCCTCTCCGCCGGTCGTCGCGCCGCGGCCGCCCGCTGCCCCGATCCCGGGCGTCGTCGCGGCCAAGCCCCCGGTCGCCGCGCCCGCGGCTCCCGCGGTGACGGGCCGTGCGACCGCGAGCTTCGGTGCTCCGCAAGGGAGCAAGCCCCCGCAGGCGACCCCCCACGCGGGCACCCAGGGCCCGCGCCCGCCGGTTGCCGCGCCGGCGGTCAAGCGTCCACTCGATCTCGCGGACGACGACGGGAGCCCCGTCACGGCGGTGGCCGCCGCAGCGACCGACGAGATGGCCGGAAAGCTCTCCGGCATGGGGCTCACGCCCGCGCAGATCGAGGGCGTGCTCGCGCTCTCCCGCGAGGTCGTCGAGCGCGTCGTCTGGGAGGTCGTCCCGACGCTCGCCGAGACGCTGATCCGCGAAGAGATCAAGCGACTCACGTCCTAGCTCGGCGCCTCGCCGCGCGGGGCTGCACGCCGCTTCATTCCGTCGCGCGTCATTTCCGCGCGGGTCGGGATTTCGGCGCTTGTCGGGCCGATCGGCCGCGCGTACATGTCGCGCGTCATGCCGATGAAGAAGATCAGCGCGCCTGCGGCGGCTCTCGCCGTGATCGACGTCTCCGCCCTTCCCCCGCACTTCGAGGCGGCGGCGAAGGAGGCCGCGTTCGACGCGGTCTGGGAGAAGAACGGGATCTACCAGTGGGATCCTTCGCGTCCGCGCGGTGAGACCTTCGTCGTCGACACGCCGCCGCCGACCGTGAGCGGCTCGCTCCACATGGGGCACGTGTTCTCGTACACGCACACCGACGTCATCGTCCGGCAGCGGCGCATGCTCGGGATGAACGTGTTCTATCCGATGGGGTGGGACGACAACGGGCTGCCGACCGAGCGGCGCGTGCAGAACATCTTCCACGTGCGCTGCGACGCGAACGCCGCGTACGAGCCAGGGCTCGCGCTGCCGCGCGTCGGCGACAAGAAGCCGACCGAGCGGCCCCGCATCGTCTCGCGGAAGAACTTCATCGAGCTCTGCGCGATCGTGACGCACGAGGATGAGAAGGCCTTCGAGGCCCTCTTCCGCCGGATCGCGCTCAGCGTCGACTGGCGGCAGACGTACGCGACGATCGACGACCGCTGCCGGCACCTCGCCCAGCTTTCGTTTCTCGATCTCCTCGAGAAGAAGCAGCTCGCGAACGTCGAGGCGCCGACGATGTGGGACGTCGACTTCCAGACGGCGCTCGCGCAGGCGGATCTCAAGGACGTGATCCGGCCGGGCGCCTATCACGACATCCAGTTCGCGATCGAGGGCTCGGACGAGTCGTTCGTGATCTCGACGACGCGGCCCGAGCTCCTTCCGGCGTGCGTGGCCGTGTGCGCGCATCCGAACGATGAGCGCTTCAAGAAGTACTTCGGTAAGCACGCCATCACACCCATCTTCAAGGCGCCGGTGCGCATCTTCGCGAGCGAGCTGGCGGACCCGACGAAGGGCACGGGCATCTTGATGGTGTGCACGTTCGGCGACGCGACCGACGTGACCTGGTGGCGGGAACAGAAGCTCCCGACGCGGCAGATCCTGGGCAAGGACGGCCGCGTGAAGCTGGTCGAGTTCGGCACCGAGACGTTTCCGAGCAAGGACCCCCTCGCAGCCAACGCGGCATTCGCACCGCTCGTGGGCAAGAACGTCACGCAGGCGCAGAAGCTCGTGGTCGACCTACTGAAGGACGCCGCGCACAGCGCTCTCGCTCAGGGCGGCAGCGCGCCGCTCCAGGGCGAGCCGAAGAAGATCGAGCACCCCGTGAAGATGTACGAGAAGGGCGAGCGCCCTCTCGAGTTCATCACCACGCGCCAGTGGTTCGTGAAGCTGATGCCGAACAAGCCAGTGCTTCTCGAGAAGGGCGCCGAGGTGAAGTGGTGGCCCGAGTTCATGCACGCTCGTTTCCAGAACTGGACCGAGAACCTGAACGGTGACTGGTGTATCTCGAGGCAGCGCTACTTCGGCGTGCCGATCCCGGTCTGGTACCCGGTACTGCCGGACGGAGCGACGGATCACGAGCATCCGCTCTTTCCGACGCCCGATCGCCTCCCGATGGACCCGATGAGCGATGCGCCGAAGGGATTCACCGAGGCGCAGCGCAACCAACCGGGGGGCTTCACGGGTGATCCCGACGTGTTCGACACTTGGTTCACGTCGTCGCTCACGCCGCAGATCGGCTCGCACTGGCTCCTCGATCCAGAGCGTCACGCGAAGCTCTTCCCGGCCGACATCCGGCCGCAGAGCCACGAGATCATCCGGACCTGGGCCTTCTACACGATCGCGAAGGCGATGCTCCACGAGGGCAAGGTGCCGTGGAGGAACGTGGTCATCAGCGGATGGATCCTCGATCCCGACCGCAAGAAGATGAGCAAGAGCGAGGGCAACGTCGTGACGCCCATGAAGCTGCTCGAGGACTACACATCGGACGGCGTGCGCTACTGGGCCGCTTCGGCGCGGCTCGGCATGGACACCGCGTTCGACGAGAAGGTGCTCAAGGTCGGCAAGAAGCTCGTCACGAAGCTCTTCAACGCGGGCAAGTACGTGCTCGGCCAGTCCATCGGTGACGCAGCCATCCCGAGCGACGCGTCGATCGAGAGCCTGATCACGAGCGAGCTCGATCGCGCGATGATCCACAAGCTCCGCGCCGTCATCGAGAAGGCCACGGCGAGCTTCGCGGAGTTCGAGTACGCGAACGCGCTGATGGCGACCGAGCAGTTCTTCTGGTCGCAGTTCACCGACACCTACCTCGAGCTCGTGAAGGTCCGCGCGCGGGGTGAGGGCGTGGACGATCGGGATCGGGTCTCGGCCATCGCGACGTTGCGGCTGACCCTCGGCGTGTTGCTGCGCCTCTTCGCGCCGGTGCTGCCCTACATCACCGAGGAGGTGTGGAGCTGGGCGTTCGCCGAGGTGCGAGGCCAGCCGAGCATCCATCACGCTCCCTGGCCGACCGTCACCGAGCTCGCGACGATCCCGAGGCCGGCAGACGAGGGCAGCTTCGATCTCGCCGCCGAGCTGATGACGGCGATCAACAAGAAGAAGACCGAGCTCGGTGCGTCGACCGGCCGTCTCGTGAAGACGGCCACGATCGCCGTGCCGGAGGCCAAGCGCGGGCGGCTGGAGGCGGTGCTCCAGGACGTCCTCGGATCGACGCGCATCGCCGAGCACACGCTCGTCGTCCGCGCGACGGAAGGCGATGCGTTCGTGATCGACGCGATGGAGGTCGTGCCCAAGGAAGAGCGGGCGGCTGCCGAGCACTGACGGCGCTACGCGGGCGGATCCACGGCGACGTCGGAAGCCGCATGGTGCTCGAGGATCTGTCTGACTGCGTGCGTGTCGCTCGGGCTCTCCGTGTACACCGAGAGCAGCAGCCGGGCGGCCCAGGGCGCGCGGCCCTCGACGGCCGCGTGAGACGGCAGCCCGGCGCCGACGAGCGCGCCGGCGACAGCGCCGAGGGCGGTGCTCGCCAGCGCGGCGACCACCGGCCCCGCGACGACGAAGGGGCCGCCACCTGCGATCGCGACGGCGACCACGGCCGCGAAGACG